>JARKPC010000011.1 GCA_029975435.1 Propionivibrio sp. | reverse complement strand
CCACCGACACCAGCGTATCGGCCAGTTCCCGCCGCAGAGCCTGCGAGAACGCCCGCAACCCGGCCTTGGCCGCCGAATAGACGGCGAAGCCGGCGAACGGCAGGCTGCCGAAGGTCGAACCCACGTTGACGATGGCCGCCTGCGGCTGCGCCTTGAGCCAGGGCAGGAGGGCATGCGTCAGGTGGATCGGTGCTTCCAGGCTGGTCGCCAAGACCTGCTCGACGGTCGGCCAGGACTGGTTTTCGAGCATGCCGAAAGCACTGGTCCCGGCATTGTTGATTAGCACGTTGATACCAAAATCCTGAGCGGCACGAGCCGTCAGGGCAACGCCCTCGACCCGGGTCAGATCGGCAACGACCACCGAAGCATGCGCGCCCAGCGAGGCGCGCAGCGCCTCAAGTCGCGCGGCATCGCGGCCGGCCAGCAACAGTGCTGCCCCCGATGCGGCGAGCTGGCGCGCCAATTCTCGTCCCAACCCGCCGGTGGCGCCGGTCAGCAGTATGCGAGCATTCTCAAGTCTCATGCGACTTCTCCTCAGACCGGTAGCGCACGGAAAATCCCGGCATAGAGCCGGAAAAAGACCTTGGCGGCATGCACGACATCGGCCTGATCCTCCGGCGTCATGCTTTCCACCAGTTCCGCCAGGTGGCGGGTATGCTCCTGATCCAGCGTCCCGTGCGAACGCAGGTAGGAAAATGCGGCATCCGGCAAACCGAGCGCCTGCTGGATGCGATCCGCGGCATTGAGGGCCATCGCCACGCTGGTGCCTTCGAGGACGAAAACCATGCCGAAGAAGGCCGCGGGATTGCCACGATTGATCAGGTCGTAGGCGTACGCCACCATCACTTCGGCCGGCAGCTCGGGATGGCTTCGTCGCACGGCCTCGGCGTCGCCGCCGGCAGCGCCGATGTCGTTCAGGATCCACTCTTCATGGCCGATTTCCTCGTCGATGTATTCCGCTACCGGGCGGCGCAGCCAAGACAGTCGCTCCGGCAGGCGCCCGCCCAGAGACATCAGCAGTGGCGTGGTGTGGCGGACATGATGGTAGGCCTGCCCGAGGAAAGCGAGATAGCTCTCGCGTGACACGTCTCCGCGCATGCAATTGGCGATGATCGGAGACGACAGGAGGTAATCGCGTTCGGCCGCAGTCGCGGCGGCGAGTTCTTCATAAAAAGGCACGGGTGGGCTCCTCGATGGCCTGTTCGTCATAGAGCGCTGCCAGATCGGCGGCGTAGTGTTCAAGAATGGTGGAGCGGACGGGACGGCCGTTGCCGGTAAGCATTCCGTTTTGCGGGGTAAAGGGGCTGGCATCGATCCAGCCACCGAGGCGCGCATAGTCCGGCAGCGTGGCGTTGGCGCGCCCGATAGCCGCCGCCATGTCAGCGTATAAAACGCCAGGAGAAGGCACGACGATGGCCGCCAGAGCCGGCCGGGCGTCGCCGGCAACAATGGCCTGTGCGATTTGCGGTTGCGCCAGCAGCGCGGCTTCGACCCATTCCGGCGAGATATTGCGGCCGAACGAGGTGATCAGCAGGTTCTTGCGCCGTCCCGTGAGATGCAGGTGGCCTTCATCGTCAAAATGTCCGAGGTCGCCTGTCGCGTATTCAGCCCCATGCTCACCTGTCGCATCGCCCAGATAGCCAAGGAAGGCGCGCGACGCGACATGAATCTCGCCCTCGCGAATGGTAATGCGTACATGCGCCAAGGGCCGGCCGACTCCGTCGCCGTCGTCGCCCGGTCGGTTCAGACTGACCACCGATCCGCATTCGGTCAGCCCGTACCCTTGGTAGACGGACACGCCGAAATGGCGCGCCTGGGCCAACAATCCCTGTTCGACACGCGCCCCGCCGACCGCGACGTAGGCGAGTTCATCCGCCGCGCGCTGCCCGGTGTGTGCCAGGAACATCACCCACGCCTTGAGCAGTTCCGGCACGAGGATCACGCTGTTGGGCCGCAGTTCGCGCACCTTGTCTTGCAAGGCCTGCGGATTGAAACCGGCCATGCCCTGCCAGCCCAGGCTGGCCAGATCGGGCAGATGGATCTCCGCGCCGCGCAGCAGCGGCGCATAGATGCCGGCGCTGTTTTCCAGCAACAGTGCCAGCGGCAGCACGGACAGATGTCGTTCGATGCGCGCGTCCGACAAACACGATTTAAGGGCCATGGCGGTGTCGACGAGCCCCTCGGCGGACAGCCACACGCCCTTTGGCTCACCGGTGCTGCCGGAGGTATTCGAAATCTTGGGGGTTCCGTGAGGCTGCGCCACGGGCGTGGTCCGACGTCGTAACCACACCAGGCTCTCGCGCTGCTCGCCGGCCGAAAAACCGATCCCGAGCGCGAGGATGCGTTCCGGCTGATCGGTGACAACGAGGTCGGCGCCCGTCTGCTGCAGGGCATGCGCCAGTTGCATCGGCGAGAAGAACAGCGGCAGCGGAAGCACCGGCGTTTGCGCCTTGAGTGCGGCGAGATCTGCCAGCGCCCACTCCGGAGAGTTGTCGGCAAGGATGGCCACCACGCGCACGCCGGCGTAGCGCTGCTCGATGTCGGATATTTCGTCGCGCGCTTCCCGTGCGCGCCAAGAGGAACGAGACCCCTGAAAAACCACGCTTTCCGGATGACGCGCGGCCAGCGCCGCAAAGAGAACGGCTGCGCTCATCCCAGCGCTCCGACCCGCTCCAGCGCCAGGCGTATCGGGCCGGCAACAACCACCGGCTGTGTCTCGTAGTATCGTCCCCAATCCTTGGCCTGTGCGCCCAGCCGTGCCGGATTGGCCTTGGCGAGCGCCAACAGCGGCAACCCCAGTTTCGTGAAGATGCGAACCAGTTCGCGTGTCGCGGTAAAGACCACCCATTCGTAGCCTTCCCGCGCCAGGTGGCGGGCCAGCGACACGATCACCTGCACGCTGCCCCCCGGCTTGTCCGATGCCAGATGCCCGACCTCCACAACGCGATTACGGGAAAATTCCTGCCCGGTCAGGCGCTCCAGGAGTATCTCGACGGGCTCGTCGAGATAGCGTTCGAGAAACAGGTTTTCCTGATCCGCGCCACGCCAACCCACGGCGGCAATCACGCGCTCCTGTTGCTCGAGCAGCAGCAGGTTGGGAGCGAACGACCGGACATGCGCCTCGTGATGACGACGAAAGACGTCGCGTATGAAATCTTCGGCTTCCTGCCGGCGAGGTGATGCAAGACCGGCATGGGCCGTGCTGATCGGGCTGGGAATTGATGCAGTCGCGGCGACGGCTTCCAGCAACGAGTGTTTGGCGGTTCGCATGATCGGTCCGTCGTTATTGTCGATGGACCGCATCGTAGCCAGCCTGGCTTAAACGGATCTTAAGCGGACGCGGCGGACTGCATGGATCGCCCTCCTGTCGGCAGGGCGGCGGCCGAAGCGCGGATCTCCTGAACGGCTCGGCGGCATGTGCTAAAGTCAAAACGAATAGAGAACACGACCCGATGCGAGGAAGTCTATCAAGGACACTTCGCGCGCTCCGTCGCCAGCTGGCATAGGCAGAATGACAGACCCCTTACCGTTCAATCGTCGTATCACCCCCTGGCTGGGCCTCTGCGGACTGGTCGTGCTGGTTTTTATCGTCATGCGCCCCTTCATTGGCTCGCTGGCCTGGGCGTGCATCCTGGCTTACGCGACGTGGCCACTGTCGGAAAAGCTGAGGGGAAAATGCGGGGGACGGGATTCGCTGGCGGCCGGATTGTCGACGCTGCTGGCAGCAATCACCTTGCTCGTTCCGCTGCTCTGGCTGGCGTGGCTGGCTCAGCAGGAAATCACCGGAGTCATTGCCGGATTGCGCACGTTGCTGGCATATCCGCCGGAGATCCCGAAATTCCTGCTCGACATCCCCTGGTTCGGCGAATGGCTCACGCAACAGCGCCAGCATCTGCTCGGCGACCCCCAGGGAGTCTCCGAAGCGGTCAAGGTCTGGCTCCGCGCGCATACGGACCAGGTCGCCATGCTGGCCGGCGGCCTCGGACGGACGCTGGCCAGGCTTATCGTGGTGCTGGTTGTCCTGTTCTTCTTCTACCGCGACGGCAGCCGCATCATCCACGAACTGAGCCACGTGATGGCGCGCTTCATCGGGCAGCGCATGCATGACTACCTGGCTGCCACCGCCACGACAATTCGCGCCGTGGTCTACGGAATCCTGCTCACCGCATTGATCCAGGGCATCGTCGCCGGCGCGGGCTATTGGGTAGCCGGCCTCGCGTCGCCGGTAACGCTCGGCCTGTTTACCGCCGTGTGCGCCCTCATTCCCTTCGGTACTCCCGTAGCCTGGGGCGCCGCCGGGGCCTTGCTGCTATCGCAGGGGGAAACCGGGGCGGCCATAGGTGTCTGGCTTTGGGGCTTCGCCGTCGTCAGCCAGATCGACAACGTCCTGCGCCCGCTGTTCATCAGCAGCGTCAGCGACATCCCTTTCCTGCTGGTACTGTTCGGCGTGCTGGGCGGTATCCTGGCCTTCGGCCTGATCGGCCTGTTCACCGGCCCGATCATCCTCGCCGTCGCCTGGGCGGTCTGGTCCGAATGGGCGGAACATCTGTACGAAGACGCCCCTCCTGTGGATTTCCGCTAGAGCAAATCCCTTCCTCTTGATGGTGCCTTCAGCGTATACTTACCGCCGTTTTAGGTTCCTTGCTCCACAACCGTGGAGCGGGTGAAACGGGAAGCCGGTGACTCCTTCGCGAATTTTTTGACGCTCATGGACACTCCGGCACAGCCCCCCGCTGCTGTAGGCCTGACGAAGCCGGCAAGATGCCACTGTGCGACGTATTTCGCATGGGAAGGCGCCGGACGAGGATGAAGGCGAGTCAGAAGACCGGCCTGGAACGAATGTAGTGCCAATCCTCGGGGTGAGGGGAAAGGTTCTGTAGATTCGCCGCCCGGTTTTCGTAGTCGCCAACGCAGAATTCACGATTCCACCAACGGCCGATCTTTCCGATCCAATTCCCTCGCGCGAGCACTGTGGTTTTGAGCGGTTGGAGGGAAACATGCACATCATGGAAGGTTTTCTGCCCGTCACGCATGCCGTCGGCTGGACGCTCGCGTCCGCGCCGTTCGTCGCCTACGGAATTCATTCGATCAAGAAGCGCATCGCCGCCAATCCGGAGCAGCGCATCCTGCTTGGCGTCGCCGCCGCGTTTTCCTTCGTCCTCTCGGCGCTGAAGCTGCCGTCGGTCACGGGGAGCTGCTCGCACCCCACCGGCACCGGCCTGGGCGCGTTGCTGTTCGGTCCGGCGGCGATGGCGCCGATCGGGGCGGTCGTCCTGCTTTTCCAGGCGTTGCTGCTGGCCCACGGCGGGCTGACCACACTCGGCGCCAACGTCTTCTCGATGGCCATCGTCGGGCCGTTCGCCGCCTATGCCGTCTTCCGCCTGGCGCGGTCGCTGAAGGCATCGCTGGCCGTGTCTGTGTTTCTCGCCGCCAGCCTGGCCGACCTGCTCACCTACGTCACCACCTCCGTGCAACTGGCCTGGGCTTTCCCTGATCCGGCAGGCGGCTTTGCCGCGTCGTTCGCCAAGTTCGCCGGCATCTTCGCCGTCACGCAGATTCCGCTGGCCATCAGCGAAGGCCTGCTCACTGTCCTGATCTTCAACGCCCTGGCCCGCTTCAACCCGGCCGAGCTGCGCGCCATGAAGCTGGCCGAAAGATCGGAGGTGCAGGCATGAAGCGTACTCAAAACCTCCTGCTCGTTCTCGGCGTCATCGTGCTCGCAATCCTGCCATTGTGGGTTGTCGAAAAACCTGCCGCCGGGCCGGATGGCAAGGCATCCGAAATCTTCACCGGCGCCGACGACAAGGCCCGGAACCTGATCAGCGAGATTCGTCCGGATTACGAGCCGTGGTTCCAGCCGCTGATCGAACCGGCCAGCGGCGAAATCGCCTCGATGCTGTTCGCCCTGCAGGCGGCGCTCGGCGCCGGAGTCATCGGCTACTACCTCGGCGTCTCCCGCACCCGCGAGAAAATGCGCCGGGAGCTTGAAGAGAAGCAGTGCGCCGCGCACCACTAGGATTCCCGTGCTGATCGAGCAATGCGCGTACGGCAACCGCTGGCGTGCCGTTTCGCCGGCGGCGAAGGGGCTGTTCGCCCTGGGCGGTTTCATCGCCGCCTTCGCCGCAACGCAACCGCGGGCCGCCATGACGGTCGCGTGCCTGGTCACGCTAGGCGCGGTAGCCGGAGCCGGTGTGCCGTTCGCCCGTTTCCTGCGCATCGCCCTGCCACCGCTCGGATTCCTGTTGCTCGGCTGCTTGTCCCTGGCCTTTTCGCTGGCCTGGTCGGCCGACTCGCAGGGCAATAGTCACGGTCTCGTGGTGCGCTGGCTGCCCGACGGCTGGGCGCCGATCCAGATCCTCGGCGGGCGTTCCATCGGCGCACTGGCCGCGCTGCTGTTCCTCGCCGTGACCACGCCGCTGATCGACCTCATCGCCCTGTTGCGACGCCTGCGCCTGCCGGAAGTGCTGCTCGAACTCATGGTACTTTGCTATCGCATGCTGTTCGTCTTTTCCGAAGCCGTGCGCGACACGCACACAGCACAGGCCGCCCGCCTCGGCTATGCCTCGCCGCGGCTCGCGTTGCGCTCGCTCGGCAGCCTCGCGGGCAACCTGACGGTGCAGATCTGGCAACGCGCCCACGCCCTGCAAGTGGCGGCGCAGTCGCGCAACAACGACGGCCCGTTGCACTTTCTCGAACCCGAATACGCCAATGCCGGGCGCGACATTGCCTTGGCCGGGACAGGCGCAATCGTGTTGATCGGCGTTGCGCTGGGGATGTCATGAACCGGCCGACCCCGGAAACCTTGCTCGAATTCGCCGACGTCACCTTCCGCTACCCGGACGGCAACGTCGGGCTCGACGGCTGTTCGCTGCGCATCACGCGCGGTAGCCGCAACGCGCTGATCGGCGCCAATGGCGCCGGCAAAACCACTCTGTTCCAGCATGCCAACGGACTGCTGCGGCCGCAGGTCGGCACCATCCGCTATGCCGGACAACCGATCGACTACAGCCGCGCCGGCTTGCGCCGCCTGCGCAGCGAGGTCGGCCTGGTTTTCCAGAACCCGGACCAGCAACTCTTCTCCGCCAGCGTGCGTGAGGATGTCTCGTTCGGGCCGCTCAATCTGGGACTCGACACGGCGACCGCCCGGCAGCGTGTGGACAAGGCGCTGCGCGCCGTCGGCATGGACAAGTTCGCGGACCGGCCCGTGCACAACCTGAGTTTCGGACAGAAGAAGCGTGTGTGCATTGCCGGCGTCCTGGCCATGGAGCCGCAGCTGCTGGTGCTCGACGAACCGATGGCGGGACTCGACCATGCCATGCGCCAGGAACTGCTGGCCGTACTCGACGACCTGCACGCACACGGCATCACGCTGCTGCTGGCCACTCACGACATCGATTTCGCTTACCGCTGGACCGATTGCATTCACCTGATCGCTGGCGGCACCTGCACCGTCTCGTTTGCCACGCCCGACCTGCCGCAGCACGCCGACGCGCTGGAAGCGGCCGGCCTGCCGGTTCCCGGCGTTGTCGAATTGCATCGCCTGCTGCGCGCACATCATCTCCCCGCCGTGGCCAAGGACATCCCAGCGCCGCGCAGCATCGGCGAGCTGATTACACAGATCAATCAAGGAAAGGACATCTGATGCCCGGAAAGATATGGTTCGTCGGCGCCGGACCCGGCGACCCCGACCTCATTACCGTCAAGGGTCGCAAGCTGCTCGAACAGGCGGGCGGCATCCTCTATGCCGGCTCGCTGGTCGACCAGGCCGCCACCTTGCATGCGCGGGCAGGTTGCGCCATCCGCGACTCGAAGGATATGACCTTGGAAGAGATGGTCGCCTGGCTGCTCGACCAGGCCAGCCGCCACGCCACCGTTGTCCGCCTGCAAACCGGCGACCCGGGCCTGTACGGCGCGCTGATCGAGATGACCCGCCCGCTGACTGCCGCCGGCGTCGAGTGGGCCGTGGTTCCCGGTGTTTCCTCGGCGATGGCCTCGATGGCCGCCGCCGGCGAAACGCTGACGCTGCCGGAGGTCACGCAAACGGTCATTCTCACGCGCACCGCCGGCCGCACGCCAATGCCCGAGGGCGAGGATCTCGAAGCGCTGGCGGCGCACCACTGCACCCTGTGCATCTATCTTTCGATCACCCTGCTGCATGAAGTGCAGGACGCGCTGCGCGCCGCCGGGTGGCGCGAGGACGCGCCAATCCTGGTGGTCCAGAAAGCCAGTTGGCCGGGACAGGAAAAGATCGTGCGCGGCACGCTCGCCGACATCAAGGAAAAATGCCAGGCCGAAAAAATCGGCAGCCAGGCGATGATCGTCGCCAGCCCGACGCTTGGCGCGGCGAACTGGGAAACCCTCGTTCGCTCCAAGCTGTACGACCCGGAATTCACCCACCGTTTCCGCAAGGCCACCCCCATCAAGCCATGACCACCAACATCGTCACCGAACAACTCACCGCCGCCGGCCGTGCCATCGAGCACGATTCGTTCTCCATCATCGACGCCGAAGCCGGGCCGCACGACTACACGGCGGAGCAGTGGCCGCTGGTGCGGCGCATGATCCACGCCAACGCCGACTTCGATTTCAACGGCCTCACCGCTTTTCACCCGGACGCCATGCGCGCCGGCCTCGCCGCCGTGCTCAAGCTGGACACGCCGGTCGTTGCCGATGTCGAGATGATCTGCGTCGGCCTCTCGGCGCCGCGCCTCAAGCACTTCGGCATGACCACGCACCACTACATCTCGGACCCCGACGTCATCGAGCTGGCGCATGATATGGGCACCACCCGCGCCGTGCAGTCCATGCGCAAGGCGCATCGTCTCGGCCGCCTCGACGGCGCCATCGTTGGCATCGGCAATGCGCCGACCGCGCTGCTCGAGGTCATCCGCCTGGTGCGCGAGGAAGGCGTGCGGCCGGCATTGATCGTCGGCATGCCGGTCGGCTTCGTCTCGGCGGCCGAATCGAAAGACTTGCTGATGACCGTGGACGAAGTCCCCTGGATTACCATCAAGGGCCGCAAGGGCGGTTCGACGCTGGTCGTCGCCGCCATCCACGCCCTGCTCGGCGTCGCGGAAGCCGAACAGAAAAAGGTGGCATGAGCAACACGGGCGAAAAGATCCGCAAAGGCGACAGCCGGCGCAAGCGCGGCCATCGCAGCGGCTTCACCACCGGCGCCTGCGCGGCGGCGGCGGCGCGCGCGGCCACGCTCGCGCTGGTGACCGGCAAGGTGCCGGCGAACATTCGCTGTTCCTTGCCCAATGGGCAGGAGGTTGAATTCCCCGTGCATGAAGGCCGTATTGAAAGCGGCACGGCGCGCGCCGTCATCATCAAGGATGCCGGCGACGATCCCGACGCCACCAACGGCGCCCATCTCACCGCCGACGTACGACGCCTGACGCAGGCCGCCGGGCAGATCCTGCTCAAGGGCGGCCCCGGCGTCGGCACGGTGACCAAGGAAGGCCTCGGCCTGGAGGTCGGCGGCCCGGCGATCAATCCGGTGCCGCGCCGCAGCATCGAGGAGAACGTGGGCGCCGTGGCCGGCGAGTTGCTCGCCCAGGACGGCCTGGAAATCACCATCTCCGTCCCCGGTGGCGAAGACATGGCGAAGAAGACGCTGAACGCCCGGCTCGGCATTCTCGGCGGCATCTCCATTCTCGGCACCACCGGCATTGTGCGCCCGTATTCGACGGCGGCATTCCGGGCCAGCGTCGTACAGGCCATCGACGTCGCGGCCAATCAGGGCCAGACGAGCATCGTATTCACCACCGGCGGGCGCAGCGAGAAATTCGCCATGCGCCAGCTGCCCGAACTCGACGAACCGTGTTTCGTGCAGATGGGCGACTTCGTGAAAGCCGCTTTCCAGACCGCCATCGCGCGCAAGATGCAGAACGTCTACGTCGGCGCGATGGCCGGCAAGCTAACCAAGATGGGCCAGGGACTCGCCGTCACGCATGCCTGGAAAGCCGCGATTGACCGCGATCTGCTGGCTGACTGTGCACGCGAGATCGGCGCCGCGCCGGATCTCATCGAGCAAATCCGTTCAGCCGAGACCGCGCGCTTCGCCGCGGAACGCCTGGCCGCCCTGGGTTTGTCGGTGGATTTTCACCGTGCACTGGCGCACAAGGCCATCCGCAGCCTGAAAGCCTGCTATCCCGGCCCGTACCGCCTGACCATGCTGGTTTGCGACTTCGACGGCAATTTCATCGTGCGCGTCGAGGAGGAAGAAGCGCTATGAGTTCCTGCACTCTCATCGGCATCCTCGACGACGGCTGGACCAGCCTCTCCGACACGGCGCGGCAGCGCATCGGCACCGCGGCCGTGATCATCGGCGCCAGACGCACGCTCGACCTCGTGCAGTCGCATCTCGCGGCGGGCGCCGTCGTGAAGAACATGGATGGGGCATTGGCCAAGGTGCCGGAATGGGTCAGCGCCGCGCTGGCGACGAGCCAACCGGTGGTCATTCTGGCAACGGGCGACCCCCTGTGCCACGGCATGGCGTCCTGGCTGGATGACAAACTGGACAGCGCATTCGAGATATTGCCCAACCTGTCCGCCCTGCAACTGGCCTGCGCCCGCTTCCGGCGCCCTTGGCAGGACATCACCATTGCCTCCTGTCACAGCCGCGACGCTGGCGAATGGTTCGTCGGCGCGACGCCCGAGCACGGCCTGTATCCGGCCATGCGTGCCATCGCCCTGCACCCGCAGGTTTTTCTGTTCACCGGCCCGGAAAACAACCCGGCCCGCCTGGCCCGCGCGCTGCTCGCCGCCGGTTATGCCAGTAACGAGATCGCCTTCGACGTCGCCTGCCGCCTGCAGTTGCCCGACGAACGGCTGTTCCCGGCGCTGTCCCTCGAGGAGGCCGCAGCAATCGATTTCCCCGAACCGAACGTCGTTCTGGTCCGACGCTTGGGTCATACCGGCGCCCCGACATTCGGCCTCGATGACCTGGAGTACATTCAACGCTCGCCGGAAAAGGGCCTGATCACCAAGCAGGACGCACGCGCCCTGTCGCTGGCCAAGCTGCGTATCAGCCCCGACGCCACCGTCTGGGATATCGGCGCCGGCGCCGGCTCGGTCGGCCTCGAAGCCGCGCGCCTTGCGCCGCACGGCCACGTCTGGGCCATCGAAAAGAACGGGGGCGATGCGGCCAACGCCCGCGCCAATGCCGCCCGCTTCCGCATCACCAATTACACGCTGATGGACGGCAAGGCGCCCGAGCATCTCGACACCTGGCCGAATCCGGACGCCGTGTTCATCGGCGGCTCAGGTGGCGAACTCGGCGAGTTGATCCGCCTGATCCTCGCCCGCCTGAACCCCGGCGGACGACTGGTGATGAACTTCGTCACGCTGGAGAATCTGGCCGTCGCCACGGCGGCACTCAACGCCCTGAACGCCGAATGGGATGTTGTCCAGCTGCAAGCCAGCCGCAGCCAGCCGATTCTCGACATGCACCGCATGGCGGCGCAGAACCCGGTGTGGATTGTCACTGCTTTTAACCCCCCCAGCCCCCCGTGTCAGGGGGGAGCACGGCCCCCGGCCGCACACCAACAGGCTCAACCATGACTCAACCAAAAACCTACGGAAAACTGATCGGCGCCTCGCTCGGCCCCGGCGACCCCGAACTGATCACCCGGCGCAGTTGGGCCGTCCTGCAGTCCGGCGCACGCTGGATCTACCCGGTGAAGAAGGCCGAGGAAAGCTCCTACGCGCTGTCCATCGTCGAACGCGGTGGACTGGCGGTGCCAGCCGATGCAGTCGAACTGGTGTTCCCGATGACCCGAGACGCCGAAGCGCTGACCAAGGCCTGGATCCGTGCCGCCCAGCAGACCGTCGCACTACTGGCCGAAGGCCGCGACCTGGCCTTCCTCGTCGAAGGCGACGCGTCGACCTTCGCCACCTTCGGCCACTTGGCCCGTGTCGTGCGGGAACTGGTCCCCGAGGTCGAGGTCGAGACCATCCCGGGCGTCTCGTCATTTACCGCCGCCGCTGCGACGGCCGGCATGCCGCTGGCCGAAGAGGACGAAACGCTGGCCATCATCCCGGCCGCCTACGGCACCGGCGTCATCGACCACATGCTTGACGAGTTCGACACGCTGATCCTGCTCAAGGTCAAGCCGCTGCTCGACGAAGTGCTCGAACTGCTGGAGCGCCGCGGCCTGCTGGCGACAAGCTGCTTCATCGAAAAGGTCGGCTCCCCCGAGGAACGCATCGTGCGCGACCTCGCCTCGCTGAAAGGCGAGACGGTCAATTATCTTTCGTTGCTGCTGGTGCAGAATCCCAAGCGCCAGCGCGGCGAACTGCGCAATGGATGCCGCAGGCGCAAGGAAGCGCAGGAGGCATCGGCCGCATGAGAACTGCGGTGATCTCGATCACCCGCCATGGCGTCGCCCTGGCCGGCCGCGTCGTTGCCGCGCTGCCCGGCGCGCAACTGTTCGCACCGGAGAAGTTCGCGGCGGAGGCCGAACTCGCCGCGCCCGGCTCAGCACACAGCTATCCGTGCAGAACCGGCGAACAGATCGGCCGACTGTTCGCCGAATACGACGCGCTAATTGCCATCTTCTCGCTCGGCGCGCTGGTGCGCCTGATCGCGCCATATCTCCAATCAAAAACCGCCGACCCGGCCGTCGTCGTACTCGACGAAGCCGGCCGGTTCGTCATCCCGGTGCTTTCCGGCCACCTCGGCGGCGCCAACGCGCTGGCCGGCCAACTGGCGGAAGCGCTCGGCGCCGAAGCGGTGCTGACCACGGCCTCCGATGTGCGGCAAACGCTGGCTGTCGACCTGCTCGGCCGCGAACTCGGCTGGACGCTGGACGCCGCGCACGACGCGCTCGTGCACGCCAGCTCCGCCGTGGTCAATGACGAGCCCGTCGCGCTGGTGCAGGAAACCGGCCGCAGGGACTGGTGGGCCGGCCACGCCAATGGCCGCGACGGATCCCTGCCGGCCAACATCACGCTGTTCGACCGCCTGGAAGATATCGATCCAGCCCGCTTCGCCGCCGTCCTGTGGATCAGCCGCCGCGCCATGCCGGAAGCGCTGGCCGGGCAACTCGCCGGGCGCTGCGTCACCTACCGACCGACGGAGGATGCATGAAAATCGCGCTCGGCCTCGGATGTGACCGCGATACGCCGCTCGCGACCGTGCGCGCAGCGATCGACGCCGCGCTCGCGGTGTGCGAGGCCCGGATCACCGACGTCGCCGCCGTGGCCAGCATCGACCTCAAGGCCGACGAACCCGCCCTGTTGCAGCTCGCCACCGAAAACGGCTGGACGATCCGCTTCTACCCGGCCGCCGAACTGGCCGTCGTGGACGTCCCCCACCCGTCGGATACGGTGCGCCGGCACACCGGCACACCGTCGGTCTCCGAAGCCGCCGCACTGCTCGCCGCCGGCGCCGACAAGTCGCACCTCCTCATTGAAAAACACCGCCATCGCGGCCCGGACGGCCGCAATGTCACCGTCTCCATCGCAAGGATCCCGGAATGACCCAAGCACGCCCCACTGGAAAGATCATGCTCGTCGGCCTCGGCCCGGGCAGCCATGAGTACATGACCGGCCGCGCCCGCACGGCCATCGCCGAAGCCGACACGGTCATCGGCTACGCCACCTATATCCGCCTGGTCAAGGACCTGCTCGACGGCAAGGAAGTCATCAAGAAGGCCATGACCGAAGAACTCGGCCGCGCCATCGAGGCCTACGACCGCGCCAGGCAGGGCAAGAAAGTGGCCATCGTCTCCTCCGGAGATGCCGGCGTCTATGGCATGGCCGGGCCGACCTTCGAAGTCCTGTTCCAGGCCGGCTGGACTCCCGACTCAGGCATCGAAGTCGAGATCGTTCCCGGCGCCTCGGCGCTGAACACCTGCGCTTCGCTGGTCGGCGCGCCGCTCACGCACGACTTCTGCGCCATCTCGCTCTCCGACCTGCTGACCCCGTGGCCGACCATCGCCCGCCGCCTCGATGCCGTCGCCTATGCCGATTTCGTCGTCGCCCTGTACAACCCGAAGAGCGGCAAGCGCACGCGCCAGATCCAGGAAGCGCAGCGCATCTTCCTGCGCCACCGCGACCCGCAAACCCCGGTCGCCGTGGTCAAGTCCGCATTCCGCGCCAAGCAGCGCGTCGAGTTCACTACGCTGGAGAAACTGCTCGACGCCGACATCGGGATGCTGACCACAGTGCTGATCGGCAACTCCAATACCTTCGTCAAGCACGGGCTGATGATCACCCCGCGCGGCTACGCCAACAAGTACGATGTCGAAATTGGCAACGGCAGCGGCAACAGCGCCGCGCGCGATGGCGAAAAGGCCGGCCATTCACTTTCCAGCGGCCTCAACGGCTGGCTCGCCGCCATCCACGCCAGCGGCCAGTCGCCGGCCGAACTGGCCAGGATCTACCGCCTGCCCGAAGATTACATCGCCGCCGTGCTGAGCGAACCGCAGGACATCGACGAAGATGACAGCAACGATGTTTCAGAATAATCCATGGATCGACCCCGGAGAACAGACATGACACAGACTGCCCAAGCCGCCGTTGGAAGCGTGGCTCTCGTCGGAGCCGGACCTGGCGACCCCGAACTGATCACCATGAAAGGCGCACGGCTGATGCAGGCGGCGCAGGTCGTCGTCTACGACAACTTGGTCGCTCCCGGCATTCTCGATTTCGCCTCGCCGACCGCCGAACGCATTTTCGTCGGCAAGATGGCCGGCAACCATACCTTGCCACAGGAAGAAATCTGCCAGTTGCTGGTCGACAAGGCGCTGGAAGGCAAATTCGTGGTGCGCCTGAAAGGTGGCGACCCCTTCGTCTTCGGGCGCGGCGGCGAGGAGGTCGATGTGCTGATGAGCGCAGGCATCCCGGTGGAGATTGTTCCCGGCGTCACGGCCGCCCTCGGCGCCGCCGCCAGTTTCGGCTTCCCGCTCACGCACCGCGACCACGCGCAAAGCTGCGTCTTTGTCACCGGCCACCTCAAGGATCACACGGTCGATCTCGATTGGCCGGCGCTTGCCCGCCCCGGCCAGACCGTCGTCATCTACATGGGCGTCACCGGCCTGGAAACCATCTCCACGCGGTTGCAGGAAGCGGGATTGCCGGGCGATACCCCGGCCGCGCTGGTCTATCGCGCCACCTGGCCGGATCAGAAGATCTTTCCCGGAACGCTGCGAACGCTCCCGGGAGTCGCCCGCGACAACAAGGTCAAACCGCCGACACTGATCGTCATCGGCAGCGTGGTGCGGCTGATGGCCAAACACACGTCGGCATAATCCTATTCCTTCCCGGCCGCCTCGCGCCGAAACAGGCGGCTGAGGGAATCGACGAGATCCACCGGCATCGGGAAGACGATCGTCGAACTTTTGTCGCCGGCGATGCTCGTCAGCGTCTGCAGGTAGCGCAACTGCATGGCCTGCGGGGTCTTTGCCAGCACTTGCGATGCCTCCAGCAGCTTTTCGGAGGCCTGCAATTCGCCTTCGGCGTGAATCACCTTGGCCCGCCGTTCGCGCTCCGCCTCGGCCTGCCGCGCGATGGCGCGGACCATCGATTCGTTGATGTCGACATGCTTGATTTCGACATTGGTCACCTTGATGCCCCACGAATCGGTCTGCGCGTCGAGGCTCTGCTGGATGTCCATATTGAGCCGTTCGCGCTCGGCCAGCATATCGTCCAGGTCGTGCTTGCCGAGTACCGAGCGCAACGTCGTCTGCGCCAGTTGCGAGGTGGCCTCGAAGAAATTGGCCACGTGGATGATGGCTTTTTCCGGATCGACGACACGGAAATACACCACGGCGTTGACCTGCACCGAGACGTTGTCGCGCGAGATCACGTCCTGGCTCGGCACGTCCATCACCACCAGGCGCAAATCCACCCGCACCATTTTCTGGATGCCCGGCACGATGATCACCACCCCCGGCCCCTTTACCTTCCAGAAGCGTCCGAGCAGGAACACGACGCCGCGCTCATACTCGAACAGGATGCGGACGCTGGCGACCGCCAGCCCGACGAGCAGCAGGATCGCGCCGCCCCAGCCGATGTCCCAACCGATGTCCCAGACCATCATTTCCGTTCTCCTTCGCCTTCCGGCTCAACCCTCAGGAGCAGCCCTTCCACCGCCGCAATCCGCACCCGGTCGCCGCTCGCCACCGGCACTGAACTCTGAGCCCACCAGCACTCTCCGCCGGCACGTACCCAGCCTTCGTCCTCGAACGCCTCCAGCGCCACCGCCGTGGTGCCGATCATGGCCTCCACCCCAGCCACGGACGGGCTTCTTCGGGCACGCAGCGCCAGGGCACCCGCTCCGCCCAGCACCAGGGCACTGACGGCGGCCAGCGGGACGATGAAAGCCATCGAAATCTGCAACCCCGGAACGTCCCCGTCGATCAGCATCAACGCACCCGCCACGAACGCCGCGATACCGCCAATCCCAAAGGCGCCGAAGCTGGGCAGGAAGGCCTCGGTGACCATCAAGGCCATGCCGAGCAGCAAAAGCAGCGCCCCGACAGCATTGACCGGAAGCATGGCCAGTGCGTAAAGCGCCAGCAGCAGGCAGATCGAGCCGATAATCCCGGACACTCCGAAGCCGGGCGTATAGAACTCGAACAGCAGGCCATACACGCCGAGCATCATCAGGATCAGCGCCATATTCGGGTCGGCGATGGCCGCCAGCAGGCGCTCCTTCCAGTTACGCTCGACCGTCTCCAGCGCCGCCGCGGTGAAGGCGAGCGTAATCTCCCCGGACGCCACGGTCACCTTGCGCCCCTCGGCAGCGCGCAGGAGCGCGGGGAGATCGCCGGCAACGAGATCAACGACGTTCTGCCTGAGTGCTTCCTCGGCCGACAGGCTCTCCGCCTCGCGCACCGCGCGTTCGGCCCATTCGGCATTGCGTCCGCGCAATTGCGCCAGGCTGCGGATGTAGGCAGAGGCATCATGGATCGACTTTCGTTCCATGACGCTCCCGGTCGGCGCCTCGCTCTTTCCCTCGCCCTTGCCTTCGCTTTTGCCTCTTTCCGGCTTTTCCTCACCAGGCTTGGCGCCGCCGATTCCGATCGCCACCGGCGTGGCCGCGCCGAGATTGGTGCCCGGCGCCATCGCCGCGACGTGGCTGGCGTAGAGCAGATACGTGCCGGCGCTGGCGGCTCGCGCGCCGGATGGCGCCACCCATACGGCCACCGGCACCGGGGAGGCGAGAATGCCCTGGATCATTTCCCGCATCGACGAATCAAGACCGCCGGGCGTATCGAGCTTGAGCACCAGCAGATCGGCCCGGGCGTGCTGCGCCACATCCAGCGCCCGCAGGAAATAAGCGGCGCTGGCCGGACTGACTGCCCCGTGAATCTCCGCCACCTTGACCATGGCCGGGAGCGCAGGAATGGACACGAGCAGAGCAATGACCAAGAAAAGAAGACGCTTCATGCTTCCTCTCGCAGAGGCTTGGCGACATTTAGGCCGACTCTTCAACATAGCAGCCGGCCAGCGGATTTTCCGGCCACACCGGAGAGACAAGAGACCAAGGACAGCGTAATGCATGGAGTCCGTCCCTCCGCCTTCATCCCTCTCCGACATTTTGCCGACAGAATCGTTGCACGCTGCGGACCACGACAAACCCGTACAACGATCAACGTCTTCGAGCCAGCAGCGACATGACAGTGGTAATATCGTCGGCATCAACCGTAAGCAGTGACCAACGAGCTTCCACGACGAAAAATGCATCCGACAATGCCGAATCCGACAATTCCCGCCGGTCATGCGCGCGTTGGTGCCTATCACGCCGTTCCGGGACTGATCCGCAGCCTGGGCGGACAACCAGAAGCCGTCCTGCGCCCACTGCAACTATCCGAAGAATTCCTCGAAAACCACGATAACGTCCTGCCCATCGCCACGCTCGGTGAACTGCTGCATCGGGGCGCTCAGGAAACCGGTTGCGAACATTTCGGACTGCTCGCCGGGAGTCATTCGGGTACGGGACAGATCGGTATCCCGGGAAAATTGATGCTTCAGTTTCCGACTGTCGGATCCGCCCTCGAAGCCCTGCAGCGGCTTTTTCACCTGCACAACCGCGCGTCCGTCGTCATTCTGCGCCGCACGGGAGATCGCGCATCGCTGGGCTATTCCGTTCTGACCGGCAGTTTTCCGGGCGTTCAGGAACTGCAGGACGGCACGATGGCGGCGGCCTTGAACATCATGCGCAGGCTCCTCGGGAAACAATGGTGTCCAAGCAAAGTGCACCTGATGCGGCGCCACCCCAGGAACCCGGAAGTCTACTCGCGTTTTTTCGGTGCTCCATGCGCCTTCAACGCCACGCGATCGGACATCGTCTTTCCCTCCTCAACTCTGGATCTGCCGCTTTCCGATCCTTGCGCCCCCTCCCGGCCGGACGGCGGCAATGTGCCCTTGGCAGAGACCACGCTACCCGCTTCAGCGGCCATGGATTGGGTCGAACTTGTCCGGCGAACCACCCTCAGTCTGCTGCTGGCCGGCCAATGCAGCCAGGAATCAGTCGCCGCCGCGCTGAAGATCAGTACCCGCACGCTGAACCGCCATCTCGAACGCGCCGGCACCAGCTATCGAGAAATTTCCGATTACTCGCGCTTCTCGGCGAGTTGCATGCTGATCCGCGAAACCGACATGTCGCTCGGCAAGGTCGCACGCCTGCTTGAGTATTCCGACCTGAGTTCATTTGGTCGCGCCTTCAAACGCTGGACCGGCAATTCGCCGTTGACATGGCGCCAAGGCAATCAACGCCCGCATTATTCCCTTGCTCGGCCAGACACTGTCCGCGTTAGTCAGGGGCACCCCTCCCCGCATACCACCTACCCGACTTTCGGAAACTCCTGACGACGAGCGTGCCGGGTCACCCGGCGGATGATGGCTCCACCGGGGCCGGGTTCCGGTTGCGCACCACTTCGATCTTCAAGGGCGATGCTGCATCGAGATGAACATCGCGTTGCGGGAATGAAATAACGACACCTTTATCGCTCAGCGCCTTATCGATCATGAAGCGAAGGTCACTGGCGATCTGGACGGGATTTGCCTTCGCCCCGATTTCGACCCAGTAATAAACGGCGAACTGCAGGGCATCGGCGCCAAAATCCTCGAACAGGACCATCGGTGCCGGCTCATGAAGCACCAGGCCATGCCGGCGGACGCATTCGTCGAGAATCTCGGCCACCTCCCGTGCCGGGGAGCCATAAGCCACACCAAGCCGGATGCAGAAACGGACCCGAGGGTTTTCATACATCCAGTTGGTAACGTTCTGCTCCAGAAAGACGCTGTTCGGAACCAGCGTTTCAATGCCATTAGCGTCGCGAATGACCGACGACCGGATGCCCACTTCGGTAATGTTGCCCTTGATATCGCCGACCTGCACCAGATCTCCGGGTTTGAAGGGCTGCTCGAACAGTAGCATCAAGCCACTGATCAAGTTCTTCAGCAGCGTCTGCATGCCGAAACCGACGCCGATGGCCACCGCGCCGCCAAGGAAGGCGAAAACCGAAAGCGGAATATTGACCCATGTCAGCACCACTACCAGCAGGATCAGCAACCCGAGCGTGAACAGCCATTTACGCAGGATGCGCGCGCGCGTGGCATCGTAGCCAAAACGCCCGACGACGTAGCTTTCTGCGACACGGCCAAGCCACAGCGTGGCAAAGACGCCGACGGCAAAGATCAACACGGCCCGCGCGATCTTGCCGATGGTGATGCTGCTGATTCCCGTGACCTTGCGACCATCGACTTCGATCGTATTTTCCGCCGTAAACAATTCGAAGTCCCACAGTTTTCCGGCCATCTCGGAGGCGTTGTTGGCCATGGTTTTCATACGATCCAGCATGCCCATGGAGGCCTTGCTGACGCCTAGTTCTTCTCCCAACCGGGCGACGATGAACTGCGCCGAAGCCACCGCCGCCGCGGTATCCTGCAGGTATTTGCGCCGCTTGATGGAATCTTCCAGCTGCATGCGCAGCGTCTGCCGCAAACCGGACGCGTCCGCATCGATCAGGAGCGATTCCAGGCGGCCAGCCACTTCACCGGAGCGCACCAGTTGCCGCTCCACGTTGGAGGCGAAGAGTTCGAGGGTTTTCAAAAAGTGGCTCTGCCGTTGGGCGGCGTCGGCGAGCAGCGCCGGTGAGCGATCGTTATAAATGCTGTAGCGCAGATCCCAGGCGCCGCGTTTGATCTCGATAACCGTCGGCAACAAGCGCAAGGCATCCAGCATGCCGCCACTGGTCACCGCTGGAACACGGGCATCGCGCAGCGCTTCCTCGCGCGCGGCGAGTTGCTTGCTTTCCGCAACACCTGTTTCGCCGAGCAACTTGGCGAGATTGGTTGACGCATCACGGCTTTCGGCATCCAGTTCGTTGCGCACTTGGTGGTAATCGGGCAGCGGGAAATGCACGTCGGCGCGGGCAGTATCCGCCTTGCGACGGGCAAGCTTGGCCTCGATTCCCGTGCGCACGACATCGAGCCGGAGTTTTTCGCCGCTGGATTCGAGTTCCTTGAGAACGGCTGTCTGAGCGCGAGCGCGCAAACGCATCAGATCGAGAACCTCGCGCGCATTTCCCTCAACCCCGGAATTACTTCCCGATTGCCGCTCTTCCTCCCGTCGAATCGCGGCGGCATTGGCCTGGATCGCACGCGTAAGCTGTTCCCGAAAGGCATTGAACGATTGGTACTCGCCATCACTCGCCTTGACGCGTCGCTCGGCGGCATCGGCATCCTTGATGAGCTTATCGACGAAAAGCACAGAATACGGCGGAAGAGTCTCGAATCCTGCCCAGGAATCCGCCTGTTTTTGCGCTTCGTCCACGAGCTTCTGCGCCAGTTCGATGCGCTCCTTGGCGGCCAGGGTCTGCTCATACGCACGAACCATCTCGCGCAAAAGATAACGCTGTTGTTCGACGTGACCTTCGATTCCGGCATCAGTGCCGGGCGAGCGGCGCAGCACGGCTTCAACCGCCGACAGTTCCCGCCGGGCCGCTTCAAGTTCCTTGCGCACGTCGTCCGGGGCATTCGTTGTCGTCTCGACCTTACCCACGCCTTTCGCGATTCCCGGCACGGGCACCGGAGCCGCCATCCCGGATGGCGAAACAAACGCGAGTGCCAGCACGATACCAAGCACGCCAAGCACTGCGCGCGTACCGGCCAGTGTCGAGCGTCGTCGATTTCTTTCGACGGAGAACGTGTGTATCCACATACCGTACCCTCCTGGCAGCAACTCCTTGCGCCCGCATCACCCTGAAAAACCGCAACGCCAGCGCGCTGATATTTGCAACACTTTACCGGCTTACAACCGACATTTTGCCTGCTTATCGAACCCATCATCGCTGAATTACGGCCCGCGCAGGACGACCAGCCCTGTCCTGTGGCGGAAAATGTCTATTCGCCGACGACACTCGGGCAGATTGCCCAAGATTCTGTTGCTGCAGATATGCCGTTGCAGGATTATAGAATCTTGCCAAAAGCCTTCAATACAGCCTGATTTGTGGCTTTGACATGGTTCGGGGCATTTCGCCGGCAGCAAAGGCCGGTGCCGTGCGTTCCCGATTTCCGCAATGAACCCAACGAGGTAATCCCATGAGCACTCTCAGACAGATCACACGCAAATTCCTCCTCGCCGCGCTGGCGGCCGTTTCCTTCATCGGCATGTCTGCCGCCAGCGCCGCCGACAAGGCCCTGCTGACGCAGGATGCCGAAGCCGCGCTGCAATCGCTTTACAAGACCCATCCCGGAGCCAAGACGCTGGGGGCACAAGCGGTCGGCGTGCTGGTGTTTCCCAAGATCGTCCGCGCCGGTTTCATCGTCGGCGGCTCGGGCGGAGAAGGCGTGCTGTTCAAGAAGGACAAGGTTCATTCCTACTACAGTTCCGGCAGTGCGTCGGTCGGCCTGCAGGCCGGTGCTCAATCGTTCGCCTACGCCGTGTTCTTCCTGACCGAGAAGGATCTCAAGGACTTCCAGAACAGCAAGGGCTGGGACATCGGTGCGGCCCCGACGGTCGTCGTGATCGACGCCGGCGCCGGCAAGGAACTCAACACCACCACAGGCAAGAAAGGCGTCTACGCCTTCGTCTTCAGCCAGGAAGGCCTGATGGCCGGCATGGCGCTGCAAGGGCAGAAGATCACCAAAATCAAGTAAGTTGATTTAAAACAGCCCCCAATGCGGGAGCAGCGGCGAACCCGAAAACTGCTTCCGCAGCGGACTGCCGGTCCCTGTCGTTCATTGAATCAATCCAGATAGAACATTCCAAGCGCTTTTTTCAAAGGAAACCGTATGTCTCTCTCGATCCGGAACGCCGCGCTTCTGCCGCTGCTGGCCCTGGCTTGCAGCACGGCTTTCGCGGCTCAGCCGATTGTCTATCCCGCCAAGGGCCAAGCCCCTGAACAGCAACAGAAGGATCAGGCCGAATGCGACGCGTGGGCCGTGCGCACCACCGGCATCGATCCACGCGTACTCGCCTCGCAACCCCTGAACGTGCAAGCGCCTCCACCCCCCAACACCTCGCAGGCAGGCGGCGAACGCGCGCGGGGTGCGGCGCGCGGCGCGGTCGGTGGCGCGGCGATCGGCGCCATTGCCGGAGATACCGGCAAGGGGGCTGGCGTCGGTGCGGTTGTCGGCGTGATGCGTGGCGGACAGCAGTCGCGCCAGCGGCAAGCACAGGAACAGCAGGCCTATGAGCAACAGAAGGCGCAAGCCCAGCAACAAGCCCAGAACCAGCGCAATGCGCAGATGGACACGTACTACCGTGGCTACGGTGCGTGCCTTGAAGGCCGCGGCTACACCATCAAGTAATGGAGAAAAGATGAAAGAAATAACGACAGCGGTTTTCGCGATGGTTATGGCCGTTGCCGCCAACGCTTCCGAATCCGAGTTCGATGGCAGCAAGCGGCTGATCTGCGCACCGGTACAGGTCATGGACTGCTCGGTTGGTGACAACTGCACCAGGGGACTGCCTGATGAGTTCGGCGCTCCATCCTTCCTGCGTGTCGACGTCGCCGGCAAGCGTGTAATCGGCCCCAAGGTCGAATCCGAAATCCTGCTGATTGACCGCTCCGAAGGCCAGTTGCTGCTCACCGGCAGGGAATTCAGCTTCGGCTGGACGATGGCCATCAACACCGAAACCGGAGCCATGACTACCAGCATGACCAATCGGTTCGGTGCCTATATCATGTTTGGCAACTGCACGACGATCTGACCGGGATGCTCCCATGGCGCCACCGGATGAAGTCATCGTCTCATGGTCGCCCGGCGACGCAAAAGCCTCCCGCCACGCTGCCAATGAAACTGATGGCCGCGAGTAAAAAATCGTTTTCCCCCGCTACAGACCTACCAACCCGAGAAGGAGAAACACATGAAGAAATTGCTGATGGTTCTGGGTGTTGCGTCTACCGTCCTGCTGGCCGGTTGCGCGACAACCACTGGCGGAATGGATTCCGGCACGGCCGCACAGGTGAATTCCGGCTTCCTGTCCGACTACTCGAAACTGCGCCCGGTGGAAGGGAAGGAAGGCATCCAGCGCTATCTTGACCGCTCGACCGATCTGAAACCCTATGCCAAGATCTTCATCGATCCCGTGCAGGTCTTCCTGTCGAATGATCCCGAAGCCTACAAGGGTGTTCAGCCCGACGTGCTAAAACGGATTGCCGATTCGTTCAGCACGGCATTTACCAGTGCCGTCAGCACGGGCTACCAGGTGGTGAACGCCCCGGGACCGGACGTGCTGCGCGTCCGCCTGGCAATTACGGGAGTTCAGCCTGTTCCGACGGCTATTGGCGTGACCGATTTCCTCCCGATCAAGGCCGTGTTCAACGCCGGGCGCGCGGCCGCTGGAGGCTCTCCTCGCCTCGCCGAGATTTCCGCCGAACTCGAGGTGCTCGACGGACAGGGACGTCCGGTTGCCGCGGTGGTCACCACGCGCAAGTCGGATGAGACGTTGCCGCAAAACGATCGCATCACCTGGAATGATCTGTCGCCGATCGTCAATTCCTGGGCCAAGCAGTTCCGCCAGGGACTCGACGAACTGCGCGGCATGCCGGTAGCGCGGTAACCCGCCAATCGCATACGGAGCGGCGCCCGGCCCGCAGCGCCGCTCCGGCGTAATGTCAAGCGAACAGACGCCCCACCGCCGGCGGATTTGACGGGAAGTAGAGGTGCATGTAGCTCGCCGTCAGCCGCTTGCGGCGATAGACGGCTTCTCCAGGCCGCCCGTCCGGACGGCACGTCGAACACACGGGTGACAGCGGAGTCTCGGTTCGCGAATAATGGAAGGCGTGTCCGCGCAGGGCGCCTTCCGGCAGTTCGACCCGCTGCATTCCGAGGCCGGCCAGCTTCTTCTGCATGACAACCCGGCCCGGCAAGAGCCCGGCCAGAGGAAACTCTTCGCCTTCCGTGCTGCGCATCGACTCGAACAGCGCCATCATGCCGCCGCATTCGGCAAGCATTGGCTTTCCGGCTTCGACGTGCGCCGCCAGTGCGTCCCACAGCGCACGGTTGGCCGCCAGCACCGACCCGTGCAGTTCAGGGTAGCCGCCCGGCAGCCACACGGCATCACTCGGTGGCAACGTTGCATCCGCAAGCGGCGAAAAATAGGTCAACGTGGCTCCGAGCCGTTCGAGGCAATCAATGTTGGCTGGGTAAAGGAAACAGAAAGCGGCATCGCGCGCAACGGCGATGGTCTTGCCGGCAAGCCATGTTGGGATGTCCGGCGGCTGAACGTCGGCAAACTCGACAGGGGAAGGCAGTTGCGACGCGGCCGTGGTCGCCAACAGCTCGGCCATGCGGTCGATGCGTTGGCTTAACCCTTCAATCTCGGCCGCAGGCAGCAGACCGAGATGACGTTCCGGCATGGCCGCCTCGGCGTCCCGCGGCAGGTGCCCATACCAGGCGATATCCGGCGGCAGGCTTTTCTCCAGCAATTCGGCGTGATAGGCACTGCCGACGCGGTTGGCGAGGACGGCATTGAGCGGCGTACCCGGCTGGTAGTTTTTCAGGCCGAAGGCGATGGCCCCGAAACTGTTGGCCATCGAGCCCCCATCGATCACGGCCAGAATCGGCAAGCCGAATCTTCGCGCCAGTTCGGCCGCCGAGGGATTCCCGTCGTACAGCCCCATGACGCCCTCGACGAGGATCAGGTCGGCATGGCGAGCGGCTTCGGCCAGGCGCCAGGCGATGTCGTCTTCGCCGCACATCCACAGATCGACGTTCTGGCACGGCGCGCCGCTGGCAATGGCGTGGATCTGCGGGTCGAGAAAATCCGGACCGCACTTGAAGACCCGAACACGGCGGCCGAGCCGGGCATGCAATCGCGCCAGCGCGGCGACCACGGTGGTCTTGCCCTGGCCGGAAGCCGGCGCGGCGACGAGAAAAGCGGGACAGGCAGGCATGGTTACCACTCCAATCCGGGCATGGCTTTGACGCCCGCCTTGAACGCATGTTTGACCATCGTCATGTCGGTCACCGTGTCGGCCGCCTCGATCAGGGCATCCGGCGCGGCGCGTCCGGTGATGATGACGTGCTGCAGCGGCGGCCGCGCGGCGAGCACTTCCAGCACCGATGCCAGTTCCAGCCAGCGGTACTTGAACGCATAGGTCATTTCGTCGAGCACCACCAGACCGATTTCCGGATCGTTCAGGTAGCGAGTGGCCAGCGCCCATGCCGCCCTGGCCGCGGCAACGTCGCGCTCGAGATTCTGGATTTCCCAGGTGAAGCCCTCCCCGGTCACGTGCCAGTGCAGGCGTGCCGGATCGGCGGCCTGCTTGAAGAAGGCTTCCTCGCCAGTATCGGAGCGCCCCTTGACGAACTGGATGACGGCGACTTTCATCCCGTGCCCGAGGGCTCGGGCGACGACGCCGAAAGCGGCCGACGACTTGCCCTTGCCGTTCCCGGTATTGACCACCAGCACGCCGCGCTCCTGTTGCGCCGCGGCGATGGCTTCGTCTACCACGGTCTTCTTGCGCATCATGCGCTGGCTGTGACGCGCCGCCTTGTCCGGATCATTCATGCCAACCTCACTGGGGAATCAAACAGAGCTGGCCGTCGCGTTCGAGCGCCAGCATCGGATAATCATAAAGTGCCGAGAGCTTGTCGGCAGTCAGCATCTCGCGTACCGGGCCGCATTCGGTCGCCCCGTCGCCGTGAACCAGCAGCACGCGGTCGCAATATCTCCACGCCAGCGCTGGTTCATGGAGGACCATGGCCACGGCCGCGCCGCAATCGCGTGCCGCGCCGGCAAACAATTCGAGCATGGCGATCTGGTGCTTGAGATCGAGATAGGCCACCGGCTCGTCCAGCAGGAACAACTCCGGTTGCTGCGCCAGCAATGTGGCAATCGCCAGACGCTGGCGTTCTCCGCCGGACAGGGTCTGGATGTCGCGCTGCTCGAATTCTGCCAAATCGACCGCCGCCAGCGCCCGCCGAACAATCTGGGCATCCTTCGCCGACTCCCAGCCCCAGCGGTCGAGGTGCGGATGGCGGCCAACCAGCGCCGTTTCCAGCACGGTCGAGGCAAACGCGTCGCCGCGCGACTGCGGCAACCAGCCGCGGATCAACGCGCTCTTGCGCGGGCCAAGCTCGGTATAGCCGGCGCCCTTGAGCAGCACTTCGCCGTGTTGCGGGGCACGCAGCCCGGCGAGCACGGACAGCAGCGTCGATTTGCCGGCGCCATTGCGCCCGAGGATGGCCAGTCGCTCGCCCGCGTGCAGGCTCAGATCGAGGTCACGGCAGAAATTCCGCTGGCCAATGGACACAGCCAGCCGGCGGGTTTGCAGGAGCGGGGGCGGGGTCGTCATGTCAGCGCCGGAGCCGCGAATCTCGCGCCAACAGAAAGAGGAACACCGGCACGCCGATCAGCGCGGTGAGCACACCGACCGGCAATTGCTGCGGCGCGATCAGCGAACGCGCCAGGGTGTCGGCCACCACCAGCAGGCTGCCGCCGGCCAGCGCCGAGGCCGGCAGGAGCAGGCGCTGGTCGTTGCCGACGGCCAGTCGGACGAGGTGCGGCACGATCAGGCCGATAAAGCCGATCGACCCGGCCTGCGTGACGGCTGCCGCCGTGGCCAGCGAGGCCACGATATAGACGCCGCGCCGCAGGCTGCCCACCTGCACGCCCAGTGCCTGCGCCATGTCCGGCCCGCGCGCCAGGAGGTTGAGCTCGCGCGCGAAAGGCATGGCGACGAACAGCACGGCGACCAGAACGCCGAGCACCAGCTTCGGACTGGTCGCCTGCGACAGATCCCCCATCAGCCAGAACAGCATGCCATGCAGCTTATGGTCCGGGGCGATCGACAGGATCAGCGCCACCATCGCTCCGCAGCCGGCGGCGACGATGACGCCAGTCAGCAACAGGCGCGTCTGCGTCCAGCTTCCGTCGCCATGGGCAAGCCCGAAAACCACGACCATCGCCGCCAGTGCACCGAAGAACGAAGCGCCGTTGATGCCGGCCACCCCGAGGCCGAGCAGGATGGCCAGGATCGCCCCGACCCCGGCGCCGCCCGAAATGCCGAGAATGTAGGGATCGGCGAGCGGGTTGCGCAGGAGCACCTGCAACAGAGCACCGGACAAGGCCAGCAACCCGCCGCAGGCAAAACCGGCCAGCGCACGCGGCAGGCGCAAGTGGGCCACCACATCGCCGGACAACGACCCTTCGCCGCCGAACAACGCGTTGAAGACGTCGCCAACGGGAATATGTATGCTGCCCACCGCCAACGCGAGCAGTACGCTCCCCAGCGACGCTCCGGTCAGGAGCGCGAGGATGGCAAGAGCGCGGTGGCGAGTGGGCATGACGGTCTACTTGGGCTGGTAACGGATACCGACGAGGGCGTTGAGGCCCGGCGTGGCGAAATCGTTAACGTACTCGTATTTCTTGTCGAACAGGTTGTTGATCCGCGCAAATAGCGACACGTTCCGGTCTACCCGGTAGTTGGCGCTCACGTTGAACAGCGTGTAGCCACCCATGCGCTCATTGTTCGCCGCATCGCTGTAGCGTTCGCCGCTGCTGACCGCTTCGCTTCCGAAAGTCCATGCCCCGGTGGTGTAGTCAAGGCCGAGATTGGCATGCCTGCGCGCTCGCCGGGTCAGGATGGTGTCGGTTTCCATATTGCGCGGATCCTGGAAATCGACGCTGGAACGCACTGACAACGGGCCATAAAAGCCCTTGTAGGCCAGCGACCAGCCGGTAATGCGCGCCGACGCCACATTCTTCGGCGTGTAGAACCACGACCCCGGAGACGTTTCTTCCCATTGGATCAGGTCGTCGATGCGATTATGAAAGTAGGTTATCGACGCCGTATGCTGCGCGGTATCGTAATGCAGGGAAACTTCCCGATTGTGGGCGTATTCCGGCTTCAGGTCGGGATTCCCCTGACCCATGTAAGGCATGACCGGGTAGTACAGGTCATTCATCGACGGAGCTTTGTAGGCCGTGCCGTAGGCCGCGTGCGCCCGGACGGCATCGCTGATCTGGTAACCGTAGGCCGCCGTGCCGGTGGTCTTGGAACCCGTCTGCGAAATGTCGTCGTGCCGCACATTGAGTTGCCAGCGATGCACGTCGACCGAGGCGCCCCAGCCAGCCAGCAGCGACTTGATAGTGCGCTCGGTCTCGTCGTAGTCCTGGGACGCCGTGACTTTCTGCTTGAGCCACTCCGCCGCGAGCAACCCTTTCCCGAGCGGCAGCCTGATGTCGTTCTGCCACGAGACCTGATCCTGGTCGGTGCGCACGTTACTGGTTTGGACGCCATCCGTGTAGTACTCGGTATCGTCCGTGCCGCGCCCGAGACGCAACGTGCTTTGCCACGCCGGAAGCAGGCGGTTGCGCGAATACAGGCTGTAACTGCTGACGCGGGTATCGCTGCGGTAATCCTTCGCCGCCGACGCACCGTAGCCGCCATCGTAATAGTCGCGGCCATCGCTGGTAAATGCGTTCAGTCCAATCTCATGGTCTCCATTGAAGCGGTAGGACAAATTGCCGGTGAACGCGCTGTCGCGAAAGCCATCGTTATCCGGGTTGTATGCCTTGCTTTGCTTGTTGCGAATATTGGAGAAGCCATCGGTGTCATCGAAAGACGCCTGAAAACTGTAGCGCAATCCTTCATTTTGCCCGCTCACGCCGGCGGCCAGCTTGGTAGTGTTGTCGTTTCCGTACGCCGCCTCGAAATTGAAAGCCGCCGGGCCGCTGCCCTGCCGGGTGAATATCTGGACGACTCCGCCGATGGCATCCGCTCCATACAGTGCCGATGCCGGTCCGCGCAAGATTTCGATGCGGTCGATCTGCGACAATGGAATGCGCGACAGCGAGGTCGTGCCTAGCGTCGCCGAATTGGCGCGCATGCCGTCGATCAGGACGAGCGCATGCTCACTGTTGGTGCCACGGATGAACAGGCTCTGCGTACTTCCGGCTCCGCCGCTCTGGGTGAATTCGATTCCCGGTTGGCGGGCCAGCAATTCCGGCAGGCTGGACTGACCCGCCGCCTCGATTTCTTCGCGGTTAATGACAGAAACATCAGCGAGCAACTCGTTCATGCGTTGCGGCTGGCGACTCGCCGTGACGACCACAGCGCCATCTGAGGACTCGGAGGCCAGGACAGGAAAGGCGGCTGCGAGCGCCAGCGCGCCCGCAGTCAAGGTATTGCATCGATTCATTTGCTTCTCCCTCAAGCCGGCAGGCGTCCCCGCATACCGGCAGTCAATAAACAGGAAGAACCTGAGGGAGATAACCTGAACCCTGCCCGATATCGGGCCGAAAATTCCGTGTCCGCCTCCCCGCGGCACTTCCTTCCATTGCGCACAGGCCGGTATCCGGGCTCGCAAGTCCTGATGCACCGCCTTCCCAGGCATTCGCCCAGTGGCATTTCGATGCATCCACACTTGCTTACCGTTGCGGGGGCAGCACAGGCATTGCGTTGTTCAAACACGCACCTGTTTCCCGTTTAACCGCGGCAGAGAATCTGCTTGGCGGCACCTTGCACATTTGTTTCCGCCGCTGAACCAGCGACGGAACGGCGGATTATAGTCCACGCGGCGCCAAGCCGCTTTTCGCCAATCATCCGGGAGAAACAATTCACATTTAAAACCCGCGCTTAGCCCTTGACTCAGCTAGGTTTTTGAAACTATAGTCCGCCAATGGTCAACGAACTCAACGCACTCGAAAGCAAAATTGCCCAGGTGGCTTCGCTGTGCCGCAGCCTGCGTGCGGAAAACAATCAGCTCAGGCAGCAACTGGCCACCTCCGAGGCGGAGAAGAAAGGGCTCGAAGAGCGCATGGACACGGCGCGCAACCGGATCGAGAAACTCGCGCAACAATTGCCGGAGGCCAAGGCAACTACCGCCTGAACCCGCACATGCCCAACGAAGCCAATTATCTCGACATCGTACTGCTCGGCAAGGAATACCGGGTCGCCTGTCCTCCCGAAGAGCGTGACGCCCTCCTCGCCGCCGTCGCCTACGTCGACGCGAAGATGCACGACATCGCGGAAAAGACCCGCAGCAACATTTCCGAACGCATCGCCGTCATGGCGGCGCTCAACATCGCGCACGAATTCCTGTCTCAAAGCGCTCAACCGCAGGCACTCCCGGCTCACTACCCGCGTCCCGAAACAGGGCTGGACTTCGGTGCCGTAAAGCGTAGAATCTCCCTCATGGAAGCGCAGCTCGACTCGGTACTGGTACCGCAAGACAAGTTGATTTGAGCTTCCGCCAGTTGTTCCCTGCGGTGTTCGTCAAGGCCATAGATTCCTTGAACCAATGCTATATTGGCATCGGTTGCTGACCTTAATACTGCTGTTGTGCCCGCCCCTCTGACGGGTGGACCTGATGCGGAAGGAAAGCATCCCAATCTGAACTCCGGTTCAGGATGCCGGCCTAACGGCACAGGCGGGGACATTATTCGACAGCCTGGAAAGCAAACGCTTTCCAGGCTGTTTTTCCATCCGCTGCCGATTCTCGCACGTCCCCGCCGGGGAACTTGTTTGCCGGACTCCGTGCCCAAAATGCACCTTCTTTTTGGCACGAGATCCCATGCTGCGCTTCGACAACCGCCTGGTGCGGGAACTGCCCGGCGATGCCGACACGCGTAACCATCCGCGCCAGGTGACTGGCGCCGCCTGGTCCACGGTCGCTCCAACCCCCGTTGCGGCACCGCAACTCGTGGCTTGGTCACGAGAAATGGCCAGTACCCTCGACCTCGGCGAACGCGAGCTGACTTCGCCGGAATGGCTGGCGGCGCTTGCCGGCAACGGGGTCTTGCCGGGCATGGCCACCTACGCCACGTGCTATGGCGGTCATCAGTTCGGATCGTGGGCGCGCCAGCTTGGCGACGGGCGCGCCATATTTCTGGGCGAAGCCGTCAATCGGGCCGGACAGCGCTTTGAACTGCAACTCAAGGGAGCCGGACCAACACCGTACTCCCGGAGAGCCGACGGTCGCGCCGTATTGCGCTCGTCGGTTCGCGAATTCCTGTGCAGCGAGGCCATGCACCATCTGGGAGTGCCGACAACCCGGGCACTTGCGCTGCTAACCACCGGCGAAGCCGTGGTGCGCGATATGTTCTACGACGGCAATCCGGTCGCCGAACCGGGGGCCATTGTCTGCCGCGTCGCGCCGTCCTTCACCCGCTTCGGGCACTTCGAACTCCCCGCCTCGCGCGGCGACGAGGCGCTGCTCAGGCAAATGATCCAGTTCACCATCGATCGCGATTTCCCCGAAATCGTGGGCGATCCTGGCGAACGGCTGTTGCGGTGGTTCGGCGAAATCTGTGAACGCACGGCACGCCTGGTCGTGCATTGGATGCGTGTCGGCTTCGTGCACGGCGTGATGAATACCGACAACATGTCGATCCTTGGACTGACCATCGATTACGGCCCATACGGCTGGGTCGATAACTTCGACCCAGCCTGGACACCGAACACCACGGACGCACAAGGGCGCCGCTATTGTTTCGCCCGCCAGCCACAGATCGCGCGCTGGAACCTCGAGCGCCTGGCCGAAGCGCTGGGCCGCGTCGCTCCGGATACCGAAGCGCTCAATGCGGGACTCGAGCGATTCAACGAAACTTACTCACAGGAATTCCAGCGTTCTTTCGCCGCCAAGTTCGGCTTCGCCGCCTGGCGCGAAGACGACGCGCCGCTCGTCGAGGAAGCATTCGACCTGCTGCATCGCGCCGAGATCGACATGACGCTGTTTTTCCGCCGCCTGGCTGATGTCGATCCTCGTTCACCCGGCATCGGCAAACTGACAGAAGCGTTCTACGATGCGGACAAACAGGCCGCCAACCTCCCGACCCTCGAGGCCTGGCTGCAACGCTGGGCCGGGCGTGTGGCGTCCGACGGCGAGCCGGACGACATCCGCCGGAAGCGCATGTATGCCGTCAATCCGGTCTACGTCTTGCGCAACTACCTCGCGCAGCAGGCCATAGACCGCGCTGAACAAGGCGACCCATCGATGATTCACGAGTTGCTCGAGGTTGTGCGCCGTCCTTATGACGAGCAGCCCGGCGCGGAATCGTTCGCGCAGAAACGTCCCGATTGGGCGCGCCATAAGCCGGGATGCTCGATGCTCTCGTGCAGCTCCTGAAAAACCTCGCGTAGAATGAGGCTTTCCGCAGCCAGGTGAACACCATGCCCTATACACCCGATCTGGTTCATGAGCTCAACACCCTGATCCGTTTCGACCTCGACACGGGACAGCAAGGAATCAAGGTACACAAGACGGCCGATGCGGATATCAAGGCGGCAGTAGTGCGCCTGCACGCCAAGGGGTTGATCACCCAGATCGACGGAGGTTACCTGACCAGTCTCGGCCGCGAGGCCGCCGAACACGCGCAGGTCATGCTCGGCATCCTGACCGCAGGGATCGCGGCCACGGTTACAACCGAGTCGCCGCCAGCGAAGTAAGGAACTCGTCGGCTTTCTGGAATCCGACGACACGCACCCCGGCCAGCTCTTTTCCGGCCGGGTCGAAGAAGATGATGCCGGGCGGCCCGTAAAGCCGGAAGCGGGCAAGCAATTCCTTGTCTTCGGGCGAGTTGGCAGTTACGTCGGCCTGCAGCAGCAACCATCCGGACAACTTCTCCTGCACACGCGCGTCGGAAAAGGTGAAGCGCTCCATTTCCTTGCACGACACACACCAGTCGGCATAGAAATCGAGCATCACCGGCCTGCCGGCGCCGGCAATCCTTGTTTCGAGTTCACCCAGTGAGCGGACGCGTTCGAAGGGGAGTCGGCGAGATTCGCTACTTCCGGATTGGCCTAACCCGGACAAAGGCTGCAACGGATCCCTGGCGCCGGATAACGCACCGACCAACATCGCCGCTCCCAGCAGCAGCATGACCACGCCGACGGCCTTGCCGAAACGCTGCCAACCGTGAGCGTGTTGCGGTAGCGGGTCGATGGCCCGCATGAATACGGCGGGGACGATCAGCAGCAGCGCCCAGGCCAGCATCTGCACCGCCACCGGAAGCAGCGGGCTCACGATCCACACGGCACTGGCCAGCAGGAAAACGCCGAAGACCTTGTTGATGGCCACCATCCACGGACCGGCCTTGGGCAACAGTGTTCCCGCAGAGAGGCCGATCGCCAGGAGCGGCAAGCCCATGCCAACCCCCATGCAGAACAGCGCCAGGCCGCCCAGCAGGACGTCTCCGGTTCCGGCGATATAGAGCAAGGCTCCGGCCAGCGGCGCCGCCACGCACGGCCCGACGATCAGCGACGAGAGCGCCCCCATCAGTGCCACGCCGGGCAAGGAACCGCCGTGGAGATGCGAGGCCTCCTCGGTGATCTTGCTCTGCAGGAACGATGGCAACTGCAACTCGAAAAGACCGAACATCGACAACGCCAGAACCACGAAGACAAGGGCGAAGCCGCCGAGCACCCAGGCGTTTTGCAGCGCGCTCGAAACCATCGTTCCGGACAGGGCCGCCACCACCCCCGCCCCGGCATACGTCACCGCCATGCCGAGAACGTAGGCCAGCGACAGGGCAAAGGCGCGCGCATGCGACACCGCCAGTCCATTGCGCCCGGCCCCGACAATGATGCCGGACAGGATCGGCACCATCGGGAAGGTGCACGGCGTCAGCGAAAGCAGCACGCCGAAGCCAAGGAAGCTGGCCGCTACCCACCACAGGGTTGCGTTGGCCAGCAGACGGGCGATACGCCCCGACTCGTCGCTCTCCGCAGGGGGGCTCGGCGGCACGCTGGCCGGGTCGGGCAACTGAACACTGACCTGCTGCTTCTGTGGCGGATAGCACACGCCGGCATCGGCGCACCCTTGGGAAGTCACCTGCAGGGTCAGCGGCAAGACCCCTGAACTGTTGCGCTCCACCGGCAATCGGACGAGCGCCTCGCGGTAGAAGACCTCGACCTTGCCAAAAGTCTCATCCATCTTTTCCTTGCCCTTCGGGAGCGATGGAGTGCCCAGTTTGACGACTTCCGCGTCGACGGCAAAACGGAATTTGTCGCGGTACAGGTAATAACCCTTGGCTATCTCGAAGCGCACCTCGATCGTCCGTCCGTCGAGCGCGCGCGCCGAGGGTTTGAAAGCTTCTGCCGGATGCAGAAGCTCGGCCGCCCCCGCCAGGCTGCTCGCCATCCACAGCAGAATGAAGGCCAGAGAACGCATCACGCAGATAGCCAATTGTCGGCCTCGGTCTCCGCAACCAGCCAGGCGAGATAATCGGGTAAGCCGTTCACCACCGACAGGGCGATGATTTCCGGAATCTCGTAGGGATGCTGTTCGCGGATCGCAGCTTCCAGGTCCGAGTAGCGCGCTTCGGTGGTCTTGATCAGCAACGGCACCTCATCCGCCCACTCGACGGTCCCTTTCCAGCGATAAACCGAACGACAGGGTTGCAGGATGTTCACGCACGCGGCCACCTGCTTTTCCACCAGACTCCGGGCCAAGGCTTCGGCGGATTCCCGGTCAGGCAGATTGGTCACGACAAGCAGGACATTCATTAAGAGTTCATTCCATCAGTACCGTTTCGGCCCATCAACCCGCCGTTTCGTTCATTTTTCGGCCGAAACCCGCCAGTACTCGACCTCGCTGCCCCGCTCCAGGCAGTCGACAAGACGCAGCCCCGGCAAAAACTGGCCGCTGCCATCGTAGAACCGGACAGCGGTCGCCCGCGCCATCATTCCTCCGGGCAGAAGCAGACTCTGCTGGCCGCCTCCACTCGCGGGAAGCAGAAAGGCCGGGTGACGAGAGTTCTTGCCGGAGGCTCTTTCGCGTATTTCGGCCACACGCGGAACGGCATCCCCGGGGAGCAGGTCGAGGGTAGCGCACAGCATCCCGTCCGTGCGCTGCTCCAGGCTGGTGATCACCGCGAGTTGGCAGCGATCCTGCCGCCGGATGGCGAGCAAACCATGCAGTGACAGCCGCGACGTCCCGGCTCCTGCCGGACGTAACAGTACCATTTCGTTTCCGTCGCCGCGCCCCAGACGCCATGTCTCGAGCGTTGTTTCCGGAGGAGCCCGATGTTCGCGCACGACATGCCCGAATACGGCCAGTTGCTCCTTCGAGAGATGGTTGTCCGCGGAGGAGGCCGGATGCAGCGCATCCTCCAGCCCCTCGCCTCCGAGCAGACGGTAGATATTGACCAACCCGGCGCCAACGGCCAGTTCCGGCAGGCTGTCCGGATCTCCCGGATCCACCGGAGGACGCTGCAGATGGCGACCAAGCATCTCGAGCAGCATGCGGCAGGCATCCGCGGAAAGGCCGCTTCCCAGCTTGAGGCTTTCCGGCGACTCGCCGGCATCCAGGGACTCGATCCGCCGCCGGATCTTGCGCAGAACGCTGCCGAGCGACAGCCAGCGGGGAAGATAGGCCGGATCCGGCGAAGCATGGGCCGGCCGATCTACCGACAGGTCCAGGGGTATGCAGATGGATTTTTCGCTCCGGTCCGGTCGGTCGGCGATCGAAACCTGTTCGCGCCAGCGGGCCAGCCAACGCACGACAGCGGCAAACTGTCCGCCAGTCAGCGCGAACGGACGAGCCAGATGCAGCATCAACGCCATGGCATATTGGCCGGTAACCGTCGACTCGCTGGTCTCGCCGAGTAAACGATCGTCGACCGGTTCGCCCGCAACACCGAGTCCCTCGGCCGCCATCAATACGGCATGCAGGTTCCGCCAGAAGCCCGGCCCCGGCTCGACCGCCGCGGCGTAGCTATCCAGCTGTTCAACGCGCAGGCAGAACAGAACGCGGTGCGCCACTCTTGCGGCATACGCAGACAAGGCGGCGTCGCCCTCCACGCAGGATTGCAGGCAGTGCTGGTAGGCCACGGCGCAAAGCCGCCACAATCGGCGAACCGCATCGAGCGTCGATTGTTCTGCGGGCGCGAGCGGCAACAGTTTGTTTTCGAAGCGGCGGCGGCAATCGTTATTGACCGCGAAGATGGCCTTGCGCAGCACCTCCATGGTCTTGAAACGCTCTCGCGCGGCAATATCGTAATGGTTGAAGGCGTCGATCTGCTTTACCAGGCTGGAAAGCATGACTGCGACATTCGCCTGCGGCTGCGCGGCAAGCCATTTCTCCGCACTCTTGGCATCGCGGAAATCCGCCAGATTGGTCGCCTGAGTCGACGGCAGCGAAAAACCGATCATCGACGCCTCCCTAGAGAGTTAAAACCGCCCAGGGCGGGCGGTTTTCGGTCACATCCATCGAGGGCCCGCCGGCCTTGCCGGCTGGATCAGCCCTGATTCTCTCGGGATACTACCAGAGAATATTATTTCTTGGGATCTTCGCACAGCTCCAGCAACACGCCGAACGTGGACTTCGGATGCAGGAAGGCGATATCAAGTCCTTCGGCACCTTTGCGCGGAGCCTTGTCGATCAGCTGCACGCCCTTGCCTTCCAACTCGGTCAGATTTTCCTGCAGACCTTCGACGGCGATGGCCAGGTGCTGGATGCCCTCACCCTTCTTCTCGATGAACTTGCCGATCGGGCCGTCCGGCTCGGTCGACTCCAGCAATTCGATCTTGGATTGTCCGATCTTGAAGAACGCGGTACGGACTTTCTGTTCCTTGACTTCCTCGATCGAGTAGCACTTCATGCCCAATTGCTTTTCCCAGAACGGAATGGCTTCGTCGAGGCTTTTCACGGCAATACCAATATGCTCAATGTGCGAGAGTTTCATGATGACTTTCCTTATATCGATGGCAAAACGGGGAGATGTTGAAACACACCGGGGATAAATTATCTACCAAAAAAGAGCTGCTGAGGACCGGCGATGTGGAAAGCCGCAGGCGAGCCGACGTACATGGTCACGTCCCCGGCGGGGAACAAGGTTCAGTTTTTCGAGCGCAAGGCCCACGCCATCATGGCCATGCCGGCGAACACCATCGGCAGCGACAGCCATTGGCCCATGCTGATCACGTCGGACTGCCCGAAAATTCCGGCGTCCGGGGTACGGAAATACTCGGCAACGAAACGGAAGACGCCGTAGCCGATCAGAAAAGCGCCCGAGACCGCCCCGCGCGGACGTTCCTTGCCGGAATAAACCCACAGCACAATGAACAGCAGAACACCTTCCAGCCCTGCCTGATAGAGCTGGGACGGATGCCGAGGCTGCAAATCGACATGCTGGAAGACCATGGCCCACGGCAAGTCCGGGTCGGCCACTCTTCCCCACAGCTCGCCGTTGATGAAGTTGCCGATGCGCCCTGCGGCGAGTCCCAGCGGGACCAGCGGGGCAATGAAATCAGTGATCTCCAGCCAGGCCCGTCCGCTCTTGCGCACGTACCACCCCATTGCCAGCAGCACGCCGATGAACCCACCGTGAAAGGACATGCCTCCATGCCAGACGGCAAGAATCTCCAGCGGCTGTTGCAGGTAGTAGCCCGGCTCGTAGAAAAGCACCTGGCCCAGGCGCCCGCCGGCGATCACGCCGACCACCCCGTAGAAGAGCAGGTCATCGAGCTCCTGCACTTTCCAGCCCGCCTTGGCCATTTGCGGATGCTTCAGGATGCGGCGGCGACCGAGCCACCAGAATTGCAGAAAGGCCGCCAGATACATCAGTCCATACCAACGCACGGCCAGCGGGCCGATCTCCAGCGCGATCGGGTCAATCTTCGGGTAAATCAGCATGGGCAGAGATTATCCACCGGACCAACCGGCAGTTCTTCGGATAGAATCGGCATTATATCTTCCAGCCCCATGCGCCGCTGTTGGCGCTTTTTGTTTTGGAGACGCTCATGCCCGCCTATCGCTCCCGCACCTCCACCCACGGCCGCAACATGGCCGGCGCACGTGCCCTCTGGCGCGCCACCGGCATGAAGGACGGCGATTTCGGCAAGCCGATCATCGCCGTCGTCAACTCCTTCACGCAGTTCGTGCCCGGCCACGTCCACCTCAAGGATCTCGGCCAACTGGTGGCCGGCGCCATCGAGGCGGCCGGCGGCGTGGCCAAGGAGTTCAACACGATCGCCATCGACGACGGCATCGCCATGGGACACGACGGCATGCTCTACTCGCTGCCCTCGCGCGACCTGATCGCCGACTCCGTCGAGTACATGGTCAATGCCCACTGCGCCGACGCCATGGTGTGCATCACCAACTGCGACAAGATCACACCGGGAATGCTGATGGCCGCGATGCGCATCAACGTTCCGACGATCATCGTTTCCGGCGGCCCGATGGAAGCCGGAAAGGCCGTCCTCGGCGGCAAGACGATCCACCTGGACCTGATCGACGCGATGGTCAAGGCTGCCGACAGCAGCGTATCCGACGCCGAGGTGGAAGCCGTCGAGCGTTCGGCCTGCCCGACCTGCGGCTCGTGCTCCGGAATGTTCACCGCCAACTCGATGAACTGCCTCTCCGAGGCGCTCGGTCTGGCGCTGCCGGGCAACGGCACGCTGGTCGCCACGCATGCCGACCGCAAGCAACTGTTCGTCAAGGCCGGGCAGCAGATCGTCGAGCTCTGCCGCCGCTACTATGAACACAACGACACATCGGTGCTTCCGCGCGGCATCGCCACCTACGAAGTATTCGAGAACGCCATGTCGCTCGACGTGGCGATGGGCGGCTCGACGAACACCGTGCTGCACCTCCTGGCCATCGCGCGCGAGGCCGGCGTCGAGTTTTCCATGTCCGACATCGACCGTATTTCGCGCAAGGTCCCCTGCCTGTGCAAGGTCGCACCTTCGAGCGAAAAGCACCTCGAGGACGTGCATCGCGCCGGCGGCATCTTCGGCATCCTCGGAGAGCTTGACCGCTGCGGCCTGATCCACCGCAACGTCCCGACCGTCCACACGCGGACACTCGGCGAGGCGCTCGACCTATGGGACGTGATGCACCGCGCTCACAGTCAGGACGTGTATGAATTCTTCAAGGCCGCGCCCGGCGGCGTGCCCAGCCAGACGGCTTTCTCGCAGGCGGCACGTTTCCCAGAGCTCGATCTCGACCGGGCCCGCGGTTGTATCCGCGACAAGGCGCATGCCTTCTCGCAGGACGGCGGCCTTGCCGTCCTCTATGGAAACCTCGCCGAAGAAGGGTGCATCGTGAAAACGGCGGGCGTCGATGAGAGCATCTGGAAGTTCACCGGCACCGCCCACGTCTTCGAAAGTCAGGATGCCGCGGTGCAGGGCATCCTCGGCGACGAGGTCAAGCCCGGCGAAGTCGTGCTGATCCGTTATGAAGGTCCGAAGGGTGGGCCGGGCATGCAGGAAATGCTCTACCCGACCTCGTACCTCAAGTCCAAGCACCTCGGCAAGGTCTGCGCGCTGGTCACCGACGGACGTTTCTCGGGCGGCTCGTCGGGCCTGTGTATCGGTCACGTCTCGCCGGAAGCCGCGGAAGGCGGCCTGATCGGGCTTGTGGAAAACGGCGACGCGATCGAGATCGATATCCCGAACCGCCGCATCCACCTCGCGGTGCCCGAAGCCGAACTGCAGAAGCGGCGCGCGGCGATGGAGGCCAAGGGCGAGAACGCCTGGGCCCCGGCGGCCGCGCGGAAGCGCCTTGTGTCAGCTTCGTTGCAGGCGTATTCGCTGATGGCCACTTCCGCCGCCAAGGGTGCCGTGCGCGACGTCAGTCAACTGAAGCGGCGTTGATCCGATGGACCTGACGACCTGGCTGGCCTTCCTGCTGGCGGCCATCCTCATCGCCGTCTCTCCCGGCCCGGGAGCGGCGACGAGCATGAGCGTTGGCCTTCGCCACGGCTACTGGTCCGCCCTGCGCGCCATTCTCGGTCTGCAAAGCGCGCTGGCGATCCAGTTGTGCGTTGTCGCCGCCGGACTCGGCGCGTTGCTCTCCGCATCGACGACGGCCTTCAACGTCATGAAGTTTTGCGGCGCGGGCTACCTCATCTGGCTCGGCATCCAGAAATGGCGCGACATCCCGCAGGCGCTGAACGAAGAGGGCGTTGCGGTCAAACCGAGCGGCCTGTTCGTGCAGGGCCTGCTGGTCAACCTGACCAACCCCAAGGCCATCGTGTTCATCGCGGCGCTGACGCCGCAGTTCATCGACCCGACGCGGCCGCAATGGCTTCAGTTCCTGATCCTCGCCGCCACCATGTGCGGCGTCGATACGATCGTGATGTCCGGATACGCGCTGCTGGCCACGCGTCTGCGCCGCTGGCTGCATGACCTTCGCGCCATGAAAGCGCAGAACCGCTTCTTCGGCGGCGTGTTCATCGGTGCCGGGGTCCTGCTCGCCACGTCAGCGCGAAGCTGAACTTTGCCGTTGCACCAAAATCACAATGAAGTTTTTTTGCCAAGCCACCTCACACCATTGAACGGAGCGAACGAATGAAAGTCATCCACGCATCCCTGTTGATCGCCGCCGGAATCCTATGCTCGGGAGCCAGCCTGGCCGACGAAGCCCTGGCCAAGGCCAAGGGCTGTCTGGCCTGCCACACGGTCGACAAGAAGCTGATCGGCCCGACCTACAAGGAAGTTGCCCAGAAATATGCGGGGCAGAAGGACGCCGAAGCCAAGCTGGCCACGACTATCGTCAAGGGAACGCCGACCCCGGCCGGAGTGGGCTGGCAGAAGGAAGGCAAGGCCACGCTCCCGTTCATGCCGCCTAACGCCACGGTCAAACCGGACGAGGCCGCGAAGCTGGCCAAGTGGATTCTCGGCCTGAAATAAGCCCGTCACATTCGACCCTCTGTCGCCCCATTGAAAAGCCTCCATGATGGAGGCTTTTTCCATTGAGCAACTCAACCGCGGAACGTCTCCGGATCGAGCTGGTGCCGCGCCAGCTTGTCGTAAAGCGTTTTCTTCGGCAGGTGCAGCCGCTCGGCGGCCTCCGTGACGTTCCCGCGCGCGCCGCGCAGGGCCTCGCGGATCAGGCCGCGCTCGTAGTTTTCCATGCGCGCGGCGAGCGAGACGGCAGGCGCAGAGACCGTTTCCAGCCCGTCGCCGACTCCGAGGCAGATCCTTTCGGCGACAGCCTTGAGTTCGCGCACGTTGCCAGGCCAGTCGTGGTGCTGCCAGCGAAACAGGTCCTGCTCCGTCCAGGCCGGAACCTCGCGGTTGAAGCGGCGCGCGGCCTGGGCCAGAAAGTAGGTCATCAACGGCGCGATGTCGTTGAGGCGCTGCCGCAGCGGCGGCAGTTCGATGGTCACCACGTTCAGCCGGTAGTACAAGTCGGCGCGGAACCCGCCATGGTCCGACAGGCGCTTGAGGTCGGTCTTGGTCGCGGCGACGATACGGCAATTCACCGGGATGCTGACGTTGCTGCCAAGGCGCTCGACGCGCCGCTCCTGCAGCACGCGCAACAGCTTGACCTGCAGCGCCAGCGGCATCGACTCGATCTCGTCGAGGAACAGGGTGCCGTCGCTCGCATATTCGATCTTGCCGATGCGCCGCTTGTCGGCGCCGGTGAACGCGCCGGTTTCGTGGCCGAATATCTCGCTTTCGAAGACTGATTCCGGCAGGGCCCCGCAATTCAGCGCCACGAACGGGCCGGTGCGCCCGCTGCGCGTGTGCAGCGCGTGTGCTACGACTTCCTTGCCGGTGCCGGTCTCGCCGTGGATCAGGATGTCCACGTCGGTCGCGGCGAGAGAGTCGATCGTCCGCGCCACGCGCTGGATGCTCTCGGACGCGCCGATCAGGGGTATCTCGCGCATGCTCCCGAGCTGTTCGCGCAGCACGCGGTTCTCCAGGAGCAGCGCCCGCCGTTCCAGCGCGCGGCGCACCACGTCGACCAGCCGCGACGAACTGAACGGCTTCTCAATGAAGTCGTAGGCATGCGCGCGCATGGCCTGCACCGCCATCGACACGTCGCCGTGGCCGGTGATCAGGATCACCGGCACATCGCGGTCGCGCCGCCACACCACGTCGAGCAGTTCCAGGCCGCTCATGCCGGCCAGGCGCACATCGCTGACGACCACCGCCGGCGGATCTTCGTCGAACGCAGCCAACGCCTTCTCCGCACTGTCGAAGCTGCGCACTTCCAGGTCGGCCAACTTAAGCGCCTGCGCACAGGCGCGCAGGACCGATTCGTCGTCTTCGATCAGATAGACCGGCCACGTCGGCGCGCCGGTGTCGTCGGGGTTCATGCTTCCTCCAGTTCCACGGTGAATTCCGCGCCTCCGGCGCCGCTGTTGCAGGCATCGAGGCTGCCGCCCAGTTCGCTGGCAATCATGCGCGAGATGGCCAGGCCCAGCCCGAGACCCTGCCCCGCCGACTTGGTGGTGAAGAACGGCTCGAAAAGGTGCGGCAACGCCGCTTCGGCGATGCCGCACCCGCTGTCCCGCACCACGATACGCACCCGCCCGACCGCCCGGCTGGCCGCCACCTCGATGCGTTTGTCCGGCGCTTCCGCGAGGGCGTCCAGCGCGTTGAGCAGGAGATTGACCAGCACCTGCTCGAGCCGCTGCGGATCAGCCCGCACGCGCAGGTCGCCAGGAACGCCTTGCGTGTCGATCTGGGCTTCCACCTGCCTCCGACGAGCCTCCACCAGCATCAGCGCCTGTACTACGAGCCCTGCAACTTCCACTGGACGGCGCTCCAGCGATGGCTTGCGCGTAAAGCTCTTGATTTCGCCGACAATGCGCCCCATGCGCACTGCCATCTGTCGGATCAACCCGAGGTTTTCGCGCACCTCATCCAAATCGCCGCGACCGAGCAGATCGACCGCATTGTCGGCCAAGGTGTGCAGTGCAGTCAGCGGTTGGTTCAATTCGTGGCTGATCCCTGCCGACATTTGCCCAAGCACGGCGAGTTTCCCGGCCTGAACAGCGCTGTCGCGCGTTTCGCGCAGGATGGTTTCTGTCGTCTTCAGCGCGCCGATTTTTTCTTCGAGCGAGACGTTGGTCGCCGTCAGGTCGGCCGTCCGCTCCGCGATGCGCTTTTCCAGATCGGCGTGAGCCTGACGCAATGCCGCTTCAGCCTGCCGTCGTTCGTTGTAACGCCGGATGTTCAGCCGGAAGAAAAAAACCAAGGACATGACGAACGCCACCGCGAGGCCAGCGGCCACCCCGGCCAGAAGTGCACTCTGCCGTTCCTGCCGGGTCTGCGAGAGCAGCACGATCGACCATCCCAACGACCCCGTCTTCACCGACTGCACCAGAAAGGTGTCAGGGGCTCTGCCCGGCAACGCGGCCCGGATCCGCTGCGGCTCATCCTGCAAGCGCAGGCTCATGCCCAGCGGACGCAGCTGCTGATCGCCATACTGGCGCGACAAGCCTATCTGTTGCGTGACCCCTGCTTCGAGCGGCATCAGGAACTGATACTTGAGCTCCGGCATGGACGCGAGGACCACCACGCCGTTGGCGTCGACCAGCAGGACAGGATCGCCATTGCGCGCCAACGCCGATTCGAAGTTCTCCAGGCTGATCTTGACCACGACGGTGCCGATCGCGCCTTCACGGCCCGCTATCGGTGCGGCCAGAAAATAGCCGGGTTCGCCCGTTGTCGCGCCGACGCCATAGAACCTTCCGAGGCCGCCGTGCATCGCCTCCAGGAAATAGGGGCGGTAGCCGTAGTTGTGTCCAACGTACGAGCCGGGCAACTGGAAATTGCTCGCTGCCAGGGTCAACCCATCGCGGTCCATCAGATAGGTGGCGTTGATGTCCGCGCCGTTTTTTACGTCGAGCAGGTAGCGATTGGCCTCGTCCTGCGCCTTCCGGTCTGCGGGGTTGGCGAGCAAACCCTTCAGCCGGTCCTCGATGGCGATGATGCGGGGCAGCGATTCGTTGCGCGAGAGCAAGGATTCCAGGCTCATGCGGTAGAACTCGACATGCTGTCTCGACTGCTGGGCAAGTAAATCGAGTTGCCGAACGAGCACGGCTTCGCGCACGCCCCATCCAACCATTACGCAGGCGACCAGGGTGAGCGCCAGTCGCCGAAGCACTGGCCAGATCCACGGGCGGCCCGTGCGTGGAGGAAAGCTGGCGGCAGTTCGCATGCGTTCGATTTCGTAGTTGGCCTCAACGCACCCGGAGAACCCGCAAGCACTCCGGGTGCGCACTTTTTTTTTGCGGCATTGCGCCAATTATGCGGCGCAATGCCGATTCTCGGCCAGCCCGGTCAGGCCGGAACCAGTTGCTGCTTCTTCCGAAGGAAATGCCAGACCACGAAGACGACCGCGCAGGCGAAGCCGACCTCATCCGTCATGGGCATAGCCACCACCAGAGACCCTGCTGCTGCCGTGGCCAAGATCCGTTCCGCCACGCTGAGCGGCGCCCAGAGGTAGCCAATGGCCGCGGCGCCCCACAGGAAGATCGCCAACACCGCCTTGAACACGATATAGACCACGGCCAGCCAACCCGCATCGCCCTGCAGCATCAACGCAGGAGCATAGACCGCCATGTACGGGACCACAAAACCGGCGACGGCGATCTGCGTGGCCTTGAAGCCGATCTTCATTGCCGACTCCTTGGCAATCGATGCCGCGGCAAAGGCAGCGAGTGCCACTGGCGGCGTCAGGTCGGCCATGATTCCGAAGTAGAAGACGAACATGTGACTGACCATCAGCGGCACGCCCAACTTGAGCAGCGCGGGCGCGGCGATCGAACTGGTGATGATGTAGTTGGGAATCGTCGGAATGCCCATGCCGAGGATGAGACACACCACCATCGTCAGGAAGAGTGAAAGGAACAGGCTCATCTCGCCAATTTCGAGGATGAATCCGGCAAAGTTGGTGGCCGCCCCCGTGAGCGTCAGGACCCCGATGATCACGCCGACAATCGCACAGGCAATCCCTACGCCAAGTGCCTGCTTGGCCCCGTCAATAAGTCCGGAACGCATCGTATGCAGCGTCTTGCTGCCTCCTTTGACGAAGAAACAGCCAACAACCAGCACGCCAATGAGTGCGATCACCGGCACGATGCCCCACTTGACGAACGATGCCGCACCGAGGCCGAGTGCGAACCAGAAGACGTAGCGCAACGCCGTCGCGGACATGCGCGCGGCCAGTGCCGCACCGAGAATCAGGATGGCCGTCAGCGCGAGCCCCATCATCCCCGAGAACATCGGCGTGAATCCGTTGAACAGCATGAATACCAGTGCAGCCAGAGGCAGGGCCAGATACCACTGCTCCTTGAGCGCCCGCCACGGATTCGGGCACTGGTCCTTGGGCATGCCGAGAAGTTTCAGGCGGCCGGCTTCCAGGTGAACCATCCAGAAAGCGGTGAAGTAATAAAGAGCAGCGGGGATGATCGCCGCCTTGACGACCTCGGCATAAGGGACATCGAGCGTTTCCGCCATGATGAAAGCCACCGCCCCCATGACCGGCGGCATGATCTGTCCGCCCATGGAGGACGTTGCCACAACAGCCCCGGCGAAAGTCCGCGAATAACCGAAGCGTGTCATCAGCGGAATGGTGAACTGGCCGATGGTCAACACGTTGGCCACGCCGGAACCCGAGATGGTTCCCATCATGCCGGTCGCCATGACCGCCACCTTGGCCGGTCCGCCCTGGGCGTGTCCGACCAGTCCGAGCGCCAGGGAATTGAACAGATTGATCATTCCCGCATGTTCGAGGAAAGCACCGAACAAGATGAACAGGAAAATGTAGGTGGCCGATACCAGGGTCGGCGTGCCCAGAATGCCGTCGCTGCCGAGATAGAGTTGGCTGACGATCTGGTCGAACCCAAAGCCACGGTGGGCTAAGGCGTCGGGGAGATATTGCCCGAAGAACGCATAGAGCAGAAAGGTTCCGCAGACGATCGGCAGAGCCAATCCCACGACCCGGCGCGCGGCCTCGAACACCAGAATCGAGGCGAGGGTGGCCACCACCAGGTCCGGCATGGTCGGATCGCCGGAACGCGCGATAAGGTCGGCCTCGAAAACCATGTGGTAGAAGCCCAGGGAGAAACTCACCATGGCCAGGACGAAGTCATACCATGGCAGCTTGCCGGAGTGACTGCCGCGGCGCCGCGGATAGAAGAAGAAGATCAGCATCATCAGGAAGCTCACATGGAGCGACCGAATGATCAGGCTGGAAAACGGATGGAACGCGGCAACGGTCAGTTGGTAGGCCGAAAACACCAGGGCTCCGGTGATGGCCACGCGCCCTGCCCAGCCGGCCAGCTGACGCTGGTGGCCGTGCTCTTCAAAGTCGGAAGCCTCCGGCTGCGGGTGCGCCGGGTTTCCCGTAGTTTGCTTGCTCATGATGTCCCCTCATACTGATCCCTGCCGACGGCTGTTCGATTCATGCGACCGACCAATACACGGCAAGGCAATCTCGCCCCCTCCTGCCGGATCGCCGGCAGCAAGGGGAGTGAATGATGCAGTTTCCTGTTGAAATGCGCCGGGTTACTTGATCAGGCCGATCTCGCGGTAATACTTCTCGGCCCCCGGATGCAGCGGCGCGGGCGGATTCTTGGCCGCGTTTTCCTTCTTGATCTGCTTTCCTGCGGAATGCGCCGATGCCAACTGGTCGAGGTTCTCGAACATCGACTTGGTCATCGTGTAGACGGTATCGGTCGACACCCCCTGTTGCGTCACCAGGTAATTCTGGATGGACACGGTGGTCACGTCGCTGTCCTGGCCTTCATAGGTCTTCGCCGGGATGACGCCAACGGAGTACGCGGGGTCGTTGATTTTGGCGACGATATCCGCCGGGATGGTCAGGAAGACCACCTTCTGCGAGACAGCGAGGTCGCGCAACGCCGCCACGCCGAGGCCCGACGACAACAGGGTCACGTCAAGCTGCTTGTTCTTCATCAGTTCCACTGACTCCGCGTAGGACAGATACTCGACCTTGGCAAAGTCCTTGTAGCTGATGTTGGCTGCCTTGAGGATCGCGCGCACATTGAGTTCCGTGCCGGATTTCGGCGCGCCGACGGATATTTTCTTGCCCTTGATGTCGGCCAGGCTCTTGATACCGGAATCCGCCGTGGCAACGAAGTGGATGTAGTTCGGCCACAGGGCGGCGATCACGCGCAATTTCTTCAGAGGAGTCTTGAAACCGGCTTCCTCGTTGCCGTTCCACGCATCGGACACGGCATCACCGAGCGAGATTCCGGCTTCGCCACGCCCCGCCTGCAACAGGTTCAGGTTTTCCGCGCTGGCCTTGGTCGCCTGCACCGAGGTTTTCGAGCCCGGCACTGCCTTGCCCCAGACCTGCGACATGGCCACGCCGAGCGGGTAGTACACGCCGCTGGTGCCGCCCGTCAGGACGTTGATGAACTCGGCGGCTCCGGCCGAAACGCACATGCCGGCGGCCAATACGCCCACTGCCAATCCACGCTTGAACTGTTTTCTCATTCGATCCTCTCCTGTCTATCAGACCGGGGAAAACCCCGGTCACGGGTTTCATTAATGATTAAGGCCATCGCCGAAGTTGCGGAATGGCTCCACTGCCACATCCGCAAGACCCGTGCCCGCGCCAGTCAAGCGCAAACTCGTCGTAACCTATTGAAAGAGATAAACTATTATTTCCACGCTTAGGCGAAAAAAGAGGAGTGGCTTCCGAAATTTCAGAATCAGCCATTGCGGAGGCGCGGAACTTCGCACAAACTGGATAGGGATCATGGGATTTTTGCTGTGATGCGACGAAACGAGATAGCAAGGGTCGTAATCAGGCCCCCGCCCTCAATGCAGAAACGTGCTATTCATTTTCATGGACCAGGCAGGCGAGTTTTGGCCTGCGCGTCCGTGTCGTCGAGGTGAAACCGCAGCAAGCGACTTGCCGATTTTTTTGTCAGGACAGGCATCTTTTTATTGCAGGCCAATCGTCATACTCAACAAGGAGGGATTCACGATGAAAAGCAGCAGTCGTCTTTTGTGTGCTCTTGCCGTACCGCTCACTCTGGCGCTATCCACCCCGCCGTCGGTGGCCACGGCGCAGGACATCAAGCGCAGCGACCATTACATTACCGTGCTGACCGGCCCTTCCAGCGGCATCTATTTTCCGATCGGAGGCGCCTTCTCCACCCTGATCGGCAAACTCGGTTACAAGGCCTCCGCCACAGCAACCGGAGCTACGGCCGAAAACATCAACGCTCTCCAGACCGGCCAGGGTGAAATTGCGATTGCCATGTCCGACGCCGTCATTCAGGCCGTGGAGGCTTCGGGTGCCTACGAAGGAAAGAAACCGGCGGCCAATCTGCGCGCGTTGATGGGACTCTGGCCAAACGTCTGCCAGATCGTGACGACGGCGGATTCGGGGGTCAAATCCTTTGCTGATCTCAAGGGCAAGCGGGTCGGCGTGGGCGCCCCCAACTCCGGCGTCGAACTCAACGCACGGATGATCTTCGAGGCCCACGGCATGAGCTACAAGGACGTCAAGGTGGATTACCTCAATTACGGCGAAGCCATCGACCAGATGAAGAACGGGCTGATCCAGGCCGCGTTCGTCACCTCCGGTCTGGGCAATGCCACCATCCGCGAACTGGGCGTGAGCAAGAAGATCGCCTTCGTTCCGGTGGAGGGCGAAGCCAGGCAGCGGCTGATCAAGAAGTATCCTTTCTTCATCGAATCGACCATTCCGGCCGCCACCTACGGTACCGCAACCGACACGCCGACAGCCGCTGTCATGAACATCCTGGTGGCGGACAAGAAGCTTCCCGCCGATGTTGTTTACGACCTGCTGAAGAACATCTACTCGCCCGCCGGACTGGACACCATCCAGGGCTCCCATGCCACGGCCAAGGCGAACATCAAGCCGGAAACCGCCTTGCGCGGTGTCGCCGGAACGGCGGTACCGCTGCACGAAGGAGCGATCCGCTACTACAAGGAAGTGGGGTTGATGAAGTAGGTCCGACGGGTGTCATTTGCCCGAACGACCACACCATCCGTCTGGCGTGCCTGTTGGCGCGCCAGACGGATGGCACCGGTACTTTCTGTCCTCATGCTTTGCGGGTGCGCCTCGCTCCCGCGAGAAGAAATCGCATTGCGCATCTATGACTGGAAGACGGAGCGTATTTACGTGGAGGCGCCGGCCCGGGTCAACGGCCGATTCTTGTTTGCCTGGATCCACTCCTTGGAAAAGATTCCCTGGAACGAGTACTACCACATCGACGATCGCTTCAACCTGGTACTCGACGCAATCACGTTTCCCGCGTTCGGCGCAGGAATTCCCGAGGACAAGGGACGCGTCTCCTACGTAAAGGACGGATTGATCCATATGGAGGAAATCAACCAGACCTTCGCAGAACTCGTATGGCTTAATTCACACATGGCAACGCGCGAACTCGTGCTCGATGGTGTTCCCATTACCCGCGGCAGCGAACTCCCCGAGCACACCCGTTTGCGGCTGGTTATCGAAAAACGAGACAAGGTGAACTGAATGGCGGAAACAAAACAGGGAGGCAAGAACATGGACGACAAAGTCCGTACCGGCACCGAGCATGATGTATCGGACGAGGCCATCGCAAAGGCCATGGCGGGAGAGCTCAGCGAAGAGCAGTTGAACCTGATCAAGGACCTGGACAAGGAATCCAGCGTCCGCAAGCTGGAAACCCCTTGGATCGCCAGACTGTTCTATCTGGCTTGTATCGGGGTGACGCTTTACCACTTCATCACCTCGCTCATCGGAACCCCCGTCATTCTCGAGCACCGCTCGCTGCATGTGTCCATGATGCTCGCGCTGTGTTTCGTGATGTATCCGTTCAGCAAGAAAAGCAATTTCAAACAGGTCTCCTGGTGGGACTGGATGCTGGTCGTGCTGTCGATCTCCGTGGTGGTCTATGTCTGGGTCGATTATCTAGGCGTGGTCGAACGGGCGGGGATGCCCAATACGCCTGACCTCGTCGTGGCAACCATCCTGACGGTGCTGGTTCTGGAAGCGGCGCGGCGTTCCGCCGGTTGGGCGCTTCCCATATTGAGTCTGCTGTTCATCGCCTACGGCCTGTTCGGACGAAGCGTGCCCGGCGTATTCGGACACCGCGGCTACACCTGGATGCAGCTCTCCAATCACTTCTTCGCCAACACGGAAGGCATCTACGGCACCTCGGTCAGCGTGGCGGCAAGCTACATCTTCCTGTTCATCCTGTTCGGCGCCGTGATGGGCAAATCCGGCATGGGCTCCTTCTTCAACGATCTGGCCATGGCACTCGCCGGGCACACCAAGGGAGGGCCTGCCAAAGTCGCGGTAATCTCCTCGGGCCTGCTCGGATCAATCAACGGTTCGGCCGTAGCCAACGTGGTAACCACCGGCGCATTCACGATTCCTCTGATGAAAAAGACCGGCTACTCGAAGGATTTCGCCGGCGCAGTGGAAGCATCAGCGTCCGTCGGAGGTCAGTTGCTTCCCCCGGTAATGGGCGCAGCGGCGTTCATCATGGCCGAGATTTTGAGCATTCCCTACTCGGTCATCATCATTCACGCCGCCATTCCCGCCTTGCTGTACTACCTCGGCATCATCGTCCAGGTCCAGTTGCGCGCCGGCAAGACCAATCTGCTCGGCCTGCCGAAGGACCGCCTGCCGCTCGTCAAGAACGTCATGAAGGAAAAGGGCCATCTGCTGATTCCCATCTTCCTGCTGCTTTACCTGCTGCTCTTTTCCGGCACGACCGTCGTCTTCTCCGCCGTCATCACCATCGTCGCGACCATCGTTGTGGCGGCCCTGAAAAAGAGCACCCGGATGAGCATCAAGGACATCTGCGATGCGTTTGCCGACGGAGCCACGCAAACCGTGGCCGTAGCCATCGCCTGCGCCTGCGTGGGCATCATCATTGGCGTGACGTCCAAGACCGGTTTCGGCCTCACGATGGCCAACACCATCATCACACTCGGCGGCAAGAGCCTGGCCATCACGCTCATCTTCACGATGGTCACCTGCATGATCCTGGGCATGGGCGTGCCGTCCATCCCCGCTTACATCATCACGGCGACCGTCGCGGCCCCGGCCCTGGCCAAACTGGGAATCCCCGTGATTGCGGCACACATGTTCTCCTTCTACTACGCCATGTTTGCCAACCTTACGCCTCCGGTGGCGCTGGCGGCTTTTGCAGCGGCGGGCGTGTCGGGCGGAGATCCCATGAAGACCGGGTTTGCGGCAGTCAAACTGGCGATCGCCGGCTTTATCGTGCCTTTCATGTTCGTCTATTCCCCGCAACTGCTTCTCATCAACACCACGTTCCTCGAAGGATTGCGCGTCACCATCGGCGCCTGCTTCGGCGTATTCATGATCGGCGTTGCCGCGGAAGGTTATCTGTTTGCCAAAACGAACATCCTCATGCGGATCCTGGCGGCCTGTGGAGCGTTGGCTCTGATCGACAGCGGAATCTACTCTGATCTGGCGGGTTTCTGCGTATTGGTTGTACTGGTCGCGTATCAATATTTCTCGGCCAAGAGAGCAAAGAACGCCGTGCCTGCCTGACCTGGTAGACCATGACGACCACGCTGCCCAAGCGCTTCGATGCACTTGGGCAGCGTCGCTTGCAAGCCGCCGCAGACGCACGACTTCCGGCATCGCTCAAGCGCACGGTCCAACCCGGACCCTGTATACTGTGCCCTTCTCACGCCAGTGCCTGCGACCACGAGCCTCCGACGTTGCTCCCGACGACCCCCGCCCCCATCCGCATCCTCGGTGTCGACCCGGGCTTGCGCGTCACCGGATTCGGCGTCATCGAGAAATCCGGCAACCGGCTTGCCTACCTGGCCAGCGGCTGTATCAAGACCGATGCCAAAGCCAGCTTGCCGACGCGGCTGGGAACGATCCATGCAGGCCTCAACGAACTGCTCGCGCAATACAAACCGGATCAGGCTGTCATCGAAATCGTGTTCGTGAACGTTAACCCTCAATCGACCCTGCTGCTCGGCCAGGCGCGCGGTGCCGCAATCACCACGCTGGTCGCCGGCGGTGTCGAAGTCGCCGAATATACGGCCCTGCAAGTCAAGCAGGCGGTGGTCGGCAACGGCCATGCGGACAAGGTGCAGGTGCAGCACATGGTGCGGCGGTTGCTGTCCCTCCCCGGCGACCCGAGTCCGGACGCCGCCGACGCGCTGGCCTGCGCCATCGCCCACGCCCATGGCGGGCAAGGCATGGGGGCGCTGGCGACGAAGGGCTTCAGGATACGCAACGGACGCATGATTCTTGGCAAAACGGAAGAGAGAAAACAATGATCGGGCGTATCGCCGGAACACTGCTGGAGAAAAACCCGCCACAGGTCGTGGTCGACGTGCATGGCGTCGGCTATGAGGTCGACGTGCCGATGAGTACCTTCTTCAACCTGCCGGCAACCGGTGAGAAGGTCACCCTGCTCACGCACTTCGTGGTGCGCGAGGACGGGCAGTTCCTCTATGGCTTCGCCAGCGACGCCGAACGCTATGCCTTTCGCCAGCTGGTCAAGATTTCCGGCATCGGTGCACGCACCGCGCTGTCCGTGCTCTCCGGTCTGTCGGTCAACGAATTGGCGGAAGCCATTGCCCGCCAGGAAGTCGGCCGACTCACCAAGGTTCCCGGCATCGGCAAGAAGACGGCGGAACGGCTGCTTCTCGAACTCAAGGGAAAACTCGCCGACGCCCTGCCCGCCACCGCCCATCCCGTCGAAGACAGCCAGCATGACATTCTCAATGCGCTGCTGGCGCTGGGTTACAATGACCGCGAAGCCTCCGCGGTCATGAAACAGCTGCCGCCCGGCTTATCCACCTCGGACGGCATCCGCCAAGCGCTCAAACTACTCTCCAAAGCATAATGCAACAGATTACCTCCGCGCAGAAACAGATCATCCAGACCGCCATCGTGGCATTGCTGCTGATCGGCTGCGTCGCCGTCCTGCTCCCCTTCACCGGCACGCTGATGTTCGCCGTGGTGATCTGCGTCACCACGGCACCGCTCCGCGACCAATTGCTGAAATTGTGCCGGGGGCGCAGCCATCTGGCCGCGTTGGTCATGTCGCTGCTGTTGGTAGTCTTGCTGGTCGCCCCGCTGGCACTGCTCTCCGGAACGCTTGCGGAGGGCGTCGAATCGGCGCTGCGCTATCTGCGGCCGATGCTCGAATCCGGGCTGTCGGCGGACCCGCCGAAATGGCTTTCCGAGTTTCCCGTAATCGGTTCGAGCATCGAAACGTACTGGCACAAGCTCGCCGCCAGCCGGGAGGAAATGAACAGCCTGCTGCGCCAGCTGATCGATCCGACCCGGAAAATGGCCCTTGCCACGGTATCGATCCTTGGGCAAGGATTGTTGCAGCTGATGCTGGTCATATTCTTCGTATTCTTCATCTTCCGCGATTCCGAAAAATACGCTGCCGCCATGCGCAACGGCGCCCACAAGCTGGCCGGCAACCTCGGCGAGCGCATGCTCAAGCTGGCCGAAGGCACGGTCACCGGCGTCATGATCGGTATCGTCGGCACAGCGGCCGCGCAGGCCGTGGTGGCCATGATCGGCTACGCCATCGCCGGTGTTCCCGGCGTCGCGATGCTGACGTTTACCACTTTCATCTTCTCGATGATTCCGGTCATCGGCGCCACCCTGATCTGGCTTGGCGCCGCCCTGTGGCTCTACGACAGCGGACAGACCGGCTGGGCCATCTTCATGCTGCTGTGGGGCATGTTCGGCATCAGCAGCGTAGATAACTTCGTCAAGCCAATCCTCATTTCGCGTACCTCCAGCCTGCCGCTGCTGCTGATCGTCGTCGGTATTTTCGGCGGGGTGCTGGTTTTCGGTTTTATCGGCCTGTTTCTCGGCCCAATGCTCCTCGCGCTGGGGCAGGTGCTCATCCGCGAGTGGCTGGCGCTGACCGAGTACGAAGAGTCTCCCTCCATCTGACCATGATCGAAACAGACTCCTTCGGCAGTTTCAGCGAAGCGCCGCTCGACCGCCTGATCTCGCCCGAATCGAAATCGAGTCAGGAGGACGCCATCGAGCGCGCCCTGCGCCCGAAACGCCTCGTCGATTACGTCGGACAGGCCAAGATCCGCGAACAATTGGGCATCTTCATCGAGGCCGCCAAGCGCCGCAGCGATACGCTCGACCATGTGCTGCTGTTCGGCCCGCCCGGACTCGGCAAGACCACGCTGGCGCACATCATCGCCGCCGAAATGGGTGTCAACCTGCGCCAGACGTCGGGACCGGTGCTCGAGCGTGCCGGCGACCTGGCCGCCATGCTCACCAATCTCGAACCGCACGACGTGCTGTTCATCGACGAAATCCACCGCCTCTCACCGGTCGTCGAGGAAATCCTCTATCCGGCAATGGAGGATTTCCAGATCGACATCATGATCGGCGAAGGACCTGCCGCCCGCTCCGTCAAGCTCGACCTGCCGCCCTTCACGCTGGTCGGTGCGACCACACGCGCCGGCATGCTGACCAACCCGCTGCGCGACCGCTTCGGCATCGTCGCCCGGCTGGAGTTTTACACGCCGGATGAGCTTACGCACATCGTCACGCGCTCGTCGCAATTGCTGAAGGTGCCAACGGAGCCGGGCGGCGCGCTGGAAATCGCCCGCCGCTCGCGCGGCACGCCGCGCATTGCCAACCGCCTCCTGCGCCGCGTGCGCGACTTCGCCGAGGTCAAGGCCGCCGGACACATCACGCAGGACGTCGCCGACCAGGCGTTGTCGATGCTCGACGTCGACCACGGCGGCCTGGACGTCATGGACCGGAAGCTGCTGTCCGCCGTCATCGACAAGTTTGGCGGAGGACCGGTCGGCGTGGACAACCTCGCCGCAGCCATCGGCGAAGCGCGCGACACCATCGAGGACGTCCTCGAACCCTTCCTCATCCAGCAGGGCTTCCTGCAACGCACCCCGCGCGGACGCATCGCCACGGCCGCCATCTACCGCCACCTTGGCCTTGACTCACCGGCCCCGAACGCCCAGAGCGAGCTGTGGCGAACACAATGAACATGCCATAAAACAATGGCTTGTAACAATTACTTACACTAAAACTTCCGAAGTCGACTTAAAATTCCGACATGAAGCACGCGCAGAAGCCCAACGCCTTCACCATCCCTGTTCGTATCTACTACGAGGACACCGACGCCGGGGGGGTGGTTTACTACGCCAATTACCTGAAATTTCTAGAACGCTGTCGCACCGAATGGCTGCGCGAGATCGGCCACGAACAGGCCAACCTGTTGCGCGACCCCGGCATCGCCTTCGTCGTGCGCAGCGTCGCCCTCGAATACCTGAAGCCGGCCCGCCTCGACGACCTGCTCTCGGTCAGCCTCGAAGTCGAAAAGATCACCCGATCGCAGATCTTCTTCCGCCAGCACATCCGGCGCGCCAACCCCGCAGCCAAGGACGGATGGGATGAACTGATCAGCGGCAAGATCCAGATTGTCTGCGTCAATGCTGCCCAGATGAAAGTCACCTCCATTCCCGCTCCGATGCGTACCCAACTGGAAGCTCTCCAATGAACGTCTCGCAAGATCTTTCCATCCTGCATCTGATTCTCAACGCCAGCGCGGTTGTCCAGGCCGTCATGCTGATGCTCGCCAGCGTCTCCTTCATGTCCTGGTACTACATCTTCCGCAAGTGGTTCACCGTGCGCGAGGCCAAAACGCAGACCGAGCAGTTCGAGCGTGACTTCTGGAGCGGCGGCGACCTCAACAGCCTGTACCAGAGCGCGGTCAACAACCGGCATGGCACCGGCAGCATGGAACGCATCTTCGAAGCCGGCTTCCGCGAATTCGCCAAGCTGCGCAGCCAGAAGAACCTCGACCCCAAGGACGTCGTCGACGGTTCGCGCCGCGCCATGCGTGCCACCTACCAGCGCGAGGTCGACAGCATCGACTCGCACCTCGCCTTCCTCGCCTCGGTCGGTTCGGTCAGCCCTTACGTCGGCCTGTTCGGCACCGTGTGGGGCATCATGCATTCCTTCCGCGGCCTGTCCAACGTCGGCCAGGCCACCCTCTCGGCCGTCGCGCCGGGTATCGCCGAAGCGCTCGTGGCCACGGCCATCGGCCTGTTTGCCGCAATCCCGGCGGTGCTGGCCTACAACCGTTTTTCGCACGACATCGACCGCCTGGCGACGCGTTTCGAATCGTTCATGGAAGAATTCTCGAACATCCTGCAACGGCAAATGCGGTAAGCGGGAGGAACCATGCGCCAACGCCGCCTGAAAAACGAGATCAACGTCGTCCCCTACATCGACGTGATGCTGGTGCTGCTGGTCATCTTCATGGTCACCGCGCCGATGATGACCACCGCCAGCATCGACGTGCCGTCGGTCGGCAAGGCTGCGCAGGCGCCAGCCGAGGCGCTGCAGGTCAACATCGATGCTAACGAAGCGCTGTCGCTGATGGACAAGGGGCTAAAAAGTCCGCTCGGCCGCGATGAACTGGCGCAGGCCATCATCAACGCACAGCGCAAGGATCCGGAACGGCCGGTATTGATCGTCGGTCACAAGGACGTGAAGTATGAGGCCGTGCTACGCGTCATGGACGAACTGCAACGCCAGCAGGTCAAGCGCATCGGCCTGCTCGTGCAGCCCACCGGCAAGTAAGAGCGGCCCCGAAGAAGCGCCCGTGAACGACCTTTCCCCGCTCACCCCCGAAGAGAAACCCAGCACCGCAGCACTGGTGTTGTCGGCAGCGGTGCACCTGCTGCTCGTCGGCGCCCTGTTCCTCGGTGTGCAGTGGAAAAGCCAGGCTCCTTCGTCGGTCGCTGTGGAAGTCTGGCGTTCGGCGCCGGCACCCGTTGCCGTGGCCAAACCTGAGCCCGTCCCTGAACCTCCGCCAAAGCCTGAACCCAAACCTGAGCCGAAGCCGGTTCCCAAGGTCGAACCGACACCACCGGTCAAGCCGGACATCGCCATCAAGGACGAGAAGAAAAAAAAGGAAGAACCGAAAAAGCCGGAACCGAAGAAGGAAGAGTCCAAGAAGCCCGAGCCGAAAAAGGAAGAGCCAAAGAAGGAAGAACCCAAGAAACCTGAGCCGAAGCGCGAGGTTTCCGATTTCCAGAAGCAACTCGAACAGGAACTGAAAGACGCCCAACGCCAAAAGGCAGCGGCGCAAGAGGCGCGGGACCAACACGCCCGCGCCGATGCCGAACTCAGACAACTCGGCCAGATGAGGGCAGAACAGGCTGCGCTAGGGCGCTCTCGCGCACTTGCCGACTACACCGCCAAGATCGCCCAGAAGATTCGCGGGTACATCGTCCTCCCCAACAACATCCAGGGCAATCCGGAAGCGATATTCGATGTAACCCAGCTTCCTTCGGGTGAAGTCCTGAGCGTAAAGATCAGAAAATCCAGTGGAAACAGAGCATTGGATGAAGCAATCGAACGAGCGATTCTTAAATCTTCCCCTCTGCCGAAACCCGATGATCCGAAACTCTTTGAGCGCGAACTGAAGATTCCCTACCGCCCAAAAGATGAGTAGCAATTCCAGGAATTACCTTTCGTTACAGTCCCTTCGCGCAGCGAGGGGATATAATCGCCCATTCTTTTCCGGAAGCCTGCGTCCCATGTTTCGACCCTCGCTCTCGTTGCGCGGCCTGAGCCTGATCGCATGCAGCGTTCTGGCCTTTTCGACGCTCTCGCCAACTCCTGCAAACGCTGAACTGACCATCGAAATCACCGGCGCCGGTGCCAATCGCATTCCGGTTGCCATCGCCGATTTCGGCGGCGAACCCGGAACTTCGCGCGCGCTCACCAGCGTCGTGCGCGGAGACCTCGAACACAGCGGCCTGTTCCGCATGATCGACACCACCGGCGTAGCCATCACCGAGACGACCAGCCCGGCGTATGCCGACTGGAAGAACCGCGGTGCCGACGCACTCGCCGCCGGGAGCATCGGTCCGAGCGGCGATGGCCGCCAGGAAGCCCGTTTCCGGCTTTACGACGTGACCCGGCAGGCTCCGCTCGGCGGCGCCGCGTTCGTAACCTCTTCCGCCATGCTGCGCGCCGCCGGCCACCGTATCGCCGACGTTATCTATGAGAAACTGACCGGCGAACCGGGCGTCTTCTCCACCCGTATCGCTTATGTCGTCAAGAGCGGCCCCGCCCTCTACGAACTGCACATCGCCGACAGCGACGGCCAGAACGCCCAGGCGGCGTTGAAATCCCGCGAGCCGATCATCTCCCCGACCTGGTCGCCCGATGGCACGCGCCTCGCCTACGTGTCGTTCGAGAACAAGAAGCCGGTGATCTACGTGCATTCGCTGGCCAGCGGGCAACGCGTCGTGATCGCCAATTTCAAGGGATCCAACTCCGCGCCGGCGTGGTCGCCGGACGGCCGCAAGCTGGCCGTGACGCTTTCCAAGGACGGCGGATCGCAGATCTTCACGATCAACGCCGATGGTTCCGGCGTGCAGCGCCTGACGACGAACTCGGGCATCAACACCGAACCCTTCTTCGCGCCGGACGGACAGACGATCTACTTTACCTCCGACCGCGGTGGCAGCCCGCAGATCTACCGCACCAGCCTGAACGGCGGCGACGTCCAGCGCGTGACGTTTGAAGGCAGCTACAACGTTTCCCCGCGCATCTCGGCCGACGGCAAGACCATGGCCTTCATCAGCCGGCGCGAGAATGGTTTCCGCCTGGCGGTGATGGATCTGGCTAGCCGCCAGGTGCAGATCCTGACCGATTCGTTCAAGGACGAATCGCCGTCATTCGCCCCGAACAGCCGCATGATCCTGATCGCCACCGAAATCGGCGGTCGCGGTGTTCTCTCGGCCGTCTCGGTCGACGGGCGCATCAAGCAACGCCTTTCCATCCCGGCCGGCGACGTCCGTGAGCCAGCCTGGGGCCCCTACCTTCGGTAACGGACCTTTTCATTAACCGGACACCTTACCTATCGACGCTGGAGATTCACCATCATGAAACGCCTCATCATCCCGACCCTGCTCGCTCTCCTGGTTGCTGGCTGCAGTTCCACCCCCGACACCGCTGAACAAACCGGCGCCCCGGTCGAATCGCGCGGAGCCAACGACGGCAAGATCGCGACCGTCACGGCGGGCAACATGGACAGCCGCAAGCTGCCGCCCGAACTGACCGACCCGAAGAGCATCCTGTCCAAGCGCAGCGTCTATTTCGACTATGACAAGTTCGACATCAAGGCCGAATACAAGGATCTGGTCGCCGCGCACGCCAAGTTCCTGACCAACAATCGCCAGTTCAAGATGCTGATCCAGGGCAATACCGACGAGCGCGGAAGCCGCGAATACAACCTCGCACTCGGCCAGAAGCGCGCCGACGCGATCAAGAAGCAACTGGTGCTGCTCGGCGCCCGCGAAGATCAGGTGGAATCGGTCAGTCTCGGCGAGGAAAAGCCGAAGAACCCGGGCCAGAACGAGGCCGCCTGGGCGGAAAACCGCCGTGGCGACATGCTCTACAGCGGCGAGTTCTGAAATGCCGGCGCGCCGCTTGCGTTGTAGCTCGGCGATTTCCACGGTAGCCCTGCTGCTGGCCGTTTTCGGCGCGCAGCAGGCGCACGCGGGATTGTTCGATGACGAAGAGGCCCGACGGCAGGTCAACGACCTGTCGATCAAGGTCAACGAGCGCGTCGACACGCTCTCCAAAGCGCAAATCGAACTGCTCAACCAGATCCAGTCCTTGCGCGAGGACAACGCCAAGCTGCGCGGCCAGCTGGAAACACTGCAATACGAGTTGGAATCGACCAAGAAACGCCAACAGGATTTTTACGTCGATCTCGACGGACGCCTGCGCAAACTGGAAACGGCAGCCGTTGCGGCAACGGATACCGCCAAGCCGGCCGAAGGCGAAGCGCCTGCGGCCGATACGGCAAGCAAGAAACCCGTGGCCGACCCGGCCGCCGAAGCGCGCGAATACGAAGCGGCCCTGACCCTCTTCAAGGCCAATAAACTGAAGGACGCCGCCAACGCCTTCGAGGCGTTCGCCAAGACCTACCCTGACAGTACGCTCACGCCCAACGCCTATTACTGGCAGGGCAACGCCCTGGCGGCCCAGCGCGACTGCAAGAGAGCCATCGATGCCTACCGCGTCGTGGTCAACAAGTGGCCCCAGAACCCCAAGGCCCCCGACTCGCTGATCGGGGTGGCGTCATGCCAGCAGGAACTCGGGGACGCCAAGAGTGCGAAGACCACGCTCGAAGCGGTGCTCATCAAATACCCGGACAGTCCGGCGGCCAGCACGGCCAAACAGCGCCTGAAGAAGTAGGCGAATGACGGTTCGCAGCAGGCCGCCATCGCTGATCGTCAGCGAGATTTTTCATTCCCTGCAGGGCGAAGCCTCGCGCATCGGCCTGCCCACGGTATTCGTCCGTCTCACCGGCTGCCCGTTGCGCTGCTCCTGGTGCGATACGGAACACGCGTTTTCCGGGGGACATCGCCTGAGCATTGCCGCGATCCTCGAAAAGGTCGCCGAATACGGGGCGCAGCAGGTTTGCGTCACCGGCGGCGAGCCGCTCGCCCAGAAGAATTGCCTTCCCCTGCTTGCCGCCCTGTGCGACGCCGGTTATGAAGTGTCGCTGGAAACCTCCGGCGCTTTGGATATCGCGGACGTCGATCCGCGGGTTTCCCGGATCGTCGACCTCAAGCCCCCCGGCTCGGGAGAATGCGCGCGCAATCGTTGGCAGAACCTGCCGCTGCTGACCCCCCGCGACGAGCTGAAATTCGTGCTGGCCGACCGTGCCGATTACGACTGGGCCGTCGATGCCATCAGGGAACACGAACTGGACAAGCGTTGCCCGATTCTCTTTTCGCCCGTTCAGGACTCCCTCGCTCCGCAAGAACTGGCAGTATGGATTCTCGCCGACCGGCTGCCCGTGCGCTTTCAGTTGCAACTGCACAAGCTGCTTTGGGGTAACATGCGAGGCAAGTAATGCCTTTCCCGAGGTTGCCGCCATGAACACTGAACGCCGCAAGCATTCCCGCATCGCCTTTCACGCGCCGGCGACCCTGGTCCTTCCGGAAAAGACGATCGACACGGTGGTGCTCGACCTGTCGCTGAAGGGGGCGCTGGTCCGCCTGCCAGCGGGCACCACCGCAACCGACCAGGCCGTCGGCAAGCTGCACGTGCATCTCAACGAGACACTCGCCGAAATCAACATGGAAACCAAGGTGGTTCACGTGGAAGGCCGCTATGCCGGCCTGCTCTGCCTGGCCATCGATATCGACAGCGTCACGCACCTGCGCCGCCTCGTGGAACTCAACCTCGGCGATCCGGACCTTCTCGAACGCGAAGTGTCGGCGCTGATCGCCGACTGATTCACACGCCCAGCAGGCGATGCCAGATGCCGTGATCGGCATCGAGTTCGGCCGAGTTACCCCGCCACGCCACCTGCCCGCGCTCGAGGATGGTGTGCCGGTTGGCCAGGGCAATCAGCCGCTCGACGTACTTGTCGATGACCAGGATGGTCTGGCCGCTGCCGCGCAAGGCATCCAGACAACGCCAGATTTCCTCGCGCACCAGAGGCGCGAGTCCCTCGGTGGCCTCGTCGAGAATCAACAGCCGGGGATTGGTCATCAGCGCGCGGCCGATGGCCAGCATCTGCTGTTCGCCACCGGACAGCCTCCCCCCGAGGTTGCCTGAGCGTTTTTCGAGGCCGGGAAAGAAGGCGTAGATCCGGTCGAGCGACCACGGTTCGCGCGCGGCGTGCCGGTTGGCGGCAAAGGCCACCAGGTTTTCACGCACCGTGAGATTGGGGAAAATCTGCCGCCCTTCGGGAACCAGCGCGATGCCCGCGCGGCCGATGCGGTCCGGCGGCCAGCCGTCGATGCGGTGCCCGGCAAAACGGATACTGCCACCTCCCGCTTTTTCCAGCCCGCAGATCGAGCGTATGGTCGTCGTCTTGCCCATGCCGTTGCGCCCGAGCAGCGTTGCCACTTCGCCTTCGGCCACCGTCAGGCTGACTCCGAACAGTACCTGACTGCTGCCGTAGGACGTTTCCAGTCCTTCGATCTCGAGCAACGGGGTCACGGAATTGCCCTCCTTTCGCTGCGCGACATCCTCCCCGCTGGAGGAAGAGCGCCCTCTTCGAGCAGCCGGGCGAGGGCGCTCATGCGACCTCGTCTCCCAGATAGGCGCGGCGCACCTCGGCATCGCCACGGATGGCCTCCGGACTGCCGCTGGCGATCACCGTCCCGCCGACCAGCACCGAGATGCGGTCGGCCAGTCGGAATACGGCGTCCATGTCGTGCTCGACCAGCAGTATCGTCACCTGCTGCGCCAGATGCTCGATCAGCCCGACCATGCGCTCCGATTCTTCCGGCCCCATGCCGGCCATCGGCTCATCGAGCAGCAGGAGCTTCGGCTTGGTTGCCAAGGCCAGCGCCACTTCCAGGCTGCGTTGTTCGCCGTGCGACAACTGACCGGCGAGGCGATTGGCCATGCCCGAAAGCGACACCTGTGCCAGCAGGGCATGCGCTTCGCCGATGATCGCCGAATCCAGCGAAAACGGCTTCCAGAAGCTGAAGCTCGACCCCCAGTCGCGCACCCGCGATTGCACCGCCATGGCCACGTTGTCCAGCACCGTCAGGCGCGTGAAGATGTTGGTGATCTGGTACGAGCGCGCCAGGCCAAGCGTCACGCGCTCGTGCATCGGACGCCTCTCCAGATCGTTCCCGTCGAACACGACCCGCCCGCCATTGCAGGGCAGCGCCCCGGACAGGACGTGAATCAGCGTGGTCTTTCCCGCGCCGTTCGGGCCGATCAGCGCATGCACCTCGCCGCGGACCACCGACAGGCTGGCGTTGTTGAGCGCGTAGACGCCGCCGAAGTGCTTGCTCACTCCCCGCACATCCAGCAGCAAATCGAGTCCCTCACTCACGATTGCGCCCCCAGCCGAAGAGTCCGGCGATACCCAGCGGCGCCCACAGCACAACGGCCAGCAGCAACAGCCCCAGCCCGATCTGCCAATGGGGGGTGATCTCGACGAACGCTTCCTCGCACACCAGCAAGAGCACCGCCCCGACAACGCCTCCGAAAACGCTGCCGACGCCGCCGATGACGATCATCACCATCAGGATGCCCGACTGCATCCAGTGCAGCAGGTTCGGGCTGGCCAGTCCGGCCTGGTTGGCCATCAGCGCTCCGGCCAGTCCGGCCAGCGCGCCCCCGAGCGAGAAACACACCAGCTTGAACGAGAAGACGGGATAGCCCAGCGCCTCCATGCGCACCTCGTTCTCGCGAATGCTCTGGATGACGCGCCCGAAGCGGGAGTGCGCGATCCGGTCGAGCATGAACAGCACGAAGGCCAGGATCGCCAGGACCACGAAATAGAAGGTACTGTCGTCCTTCAGGTCGAGGCTGCCGAAGGCCGAACGTTGCAGCAGGGGCAAGCCGTCGTCTCCGCCCCAGGTTTTCAGCGACACGACGAGATAGAAAACCATCTGCGCGAACGCCAGGGTGATCATGATGAAATAGACGCCGCGCGTACGCAGGCTTATTGCCCCGACGAGAACGGCCAGCACGGCCGCTACGCCGGTGGCGGCCGGCCACGCCAGCCAGGCGGAAGTCACTCCCGACTCGGCCAGAACGGCCACGCAGTAGGCGCCGGCACCGAAAAACGCCGCGTGTCCGAACGACACCATGCCGCCGAAACCGATCACCAGGTTGAGGCTGGTCGCCGCCAGGGCCATGATCAGCACGCGGCTGGCAAAGCTGACGTAGAACTCCTGCCCGATGAGGCGCATCCCCCACGGCAGCGCGATCAGACCCAGGAGCACGAATACGGCGGCAATGCGGCGGCGGGTGGTGGTGGCGTAAAGTCCCATGCGTCTAGGCCCGCGCCGGGAACAGCCCCTCGGGCCGCCAGAACAGGATGGCCGCCATCAGGACGTAGATCAGGACGGACGCCAGCGCCGGCCCGAGACTTGAAGCCACCTCCGGCGAAAACAGCGCGCGCAGCATCGCCGGAAGCATCGCCCGCCCCAGGGTATCGACCAGACCGACCAGCAGGCTGCCGACCAGCGCCCCGCGGATCGAGCCGATACCGCCGATGACGATCACCACGAAGGCCAGGATCAGGATGCTCTCGCCCATGCCGACCTGCACGGCCAACAAGGGACCAAGCATGGCCCCGGCCAAAGCGCACAACGCCGCGCCGAAAGCGAACACGGCCGTGAACAACAGCCGGACATTGATGCCCAGCGCCTCGGTCATTTCGCGGTTCGACGCCCCGGCGCGCACCCACATGCCGATCCGGGTGCGTGCGACCAGCACGTAGAGCAGACCGGCGATCAAGGCGCCGACACCGATGATCAACAGGCGATACGACGGATACAGGAAGCCGCCGATCCTTACCGGGCCGGACAACGCGTCGGGAGCGTTCAGCATCAGGGTCTGCGCACCCCAGACGATACGCACGCATTCGTTGGCGATCAGGATCAGGGCGAACGTGGCCAACACCTGCGCCAGATGGTTGCGCGCGTACAGGCGCCGCAGCAGGACGACTTCCAGCACCACGGCCAGCACTGCCGTTCCGAGCATGGCCACGCCAACCCCGGTGATGAACGAACCGCTGGCCTGCGTCACCTCGGCCGCCAGATAGGCTCCGACCATGTACAGGGAACCGTGCGCCAGATTGATCATGTCCATGATGCCGAACACCAGCGTCAGTCCGGCGGCAAGCAGGAACAGCATGAGGCCGAATTGCAGGCCATTGAGCGCCTGTTCGAGGATCAGTTGGGTCATCGCGATTTCCCGTCATCCCGGCCCAAGCCAGGATGACGCGTTACTGGACGGAATGCCTCACTTCATCTTGCACTGGGCAACATAGGCATCGGCATGGTTGGAGAATACCGTGCCGATCGTCTTGTTGGTAATCCGCCCCTGGTCGTCGCGCCCGATGACGCGCAGGTAGTAGTCCTGCACCGGGTAGTGGTTCGTGTTGAACTTGAAATCGCCGCGCACGGACTTGAAGCGCTTGGCCTCCAGCGCCTTGCGCACCGCCTCCTTGTCATCCAGCTTGCCCTTGACGTCGCGCACGGCGGCGTCGATCAGCAGCGCGGCATCGTAGCCCTGCGAGGCATACAGCGACGGCAGGCGCCCGAACTCCTTCTGGAAGTCGGCCACGAAACGCTTGTTCTCGGCGTTCTGCATGTCGTGCGCCCAGTGCGACGAGTTGAACATCCCCAGCATTGGCGCGCCGACCGCCTTGATCACGTCCTCGTCGGCGGAGAAGCCCGGCGCGAATAATTGCGTATCGGCCGACAAACCGGCGGCGACGAATTGTTTGACGAAGTTGATGCCCATGCCGCCGGGCAGGAAGAAGAAAACCGCATCCGGCTTGAGCGAGCGGATCTGCGTCAGTTCAGCAGCATAATCGAGCTGCCCGAGCTTGGTATAAACCTCCTCACCGACCTTGCCCTTGTAGAAGCGCTTGAAGCCCACCATCGCATCCTTGCCGCCGGGATAGTTCGGCGCCACCAGGACGACGTTCTTGAAGCCTTTGTCATTGACGTATTTGCCAACCGCCTCGTGCAGGTTGTCGTTCTGCCAGGCCACGTTGAAGAAGTACGGATTGCACTGGTCGCCGGCATACTGCGACGGACCCGCGTTGGCCGAGATGAAGAAGGTCTTGCTGTCGAAGATGGGCTGCCCCGCCGCCAGCATGATGTTGGAAAAAACGATCCCGGTCATAAAATCGACCTTGTCCTTCTTCAGGAACTTCTCGGTGATCTGCTGCGCCACTTCCGGTTTCTGCTGATCGTCGGCGATGATCACTTCGGCCGGCAAACCGCCCAGCTTGCCGCCCTGATGCTTGATGGCCAGGTTGAAGCCGTCGCGGATATCGACGCCGAGCCCGGCGCCCGGCCCGGACAAGGTGGACAGGAACCCGACCTTGACCTTGTCGGCGGCATTGACGGACGATCCCAGACACGATGCGGCAGCCAGGGCAAGCACGAGTTTTGCAAGGCGCATTTTCTTCTCCATGAGCGGAACGGGGGCAAAAAGGAAGTTCGATTGTAGCGCACGCACCCCACGGTCCCGACCAAAAAATCGTTAAAATGCAGCCCGTTACGGACCTTCCCCGGCAAAACCCGCCACACGCGCCCCATGAACACTCCAGAATCTTCCTCGCCACGCCGCGCAGTCGTCCTGCTTTCCGGCGGCCTCGACTCCGCCACCTGCCTCGCCATAGCCCGGGACGCAGGTTTCGACTGCTACTGCCTGTCGCTCGACTACGGCCAGCGCCACCGCACCGAACTCGACGCCGCCGCCCGCGTGGCGCGCGTCCTCGGCGCCAAGGAACACCGCGTCCTGCGCCTGGACCTTGCCGCATTCGGCGGCTCGGCACTGACCGACCAGAACATCGCGGTACCGACCGAAGGCGTCGGATCGGGTATTCCGGTCACCTACGTCCCGGCGCGCAATACGATCATGCTGTCGTTGGCACTGGCCTGGGCGGAAGTACTGGAGAGCCGCGACATCTTCGTAGGCGTCAACGCCGTCGACTACTCGGGCTACCCCGATTGCCGGCCCGAATTCGTCGCCGCCTTTGAAAACCTGGCCAACCTGGCAACAAAGGCCGGCGTCGAAGGAAACCGCATGACCATCCACGCCCCGCTCATCGACCTGACCAAGGCCGAAATCATCCGCAAGGGCAGCGCCCTCGGAGTTGATTACGGCATCACCATCTCCTGCTACCAGGCCGATGATCAAGGCCGCGCCTGCGGCGCCTGCGATTCGTGCCGCCTCCGCCAGGAAGGATTCGCGGCAGCCGGCGTAGCCGACCCAACCCCGTACGCCAACTCGGCGTAACAACTACCGGAATACTCCGCGCGTTGACAGGCATTGGGCCGGTCACTATAATCCGCGGTTCCTGTTTTTTGGGTCGGTAGCTCAGTCGGTAGAGCAGCGGACTTTTAATCCGTTGGTCGGGAGTTCGAATCTCCCCCGACCTACCAGGACACCCGGTCGGTGTGATAGACTACCGACCACAATTTCGTGGGGCGTTAGCTCAGTTGGTAGAGCAGCGGACTCTTAATCCGTTTGTCGTAGGTTCGATCCCTACACGCCCTACCACGAATTCAAAGGCTTGTGCTTAGGCACAGGCCTTTTTCATTTGCAGCCGTGACAACGCAGCTAACGGCAGCATGGCTTGCGCGCCGCTGTTGCCGCCTGACCCCGAGCACGACCACCGCATCGCATCATGGGCGCCCTTTCGCCGCCCCGTCAGTGAAATCCCGTATTCAAAATGTCACCTGACAGTGGCAAGCTGTCGAGGCGGCTCCGTTCTGCGAGCGCATTTCGCATTGGCACCAGGCGTTCATGGGCCGAACCCTTCGCGTAGTCTGACGGTCGATACACCCTGGACCATCCCCTTCATCGCACTGGAGAGCAGACCATGACCACGAGGGTACGCAAGGTATTGCCGGGAAAGTCTCACCCCCTCGGGGCCTCCTGGGACGGTGACGGCGTGAATTTCGCGCTGTTTTCCGAGCATGCCCGGAAGGTGGAATTGTGCCTGTTCGATCCGCGCGGCCGCCGCGAGATCGAGCGGATCGTGATGCCGGAACAGACCAGTCACGTGTGGCATTGCCGCCTGCCGGAGGCGCGGCCGGGATTGCTCTACGGCTACCGGGTACACGGCCCCTACGAGCCGGAGAACGGCCACCGCTTCAACCCGAACAAGTTGCTGCTCGACCCGTATGCAAAATCCATTGAGGGGAAACTGCGCTGGCACGACGCCGATTTCGGCTACAAGATCGGCGCCCGGCGCGAGGATCTCTCGTTCGACTGGCGCGACAATGCGATCCTGGTGCCCAAATCACGGGTGATCGATCCGCGTTTCGACTGGGGCGACGACCGGCCGCCGGCCATCGCATGGAACGACTCCGTCATCTACGAGTTGCACGTGAAGGGTTTCACCATCCGCCACCCCGAGGTTCCCGAGCCGATCCGCGGCACCTATGCGGCGCTCTCCAGCGCGCCGGTGCTGGCGCATCTGCGCCGGCTGGGGGTGACGGCGGTCGAACTGATGCCCATCCATTATTTTGTTGACGACCGCCACCTGCTGGAGCGAGGGCTGCGCAACTACTGGGGATACAACTCGATCGGCTTCTTCATGCCGGACCCGCGCTATTCGGCCAGCGGCGATCCGGTGAACGAATTCAAGTCGATGGTGAAGGCGCTGCATGCGGCCGGCATCGAGGTGATTGTCGACGTCGTCTATAACCACACCGGCGAGGGCAACCATCTCGGCCCGACGCTTTGCTTCCGGGGCATCGACAACGCCGCCTACTATCGCCTGATGCCCGACGATCCGCGCTATTACCGGGACTACACGGGCTGCGGCAACACCCTCGACATGACGCATCCGCAGGTGCTGCAACTGATCATGGATTCGTTGCGCTACTGGGTGCAGGAAATGCGCGTCGACGGCTTCCGCTTCGATCTGGCGGCGACCCTGGCGCGCGAGGGTCACGAGTTCGACCGGCGCGGCGGATTCCTCGACCTCATCCACCAGGACCCGGTGCTGTCTCGGATCAAGCTGATCGCGGAACCGTGGGATGTCGGCGAAGGCGGCTACCAGGTGGGCAACTTTCCGGCCGGCTGGAGCGAATGGAACGCCAAGTACCGCGACGCGGTGCGTGCGTACTGGAAAGGCGAAGGCGGCCTGATCGGCGATCTGGCCAGCCGCCTGACCGGTTCCAGCGACCTGTACGCACACAATGGACGTCGTCCGAACGCCAGCGTCAATTTTATTACCTCGCACGACGGCTTCACCCTGAACGATCTGGTGAGCTACGAGAAGAAACACAACGAGGCCAACGGCGAGAAAAACCGGGACGGCGAATCCAACAACCTGAGCTGGAACTGCGGCAGGGAGGGGCCGAGCGACGATCCGGAAATCGGCGCGCTGCGCGCTCGCCAGAAGCGCAACCTGCTCGCCACGCTGTTCTTGTCTCAGGGCGTGCCGATGCTCGTCGCCGGCGACGAGATGGGACGCACCCAAGCGGGCAACAACAATGCCTATAACCAGGACAACGAGATCAGCTGGATGAACTGGGCCTTGACACCGGAAGATCGCGAGTTGCTGAACTTCGCCTGCCGGATCATCGGCACGCGCAAGCAACATCCGATCTTCCGCCGGCGCAGTTTCTTCAAGCCGCATGGAACGCGCAATGGCGAAAAGAACATCCTGTGGTTCAATCCCGAGGGACTGGAAATGAGCGACACGGAATGGAACCAGGGGTTTGCGCACTGTCTGGGCATGTATCTCGCCGGCGACAACATCGGTGAAGTCGACGAACACGGCGAGCCGATACGCGACGCCAACTTCCTGCTGTTGATCAACGCCTACCACGAGGCCGTGCCGTTCCAGATTCCCGGATTCCAGGGGAACCGACGCTGGCAGGTCGTCGTCGACACCCACGCTTCCGACATGCGCAATGCGGAAAAGCACTACGCGCGCGGCAGCATCTATGCCCTGCAGGGCCGCTCACTGGCTTTGCTGCAACAGTCTCCCCACCCGGCCATGCCTGCTTCACTGGAGTCGGCAACCGTGGCACCGCCTGCAATCATCGACCCATCAAGGACCCGAAAATGAAAAACGACCCTCTCGGCAGCGAATTGAAGCGGATCGCCGACGCCAACCATCACGATCCATTCGCCGTTCTCGGCCGCCATCCCGATGGCGACGGCGTGGTTCTGCGCGCCTTTCTTCCCGGTGCGCGTGAAGTGCGCGTCGCCGAAGGCGAACGGGTCATGCGCCGACTGCCGGACAGCGATCACTTCGAATGGCGCGGCGACGGGCGCGACCTGCCGCTGCACTACAGCCTGCTGTGGCGAGACGAATACCAGCGCGAACACATCGCGCGTGACCCGTACACATTTCTGCCGCAGGTCGGCGACCTCGACCTGCATCTCTTCGCCGAGGGCCGCCACCGCCACGCCTGCAGTTTTCTCGGCGCTCATGAACACACCGCGGACGGAGTGAGCGGTGTGCTCTTCGCCGTGTGGGCGCCGAACGCCGCGCGGGCCAGCGTCGTCGGCGACTTCAACCACTGGGACGGACGGCGTCACCCGATGCGCGTACGCGGCGGCAGCGGCGTCTGGGAACTCTTCATCCCCGATCTGGAACCCGGGCACATCTACAAGTACGAGATACGCAACCGCGACAGCGGGGAAATCTTGCTCAAGGCCGACCCCTACGGACAACGCTACGAACTGCGGCCGCGTACCGGGTCGGTCATTCCGTCCCTGGCCACCTATGCGTGGAGCGACGGCGAGTGGATGACGCAACGTCAGCACTACGACTGGCAACACCGGCCGATGTCGGTTTACGAGGTGCACCTCGGTTCGTGGCAACGTGGTCCGGAAGGCGAATTTCTGGACTACCGCGAAGCCGCGCACCGGCTGGTCGACTACGCGCTGGACATGGGCTTCACCCACATCGAGCTGCTGCCGATCACCGAACACCCCTACGACCCGTCGTGGGGCTACCAGGTGACTGGTTACTTTGCGCCGACAAGCCGCTTCGGCGAGCCGGACGATTTCCGTTATTTCGTCGATCACTGCCACCGGAACGGCATCGGCGTGCTGCTCGACTGGGTGCCCGCCCACTTCCCCAAGGACGCGCACGGACTGGCGCGCTTCGACGGCACCCCGCTCTACGAGCACGCCGACCCGCGCCTCGGCGAACACAAGGACTGGTCGACCCTGATCTTCAACTTCGGGCGCAATGAAGTGAAGAGTTTCCTGCTGTCGAGCGCGATCTACTGGCTCGAGGAAATGCACATCGACGGCCTGCGCGTCGACGCCGTGGCCTCCATGCTCTACCTCGATTATTCGCGCGAGGAAGGCGAATGGATTCCCAACGAGCACGGCGGGCGCGAAAACCTGTTGGCCATCGAGTTCATCCGGGAACTCAACGTAGCCGTTCACCAGCAGTGCCCGGGCGTGCTGATGATCGCCGAGGAATCAACCTCGTGGCCGCAAGTGAGCCGCCCCACCTACGTCGGCGGCCTCGGTTTCGACATCAAGTGGAACATGGGCTGGATGAATGACACCCTGCGCTACATGGCGCAGGAGCCGATCCATCGCCAGTATCACCACGGCATGCTGACCTTCAGCATGCTGTACTGCTTCACCGAGAATTTCATGCTGCCCTTCTCGCACGACGAGGTAGTGCACGGCAAGCAGTCGATGCTGCACCGGATGCCCGGCGACGAATGGCAGCGGCATGCCAACCTGCGCGCACTGTACGCCTATCAGTTCACCCATCCCGGAAAGAAGCTGCTGTTCATGGGCACCGAGTTCGGCCAGGGCAAGGAGTGGGACAGTACCGGCGTGCTCGACTGGTACGTGCTGGAGTATCCGCTGCACCAGGGCATACAGCGGCTGGTCCGGGACTTGAACCATCTCTACGGCAACAAACCGGCCCTGTACCGGAACGAGTTCGACTGGAAGGGCTTCGAATGGATCGACTGTCACGATGCCCAGCAATCCGTGATCAGCTACCTGCGCAAGGGTGACGACGACGAACTGATGGTGGTGGTGCTCAATCTGACGCCGGTGCCGCGCCACGGCTACCGCATCGGCGTGCCGACGGGCGGAGCCTACCGCGAGGTGCTGAACACCGACGCGGCGATCTACGGCGGGAGCGACACGGGCAACGGCCCGGAACTACTGGCGGCGGAAGAAAAGCCCTGGATGAACCGGCCGCATTCGCTGGCGCTGACGCTGCCGCCACTGGCGGCGATCTTGCTGGCGCCGGCAAAATGACGATGCGGCGTCACCTCCGGCCGGCGATGAATTCCATGAAAGCATCCGCCGGCATCGGGCGTCCGCAGTGGAATCCCTGCACTTCGTCGCAACCGTAGCCCCTCAGGACATCCAGCACCCGCTGGGATTCCACGCCTTCGGCAATGGTGCGCAGACCCAGGCTGTGCGCCATCTGCACGATGGCGCGCACGATCGCGGCGTCTTCCGTGTTGTCCATCAGGTCGCGAACGAAGGTCTGGTCAATCTTGAGCTTGTCCACCTCGAAACGCTTGAGATAGGAAAGGCTTGAATATCCCGTGCCGAAATCGTCGATCGAGAGCTTGATGCCCATGTGCTTCAACTGCTTGACGGAAGAAAGCACGTTCTCGCTGTCGCGGATCAGGATCGATTCGGTCAGTTCAAGCTCCAGATGCTCCGGATCGAGGCCGGTTTCCTCGAGCGCACGGGCAATCGACTGCTCGATATCGCCGCGCTTGAACTGCACGGCCGAAAGGTTGACTGCGACAACCAGCTCCGGATGGCCTGCGCCGCGCCATTTCATGGCCTCCCGACACGCCTCCTGCAGCACCCAGTCGCCGATCTGGACGATCAGCCCGCTCTCTTCGGCCACCGGAATGAAGCGCCCCGGCGATACCAGCCCGAGGTCCGGATGGTTCCAGCGGATCAGCGCCTCGGCGCCGATCAACCGCCCGCTCGGAATTTCGAACAGGGGCTGGAAATACAGGACGAACTGTCCCGCCTCGAGCGCCCGCCACAGACCCGCATGCATGGTGATCTGCTCGACGGCGTCTTCGTTCATTTCCTGATTGAAGAAGCGGTAGGCGTTGCGGCCGGCATCCTTGGCCTGGTACATAGCCATGTCGGCCTTCTTCAGCAAGGTCTCGAAGTCGACGCCATCCTCCGGGTAGATGGCAATACCCACGGAAGCGGAGACCGTCAGCTCCTGGCCTTCCACGCGGAACGGCTCCTGCACCCCTTCCATCAGTTCCCCGAGGAACGTGACAATGGCATCGGGCTCGGCGAGATTGGTGAGCAGCAGGTTGAATTCATCGCCACCTTGTCGGCTCAGCGTATCGGTGCTCCGCATGTGCCGTGACAGACGCCCCGCCACCTCGACGAGCAGACGGTCTCCCGCGTTATGCCCGAGGAAGTCGTTAATCGTCTTGAAGCGGTCGAGGTCGATGACCATCAATGCCAGCTTGGTGCCGGTACTGTGGGAGAAGGCAACCGCCTGCTGCAGACGGTCCTTGAGCAGCGACTGATTGGGCAAACCGGTCAGCGCATCGTGATAGGAGAGGAACTCCGCCCGGTCTTCCGCCTGCTTGCGCTCGGTGATGTCAGAGAATATCCAGATGCTGCCCTCGTCGGGACGCGCCGGATCGATGCTCCTGCCCGCCAGTTCCCCCCAGAAAGTACTGCCGTCCGCGCGCGCCATCAGGTGCGTGGCGGAATAATTGCGGCCAAGGTTCATACACGCATAGGCCTCGGCTCCCAGCGCTTTGAAGTCCTCGTCGCTGGCGTAGAGCACCCGCGACGACTTACCGATCAGTCCACCCGGCGGATAACCGAAAATCTCCTCGAAGCGCCGATTGCAGGAAACGATCTTGCGTTGGCGAGCCATGGCGATGCCCACCAGCGCGTTATCCAGCAAGGCTTCCTTCTCGGCCAGAAGCGCGTCCGCCATTTCCTGCGCCAGCTTCCGCTCGGTCACGTCGCGGCCGACGATCACCCCGTAGTTGCGCCCGTCGAGCACGGCCAGCCGGTAGGACAGATCAAGCCAGATCGAGCCTCCGTCCCGGTGAAATTCGGTCACGTCGGAGTGCGCCGGAATATCGCCTGATTCAGCCTTATCTCCAGTCTCCCGGCGCAACGTTTCGAGAACGTCGGCCGCATCGCCCAGCCCCAGGGATACGAACGGCCGGCCGATCAACGCATCGGTAGGCTCGCCAACCAGGATTCCGAGCGCTGCGTTGGCATCGGAGATCGTCCCTTCGGGCAGGGCCACCAGAACCACGCAGTCGGTCGTGCGGTCCAGCAAGGTGCGGAACCGCTCCAGGCGGTCGAGGTTCTCGCGCAGCTGAGGGTAGTAGCTCTTGCGGAACGAGCGCTCGCCGAGGCCGATAATCCGGTCCTTGCGCTCATCCCAGTCCTCGGTGTCAGATGGCTTCGCCATAGATCGCCTTTGCATCATCCAGATTCACCCGCCTCGGATTGGTGAAAATGCACGCATCCTTGACGGCATGCACGGCCAGCTCCGCGACATCCGCAGCATGGACACCGCGATCCGCCAGACCACCGGCAATGCCGACGCTGGCGCGCAATCGGGCGAGAGCATCGACAACCCGCCGAGAGCATTCGTGCTCCGTCATGCCCTGCGTGTCGATGCCGATCTGCCTGGCAACCATGCGGTACCGATCCGCCGCCGAGGGGAAATTGAAGCGGACCACGTGTTCGAGCAGGAGTGCGTTGCATTCGCCGTGCGGCATATCGAGGAAGCCTCCGAGCGAGTGCGCCAAAGCATGCACCGCGCCCAGGCTGGCATTGGAGAACGCCAGCCCGGCCTGCAGGCTGGCCAGCGACATGTTTTCCCTTGCCGCCAGATCGTCCGGGTGGGATACCGCTTTCTCGATGTTCTCCCAGATCAGGCGGATCGCCGCCAGCGCATGCACGTCGACGACCGGGGAACTGGCCGTGGACACATACGCCTCGATGGCATGGGTCAGCGCATCAATGCCGGTGCACGCCGTCAGGTAAGGATCCATGGTCGTGGTCATTTCCGGATCGACCAGCGCCACGTCCGGCACCACGGTCTTGCTGATGATGGCCATTTTGTAGCGACCGGGCGAATCGACGATGATGCAGAACTGCGAGATATCGGCCGACGACCCGGACGTGGTCGGCAGGCACAGCAGCGGCGGCCCCGGCACCTCGACGCGGTCGATGCCCTCGAACTCGCCGATGTCCCGGCCGTTGGTATGGACGATGCCGATACCCTTGGCGCAGTCGATGGCGCTGCCGCCGCCGAGCGCGATGATCACGTCGCAATGCTCCTTGGCGTAAAGCTGCGCGCCGGCCATGACTTCATGGTCCTTCGGGTTGGGCGTCAGCGCCGTGAACACCACGGAGGCTATCCCGGCTTCGTCCAGATCGCTGCGCAGGGCAGCGAGCCAGCCGGCTTTGTCCACGCCGGAATCGCTGACGATCAGCACCCGCCGCGCCATCATGTTCCTGGCGTAGAAACCCACGCGCCGCCGCGATCCGACGCCGAAGATGAATTCGGGCGCGACGAACTTGCGCATTTCGTAGAGAGACATGTCACCCTCGCGATTTTTTGACAGACAGGTTCCCGTTATACTTGCATCCACTTGCGAAACACCTGAGAGCGGCAACTGTCCGAAAAATTCATTCCGTGCCGGTCGTGCCTGCGGTCCAGGTTGGCTGCTCCCCTCACGATTCAGCATAGTGCATCAACCGCAAAATTCCCGGAGTCCCCATGAAGTACCGCCTGGTTGCGCTGGATCTGGACGGCACCCTGCTCGACAGTTCGCTGCAGATCCGCCACAGGACCATCGACGCCTTGCAGCGCGTCCGCGAACAAGGTGTGCAGGTGATGATCGTCACCGGCCGGCACCACACGGCCGCACGTGCCTACTGGCACCAGCTCGGCCTCGAGTTGCCGGCCATTTGCTGCAACGGAACCTATGTCTATGACTTCCGGCAGCGCCGACCGCTGGCCGGCAACCCGCTGACGCAGAAGGAAGCGCAGGAACTGCTGGCCATCGTCCGCGAACACCCGGTACACGTCGGGGTATATGTCGACGAAGCGATGACCTACGAGACCGACGCGCCCCACCTCGCGGGCATGCGCCGTTGGGGAGCAACGCTGCCGGAAAGCGTGCGCCCCCGCGTCGAACCGGTCGCTTCGTTCGACCGACTGATCGACGAGGCTGCCGCAATCTGGAAATTCCTGCTCGCCAGCGACGACCCTGCGGCATTGACGGCCTGCGAACAGGCCATCGGTGGACATCCCGGATTCACCTGCGTCCGCTCGTCGCGCGCCCGCGCCGACGTCTCCCGCGCAGGCAACAGCAAGGGCCAACGGCTTGCGGAGTACATTGCACAACAAGGCATCCGGCCGCAGGAAGTGATCGCCTTTGGCGACCAGGACAACGACCGGGAAATGCTGAAGCTGGCCGGACTCGGTGTCGCCATGGGCAACAGCCACGCGGAGGTGCGCGAGTGCGCCGACTGGGTTACCGGCACCAACGACAGCGACGGCATCGCCGAGGTGCTGCATCGTTTTGTGCTGACAGCAGGCTAACATTTGGATAAAATGAAATACTTTTGTACAGCACCTCGCAGCACATCGTTTCCCGGGTTGACCCGGCCCCTCAAGGGGTCAGAAAGTTCGGCAATCCGGACTGTTCATTTCTTGTTTCAGGAGTAATCACTCATGATCTCTCAGGCTTCGCTGGCAAACGCTATCCGCGTTCTCGCCATGGACGGTGTACAGGCAGCCAACTCCGGGCATCCGGGCGCTCCGATGGGCATGGCGGAAATGTCCGTCGCGTTGTGGAATCGTCACCTGAAACACAACCCGGCCGATCCCAAGTGGGCCGACCGCGACCGCTTCGTGCTGTCCAACGGACACGCGTCGATGCTGATCTACTCGCTTCTCAACCTGACCGGCTACGACCTGCCGCTCGACGAGTTGAAGAAATTCCGCCAGCTGCACAGCAAGACTCCCGGCCACCCCGAGGTCGGCCACACGCCCGGCGTAGAGACCACCACCGGTCCGCTCGGCCAGGGTATCAGCAATGCCGTGGGCATGGCCCTGGCGGAGAAACTACTGGCCGCCGAATTCAATCGCGACGGCCATGCCATCGTCGACCACTACACCTACACCTTCCTCGGCGACGGCTGCATGATGGAAGGCATCTCGCATGAAGCCTGCTCGCTGGCCGGCGTCTGGAAGCTGTCCAAGCTGATCGCGCTTTATGACGACAACGGCATTTCCATCGACGGCCACGTCGAGGGCTGGTTCGGCGACGACACCCCGAAGCGCTTCGAAGCCTA
>JARKPC010000001.1 GCA_029975435.1 Propionivibrio sp. | reverse complement strand
ACTTCCAGCGAGAGGTCCTTGACGTAAAGTTTTTCGATGGCAAACGACGGGGCTTCTTGTTCAGTCATGATGTGTTTTCTTGGTTGGTGGAGTGAAAGGAGAACCGGCCTGCGGTTCGATTCCTGCCAGGAACGTCAGGCCGTTTCGCCGGAAAGAAGCGGCAGGAGCTTGCCCGCCCGATCGAGCGCGATCAGGTCGTCACACCCGCCGACATGGGTTTCCCCGATGAAGATTTGCGGTACCGTCCGGCGCGCCGTCTTTTCCATCATTTCGACGCGCCGCTGCGGATCGAGATCGACACGGATCTTTTCGATATCCGTCACACCTCTCGAACGCAACAGGTTCTCGGCGCGCACGCAGTATGGACAGACGTCCGTCGAGTACATGAGCACACGCTGGGTGGCGCTCATTTCTTGGAGCCCTTCTTGAGAGGCAGTCCTGCGGAACGCCAGCCGGCGATACCACTTTCCAGGCTGTTAACCTTGGCAAACCCAAGTTTTTCAAGCTGTTTGCAGGCTCCAGCCGAACGGGATCCGGTCTGGCAAACGAGGATCAACGGTGTGTCCTTGTACTTTTCGAGCTCACCCGCGCGCTCCTCAAGCTGTTCCAGGGGAATATTGCGCGAATCGGGCAAATGCCCGCTCACATACTCGTCGGATCCGCGCACGTCGATGACCTGCGCGTCTTCGCGATTGATGAGCAGCGTCGCCTGGGTCGGCGTCACGCCGCTGCGCCCGCCGGGACGGCGGAAGCTCATCGCGAGCAGGGCTCCGCCGCTGCCCAGCGCCAGCAGGACGAGAAGAATGTTTTGCTTAATGAATTCCAAGCGATACTCCAGAAGGAATGTTGAATTTGACAGGAAGATGGTGAAGCAATGAAACCTGTTTGAGCCCGGCCGCCAGTCAGGTCCGACAGAACACATCCTGCATCATGCCGATCAACAGCAGGATGCGGGAATCACCAACACGGTAGTAAACACGGTTGGCGTCCTTTCTTGTTACCAGCACGCCCTTGTCGCGCAGGATGGCCAGATGCTGTGAAATATTGCTTTGCGAGGTACCCACGGCATCGACAATCTCCTGCACACAAGCCTCCTGGTCGCCAAGCACGCACAGAATCTTCAGGCGCAAGGGATGCGAAATCGACTTGAGCGCGCGCGCCGCAAGTTCGATATGTTCCTGCTTGTCGATCAGATTGACCTGGTTGACCACGATGCCTGACCCTCGTTAAGTCGGGAGAATCATTATAGAATAATTCCCGATTCCGGGGGCGTCCCCAGAGCAACGTCCCGACCAGCGCATGAACGTTCCCCTTTCTGCAAGCATCTCTGCACCACCCCAAGTCGTTCACTCCGTGCCAGCCAGGTGCTCGTCGTCGCAGCGGCTGCTCACACTGGCATTCGCCCTGATCATCGCCGCATCACCGGCTCTCTCCGCCGAAAGAGGCACTGCCCGCGCCACGAGCGCAGAGGTTGCCGAAAAAAGGACCGATCTCAAGGAATTGCGCGGTCAGATCGAGTCGCTGCGCAAGGAGATGGCGGCAGCCGAAGGCAAGCGTGCCAGCGCCGCCGACCAGCTCAAGGAAATGGAACGCGAAATTTCCGTCACTCAACGGGACCTGCACAACCTGTCCGCGCAGCGCGGCAAACTGCAAGTTACATTGAAGGAGTTGGGCAAGCAAGCTCAGGAGCTGGAGGAGCGTCTCGGCCACCTGCATGCACAGCTGGAGAATCTGGTCTACCACCAATATCTGCAGGGCAATCCGGATGCGCTGCGGCTATTGCTCAACGGCGAGAACCCGAACCAGTTGGCGCGCGACCTGTACTACCTGGGCGCCATCGGCCGTGCCCGCAGCCAGATGCTGAAAGAAACGGCGGCGCTTCTCGAGCGCAAGACATCGCTGGCGCAAGACACGCAGGCGCGCACCGAGGAACTTTCTTCGATCGAGGCCCGGCAGAAGGAACAACACGGAAAACTTGTTGCCCAACGCGAGCAGCACAAGGCGGTCCTGGAAAGGATCTCGTCGAAGATTTCCGAGCAGCGCAAGGAAATCGGCAACTTGCAACGGGACGAGAAGCAGCTTGCGCAACTGATCGAACGACTGAACAGGATCATCGCCAGCCGGCCCGCCCCGCGCAAGGAAAGCGCGCCCCGGGCGGCGCAGTCGGATAAGCGTCCGACGAACCGGGAAAGCGCATCCGAAATTGCCAACGAGGCGACTCCGGAAGCCGCTTTCGGCAGCTTCACCGCCCTGAAAGGCAGTCTGCGCTTGCCGGTCAGAGGGGTGGTGACGAACCGTTTCGGCACGTCACGCCAGGAAGGGAGTACGTGGAAAGGGTTATTCATTCGCGCGCAGCAGGGCAGCGACATCAAGGCCATCGCCGGCGGACGCGTGGTATTCGCCGAGTGGATGCGCGGCTTCGGCAACCTGTTGATCGTCGATCATGGCGGCAGCTATCTGTCGATCTACGGCTATAACGATGCCATGCTCAAGCAGGTCGGTGACAGTGTGCGGGGCGGTGACTCGATTGCCACGGCCGGGAACAGCGGTGGCAACCCGGAATCCGGTTTATACTTTGAAATACGTCATCAAGGGCAACCGATCGACCCGCTGAAGTGGGTCAACCTGAAATGACATCAGCGATTTTTGGAGCGCATTCGATGGGTAAGCTGAAACAAGTGAGTCTGGTATGTGCGGGACTGGCCGGTGGCATCCTGATCAGCCTGCAGTTCTCGGCCATGGCCGAGAAAGAGGTCCGGGCCAATCTGCCGATCGAGGAGTTGCGCACCTTCGCCGAGGTTTTCAACGCCATAAAACAAGGCTATGTCGAGCCGATCGAGGACAAGAAGCTGATCACCCATGCCATCAGCGGCATGCTTTCCAACCTCGACCCGCACTCCTCCTACCTCGACGCCGACTCGTTCAAGGACCTGCAGACAAGCACTCAGGGTGAATTCGGCGGCCTGGGTATCGAAGTCGGCATGGAAGACGGCCTAGTCAAGGTCATTTCTCCGATCGAGGACACCCCGGCCTATCGTGCCGGAGTCAAGGCAGGGGATCTGATCTTCAAGCTGGACGACAAGCTGGTCAAGGGCATGACCCTGACGGATGCGGTCAAGCGCATGCGCGGCAAGCCCAAGACCCAGATCAGGCTGTCCATCATCCGCAAGGGGGAACCCAAACCGATCGAGATCACCCTGACGCGCGAAGTGATCAAGGTGCAAAGCGTCAAGTCCAAGCTGGTCGAGGACGGATACGGCTATCTGCGCATCACCTCGTTCCAGGAAAATACGGCAGCCTCGGTCGTCAAGCACCTCAACGATCTTTACAAGCCTGGTTCGCTCAAGGGACTCGTGCTCGACCTGCGCAACGACCCGGGCGGACTGCTCAACGCGGCCATCGGCGTATCAGCCTCGTTCCTGCCTCCCAAAGCGCTGGTCACCTCGACCGACGGACGCGTGCCCGACGCAAAACACCAGTTCTATGTGCAGCCGGAAGATTACCTACGCGGCAGCCGGGATGATTTCATCAAAGGCCTCCCTCTCGAAGCGCTGAAAGTGCCGATGGTGGTTCTGATCAACGGCGGCTCTGCCTCCGCTTCGGAAATCGTCGCCGGCGCCCTGCAGGATCACAAGCGCGCCGTCGTCATGGGCACGACAAGTTTCGGCAAGGGGTCGGTGCAGACGGTCATCCCGCTGCCGGGCAACACGGCGATCAAACTGACCACGGCGCGCTATTTCACTCCCTCCGGCCGGTCCATCCAGGCCAAGGGCATCGTGCCTGACATCACCGTCGAGGAATCGGCCAACGGCACCTCGGCCATGCGCCTGCGCGAGGCCGATCTGGAGAACCATCTGGAGAACAACAAGGACGACGGCAAGGAATCGACGGTTCCGGTCAAACCGCAAAGCAAGGCACCGGCAAAACCCAAGACCAGCCCGCCCAAGGACGAAGGCGACGAAAGTCCCGAGCCGCCGACCCGCGAACTGGCGTCCAAGAGCGACTACCAGCTTAACCAGGCGATCAACCTGCTCAAGGGTCTGCAGATCATGCAGAATAAGCCGTAACGAGCCTAACAGCAGAACCTCGGGGAGAGGGCCATGAAACGAGTCGCCGCCAAGTTGTCGCGCCGTCTGGATACTCAAAAGAAGCGGGAAATCCTGTTTTCCCGCTTCCCCCCGGGGCAAGTGCCTGAAGCCGCCGATCTGCTGACCGGCCTGGAAAACCTGGACGCCGTGCCCGAGACGGAAAAGCGGGCCGTGGCCGTCGCCT
>JARKPC010000293.1 GCA_029975435.1 Propionivibrio sp. | reverse complement strand
TGCCCACCGCCTGCCGAACGTCGAGCAGTCGATCGGCGCGGAGAAGGGCGGGGCGACCCAGGAGATCTTCCACCCGGCGCCGCTGGTGACGGACACGGCGAAGGGCAAGTAGGGAACAGCCGGCGGGCTGGCCGGTCAATTGCCGTAGGTCGGGTCGGAGCAGCGGCCCGATAAACGGCATCCGCCGCTGTCGGCTGCCGTTGTCCGGTTGCGTTGGGTCAGGCCCTGCGGGCTAACCCGATCTACGATAATCTCTCTTCTTTTCCGTTTCGAGGTTGGGTCGATGCGTTCGGTAACCGATACCCTGCAACGTCCGCTGCGCGACCTGCGCATCTCGGTGACCGACCGGTGCAACATGCGCTGCACCTACTGCATGCCGCGCGAAGTATTCGGCAAGGGCTTCGTCTTCTTGCAGCGTTCCGAATTGCTGAGTTTCGAGGAGATCACGCGGCTTGCCGGCCTCGGGGTGAGCCTGGGCGTGCGCAAGATACGCCTCTCCGGGGGCGAACCCTTACTGCGCCATGGCGTCGAGCGGCTGATCGAACAACTGGCCGGGTTGCGCGACTCCGAGGGAAAACCGGTCGAAATCGCCCTGACCACCAACGGCACGCTGCTGGCGGCCAAGGCCAGGGGGCTGAAGGATGCCGGTCTCACGCGCCTGACCGTCAGCCTGGATGCCCTGAGCGGGGAAGTCTTCCAGCGTATGAGCGATTCCGGCGTGGCGGTGGGCAAGGTGCTCGATGGCATCGAAACCGCGCAGGCCGTCGGGCTGGCACCGGTCAAAGTCAATACGGTCGTCAAGCGCGGAGTCAATGAGGGTGAAATTCTTCCGCTGGTCCGGCATTTCCGGCACAGCGGCATCATCCTGCGTTTCATCGAGTTCATGGATGTCGGTACGACCAACGGTTGGCGCCTGGATGACGTGGTCACCGCGCAGGATATCCTGGCCAGGATCGACAACGAGTTCCCGTTGCGCCCAGTCGATCCGAACTACACGGGCGAGGTGGCCAAGCGTTGGGCGCTCGCCGATGGTTCCGCTGAAATTGGCGTGATCGCCTCGGTGACGCAGGCGTTCTGCCACGAATGCAGCCGTCTCAGGCTGTCCACCGAAGGCAAGCTCTATACCTGCCTGTTTGCGACATCCGGTACCGACCTGCGCACTCCGTTGCGCGACGGTGAAAGCGACGCACAACTGCGGCAGCGCATCGTCGACGTCTGGCAACAGCGCGTCGACCGCTACTCGCAACTGCGCCATGCTGCCACCGATCTGCCGATGAAGAAGATCGAGATGTCGTATATTGGCGGGTGATGGTCGGGCGCGGGGATGTGGCGGCCTTCAACCCCCCATCCCCCCTTGTCAGGGGGGAGTCCGGATTGTGGCTGGCTCGTCCGGTCGGTTGTCTCCTCCCCTGATAAGGGGAGGCCGGGTGGGGTTAAGCAATCTTTTCGCAGGAGTTTCCTTGAACGAACCCAATGATTTGACCCATTTCTCCGCCGAAGGGCGGGCGCGAATGGTGGACGTGTCGGAGAAAGCCGATACGCGCCGAGTGGCGATTGCCAGCGGCACGATCCGCATGAACCCGGCGACGCTGGAGCGTATCCATGCCGGCACCATCGCCAAAGGCAACGTCCTTGCCGTGGCCGACGTCGCCGCCGTGATGGCCGCCAAGCGCACATCCGAGACAATCCCGATGTGCCATTCGCTGCCGCTCTCCGGCGTCGAGGTGAGTTTTGCCGAGATCACCGAACCCGACCGAGAGGGCTGCGTTGGAATCAAGGCCACGGTGACGGCCAGTTGCGTCGGGCCGACCGGCGTCGAGATGGAAGCGTTGTGCGCCGTCAGCGCCGCGCTGCTCACGATCTACGACATGTGCAAGGCCATTGATCGCGGCATGCGCATCGAGAACGTGCAACTCGAGGAGAAGCGCGGCGGCAAGCGCGGCGTGTGGGTGCGCGGGGAGCGGGAATGATCAAGGTGCTGTTTTTCGGCCCCGTGGCCGATCGCGTCGGCTTGCGCCAGATCGAGGTGCCGTTCCGCGACGGCCTGTGCTGGCAGGATGTGCGCGATGTGTTGCAACCCCAGTATCCCGAGGCGTTTGCGCTGGTCTCCGTCACGGCGGTCAACGGCGAACGCGTGCGGGATGATGGGCACACGCCCTTGGCGGATGGGGCGGAGATCGTCTTCATGTCGCGTGTTTCGGGAGGTTGATATGAGCGATGCCGTTCGCCTTCAGTTGGAGGATTTTTCGCAGGACGAGGAAGTACGGGCCTTGCGCGCCAGTTCCCAGCGCATGGGCGGTATCGCCATCTTTCTCGGCTGCGCGCGCGACTTTTCGGAAGGACGCGACGTCTGCGAGATCGGCTTCGACGCCTATCGGCCGATGGCGCTCGCCGAGCTGGAAAGACTGCGCGCGGAGGCCATCGAACGTTTTTCCCTGCTCGACGCGCGCATCGTGCACCGGCTGGGTACGGTCAGGGCCGGCGACAACATCGTGTTCATCGCCGCCGGCGCCGAGCATCGCGCCCCGGCACTGGAAGCCTGCCGCTGGATGATCGACGAGCTCAAGGAACGCGTGCCGATCTGGAAGAAGGAAATCACCCCGACCGGCGAGTCCTGGGTGACGCCGCATCCATGATTGAAGACTGCACGGGGCTGGTCCTGGCGGGCGGACACTCGCGCCGGATGGGGAGCGACAAAACGGTGCTGGAGTTCGAGGGGCAGACCTTGTTGCAGCGCACCGTCGCGCTGCTGCAGACGGTATTTCCGCACGTGTTGGTCAGTGTTCGAAACACTCGCCAGGATGTCACCGTCCCGCAGGTAATCGACGAATACCCCGATGCCGGGCCGTTGGCCGGTCTTTGCGCCGGTCTGGCGAAGGTCGATACGCCGTGGGTATTCGCAGTGGCGGCGGACATGCCCTTCCTTCTGCCGGAGGTCATTCGGCAACTGGCCTTGCGCCGCGAAGGCGTTCAGGCCGTCGTGCCGGTGATTCAGGGCTGTCCGCAGCCGCTGGCGGCGTACTACGCGGTCAGCGCCTTGCCAGAGACTCGGACGTTTCTGGCAGCGCCCGGCAAGCATAGCCTGAGAGGCGTGCTGGAACGACTGACAGTCTGCCGGGTCCACGAAAACAGATTGCAGGGAATTGACCCCAGCCTGCGCAGCTTTGTCGACCTCGATACGCCGGACGACCTGGCGGCGGCGAGGCGTCGGGAATGAGAGGTGAAACGTTGAACGAGACCAAGAATCTATCGGTTGGCGATGCCCAGGCGCAGGTACTGCGGCACGTGAGCCCCGGCGAAGCCGAGGAAATCCAGCTTGAGCAGGCGCTGGGCAGAGTGCTGGCCGAAGTAGTCCGCGCCAACCGTGACCAGCCGCCGTTCGATGTTTCGGCGATGGACGGCTTCGCCGTGCGCAGCGCCGATCTCGTCGCCGGCGGCGCCGTGCTGACGGTCGTCGAGGACATCAGGGCTGGCGACATGCCGGGCAAGACCGTGCAGTCAGGGCAATGCGCGCGCATCATGACCGGTGCCCCGATCCCGCCGGGAGCCGATACGGTAATTCGCGTGGAGGATACGCAGGCGTTGACCGACGACTGCGTCGAGATCACGGTTCCGGTCAAGGCGGGCAACGATATCCGCGTGCGCGGCGAGAACATGCGGAACGGCGACGTGGTGCTGGAAGCCGGAACGGAAATCACTCCGGGGGTCATCGGCGTGCTGGCCACCGTCAAGCGCGCCCGCCTGCAGGTTTATCGCCGGCCGCGCGTGGCCATCCTGTCTACCGGCGATGAGCTGGAGGCGCTGGTGGCGCCGTTCGATGCCAGCAAGATTCCGGAATCGAACAGCTATGCCCTGATGGCACAACTTCAGGCGCTGGGCATCGAGCCGGTGCGCCTGGGCATTGCCCGCGATAAGCCGGATGAACTGGCCCGCTTCCTGAAACAGGGGTTGGACTACGACGTGTTGCTGGTTTCCGGAGGAACCTCGGTTGGAGTACATGACCACGTGCGCCCGACGCTGGCTGACCTCGGTGTCACCATGCATTTCTGGCGGGTCGAGATGCGGCCGGGGCATCCGGTGGCCTTTGGCACACGGGGAAAGAGCCTGGTCTTCTGTTTGCCGGGCAACCCGGTGTCGAGCATGGTCTGCTTCGAGCAGTTCGTGGTTCCCGCCGTGCGCCGCATGATGGGGCATCCGAACCTGTTCCGGCGTTCGGTGGCGGCGCGGCTGACGCATCCGGTGAAGCATCGTCCCGGGCGCGCTGAATTCATCCGCGTGACGCTGGCGCAGGACGCGGCAGGCGGCTTGCTGGCTACATCGACCGGCTCGCAGAGCAGCGGCGACCTGACCTCGATGGCCCGCGCCGATGGTCTGCTGGTCGTTCCCGAGGGTAGCGATGGACTGGCTGCCGGTGACATGGCGCAGGTGCAGTTGCTCGACGGGAGCGCGTTCCAGGGTGGTTCCGGTCTGGTGGAGGAGAAGTCATGAAAGACTGCATCGGCAAGGCCAGGGCGCGCATCGGCATCCTGACGGTTTCCGACCGCGCCAGCAGCGGTGTCTATGAGGACAAAGGCGGTCCGGCGATCTGCGATTGGCTGACGCGTGCGCTCGCCAGCCCGTGGGAACCGGTTGCGCGGGTCATCCCCGACGAGCAGGAGTTGATCGAAACGACCCTGATCGATCTGGTCGATGCCGAGGGCTGCAGCCTGGTCGTGACCACCGGGGGTACGGGGCCGGCGCTGCGCGACGTGACGCCGGAGGCGACCGAGGCCGTATGTACCAAGATGCTGCCGGGATTCGGCGAGCTGATGCGCACGGCATCGTTGAAATTCGTGCCGACGGCGATCCTTTCTCGCCAGACGGCAGGCATCCGCGGCACCTGCCTGATCGTCAATCTGCCCGGCAAGCCATCGGCCATCGACGATTGCCTGCAGGCGGTATTCCCGGCCATTCCCTATTGCATCGACCTGATCGAAGGAGCGTGCCTGGAAACGAACGACGAGTTCTGCAAGGCGTTTCGCCCCGCACACGCGAAGAAATGAACCGGGGGGCGTGAAGCTCGTTCGTCATGCGACTTTTCTTTGCCCTGTGGCCGCCTGAATCCGTGGCGCAAGCGCTGGCCGGGCAAGCCGATGCGCTGGTGCGGCAGTACGGCGGCAAGGCCACGCGGACGGAGACGATCCACCTGACGCTGGCTTTCCTTGGCGAGGTCGACGAGACGTTGCTGCCGGCGGCGATCCGGGCCGCGCAAGTGGTCAGGGGGAAATCGTTCGCATTGACCATCGACCGTCTGGGTTACTGGCGGCACAACCGCCTGCTGTGGGCGGGCTGCTCATCTCCGGCCGAGGAACTGCGGATCCTGGTTGAGAGCTTGCGCGAGCAGCTGCGTGCCGTATCGATCTGCTGTGACGAAAAGCAACGTTTCACCCCGCACGTCACGCTCGTGCGCAAAGTGCCGGATTGGCAGGGGGCGCTCGAGCTGGCGGCTGTCGAGCCGATTACCTGGCCATGCAGGAGTTTTTTGCTGGTGTGCTCACGGTTGGCATCGGCCGGGTCGGAGTACTCCGCCGTGGCCGAGTTTTCACTGGCGAACGGGTAAGCCGTTCAACGACGGCGGGGCGTTGCGGCGGCGGGTGGGGTGCGGCCTTCGATGTGCCGGAAGTTGATGCGGCCCTTGCTCAGATCGTAGGGGGACAGTTCGAGCGAGACCTTGTCGCCTGCGAGGATACGGATGTGGTGCTTGCGCATCTTGCCCGCCGTGTAGGCGACCAGTTGGTGTCCGTTGTCCAGCAGGACGAGGTAGCGGGCGTCGGGAAGGCATTCAGTGACGACGCCTTGCATTTCGATGAGTTCTTCTTTGGCCATGAGTGCGCCTCCGTGAAAGAGAAAAAATAAAACCCGGCAAGAGCCGGGTTCCATCGATGGCGCATCAGAGGCGGGTGGACCCGCCGGAGTGAGCCGTTGCGCGGTTTATTCAGCCGGGCGGATGTTCGAAGCTTGCTTGCCCTTTTGTCCCTGGGTGATATCGAACGTGACACGCTGACCTTCGGTCAGGGTCTTGAAACCGTTCGACTGAATCGCCGAGAAATGCGCGAAGAGATCTTCGCCGCCTGCGTCCTGAGCGATGAAACCGAAGCCCTTGGAGTCGTTAAACCACTTAACAGTACCTGTTGCCATAATCTTGAATATCCAAAAAATTTAAAAAGGGGACCAGCCCCTTGCTTGAGGGCGAGGATCAAGAGAGCGAGGTGAAAAACAGGGAAGGGGTCTGCAGGACTGCAGGGTCTAACCGGAGAATTACAACACGGACTTGAAGATCGCGGGCGAGACTATGCACTGAAATGCCGAAAAAAGCAAATAAATTATTGATTTTTCTGAAAATCCGAAATCCTTCCCGGGTGCTGTGCCAGCAGCGATTCGAATTGGCGCCGCGGCAGGGGCGGGCTGAAGAGGTAACCCTGGTAGATGTCGCAGCCCTTTCCCTTCAGGAGAGCGAACTGCTCGGCGGTCTCCACGCCTTCCGCCACGACCCTGAAGCCGAGCGTGTGTCCGATCTGGATGATGGCCGTCACGATCTCGCGGTCGTCCTTGCGCAGCGCGATATGTTCGACGAAGCTGCGGTCGATCTTGAGCACATCGAGCGGAAGGCGCTTGAGGTAGGCCAGTGACGAGTACCCCGTGCCGAAATCGTCGACGGCAATCCGGATGTCATGTGCGCGCAGGTTCTGCAACTGGCTGATCGCTTCGTCATGCCCGGACATGAGCGAGGATTCGGTGATCTCGATCTCCAGCAGACTGGCCGGAAAACCCGTCTCACGGACAATGGCCAGCACTTCGTCGGAAAACCCGGGATCGCGCAGTTGCCTGGCCGAAACATTGACCGCCAGCCTCAGCGTGGGGTAGCCGGCGTCGAGCCACATCCGTCCGGCACGGCAGGTTTCGCGCAAGACCCGGCGGCCGAGCGGCAGGATCAGCCCCGTTTCTTCGGCCAGCGGGATGAACCGGTCCGGCGTGATCAGGCATCCGTCCGGTGATGGCCAGCGGGCCAGCGCCTCCGCACCGATGACCAGACCGCTGCCGATGTCGATCTGCGGCTGGAAATACACTTCCAGTTCGTCGTCTTCGATGGCGCGATGCAGGCGGCTTTCCAGGTCCAGCCTTTCCCGGGCATTGTGGGTGAGGTCCTCGGAAAAATACTGGAAGCGCGAGCGCCCTTCCTTTTTTGCCCGGTACATGGCTGCGTCGGCCTGCTGCAGTAATTCCTCGGGAGTGCTCGACGGGCCGGGATGAAGCGCGATGCCGATACTGGCCGAGACGTGGACGTCCTTGCCGTTGATCAGTCTCCACGGTTCTTCCAGCACGGCCAGGATGTCTTCCGCAACCCTTCCGGCGTCATCCGGCCGCGATATTTCCTCGATGAGGATGGCAAATTCGTCGCCACCCAGGCGGGCCAGGGTGTCGGCGCCGCGCAGCCGGCCCTGCAGCGTTTCGGCAACCTGCTGCAGGAGCTGGTCTCCGGCCAGGTGTCCATAGCTATCGTTGATGTCCTTGAAGCGGTCCAGGTCGATCAGCAGCAGGGCAATCCCCTTTTTTTCACGCCGTGCCACGCTCATGGCGTGCTCAAGGCGGGAAAAAAGCATCACGCGGTTCGGCAGGCCGGTCAGCGGATCGTGCTGGGCGACGAACTCGAGGTGCTCCTGCGACGCCTTGATCGCCGACACGTCGGTGAAAACGGTGACGTAGTGAAGCGCGGTGCCGGCGTCTTCGCGAACGATGTTGATGGTGGTGAGCTGCGGGTAGGTCTCGCCGTTTTTTCGGCGATTCCACAGCTCCCCCTGCCAATAGCCGCTGTTGGCCAGGCTGGCCCGGATCTCCTCGTAGTACGCGTCGTCGTGGCGCCCCGATCTGAGCAGCGCGGGGGTCCGGCCACGTATCTCTTCCAGCGAGTAACCGGTAATGTGGGTAAAGGCACGATTGACCGACTGGATACGGGCCCGGCTGTCGGTGATCATCACGCCTTCCTGCGTGTTCTCGAACACCGCTGCGGCTTGACGGAGCTCCCTCTCGGCTTTCTTGCGCTCGGAGATGTCGGTGTGCGTGCCGGACATCATGGCCGGTTTTCCGTCCGCGTCGCGCTCGACGATGCGTCCGCATGTCAGGATCCACCGCCACTTGCCGGATTTTTCGCGGCACCGCAATTCCATTTCATGGACGGGAGACTCTCCGGCCAGGTGGCGTTTGATCGAGGCCCAGGCTTTTTCCAGGTCGTCCGGATGGACGTATGCGGCCCAGTTTTCGACCTTGATGGCCGTTTCGCCCGGCTGGTAACCGAGCATGGTCTCAAAGCGCGGGCTGACGGTGAAGGTGTTGGTCCGCAGGTTCCAGTCCCAGAATCCCTGGTCGGACCCGTCGATGACCCGCGTGAGCCGGTGCTCGCTCTCGAGCAGCGACGCCTCGGCCTGCTTGCGTTCGGTGATGACGTCGAAAACGGCCAGGAAATGCTCCGCCTGCGGGCACGAGACGGAGACCGAGATCCACATCTGCAGCGCGGTCAGGTAGTGCTCGAAACGCTCCGGATCGCCGCCGGCCGCTACCCGGCCGAGAATCTTCAGCAAATCCGCGTCGGTCTCGCGCACGCCGGGGATAACTTCCGATACCCGCCGCCCGGTTACCCCGGCAAGGCCCGTCTGCCGCGCGAATGCCTCGTTGACGCTGAGGAAGCAGAAATCCGCCGGTTCTCCGCCGTCGCAGATCATCCGGCCGTAGGCCACGCCGTTCAGCAGGCTGTCGAACAGGATCCGGGAAGTTCTTTCATCAATGTTCCAACCGTTTGTCGAAACATCCAGTCTTTTCTGCATCGCGAGCGTCTTCTGATCAGCCTGCCAATTCACAAGGTGCCAAATAGTAGCAATCCGTAGCCGTGTCGTGTTGCCTTCGCAGGACGTATCATGCGTACTCTGCGCAACGGATGAACCCGGAGGCTTGCGCTGTGGTCAATTGCGCACGGTGTGGCTAGCCGTCCATGAATGAATAATCTGGAGGAGATGACGTGATTGCGTTTTCGGAGGATGCCCTGAATTACGTTCGGGAAAAGAACTCGTCCGTGTTCATCGAGATGCCTTACAAGGTGAGCGGCTGCTGTTTCGACGTGACCGAGAGTCCGGCGGTCCGTTTCGGGGTGCCGTCCGATCCCTCCGGGTACACGCGGCAGGACGCACAGGGCGTGACGCTGTACGTGCCCGACTGCCTGCCCGATCCGGATTCGCTGACCATCGGTACACAGAATTTCCTTGGTTTTCGCAGCCTGGTCATCGACGGCTGGAAATTGATCTGATCGGCAGCGGCATGCGCCCGACCGCTGCGCCGGACTATCTCGCCGGCTATCCGCCCGCGCTCGTCGAGCCTGTCCGTCGCCGGTTGGCCGACGGCACGCTCGGCGGCGTGCTGCGGCAGCGATACCCGCGCATGCATGCCGTCCGCACCGACAAAGCCCTCTACGATTACGTGCAGGAACTCAAGGACGAGCACCTGCGCAATACCCCACCGCTGAGCAAGGTGGCTTTCGACGGAAAGCTCCGCGTCGTCGGACAGGCGCTCGGCACGCACACCCGGATTGCCCGCGTGCAGGGTGCGAGACTCAAGTCGAAGAACGAAATCCGCATCGCCGCAGTATTCCGGGAGATGCCGGAAGAGTTCCTGCGCATGATCGTCGTGCATGAACTGGCGCATCTGCGCATTCGCGATCACGAAAAGGAGTTCTACCGGCTCTGCCAGTACATGGAACCGGCGTATCACCAGCTTGAGTTCGATGCGCGGGTGTGGCTGACGTGGCTCGAGGCTGAGGACAACCGGTCGGGCAGGTGAGGGGACGCCGGTTGCAACTCCGCAAGAATCGGATTGATGCGGACTGGCGAGCAGGCATACTGGCGCCGTGACCAACCAATCGAGGCACGATGAAAACCGCCGGCTTCCTGCCCTCAACAAGGGGGCTTCCTCCCTGTCCATGCCGATCGGCGCTGGCGAGTTCCATTGCATTTTGCGGGCGTGGTCATGCCTGACCTGATTGAACAGTCGCGCCATTTCGACGTCATCGCGCGGGCCATCCGGTTCATCCGCCGCCGCGCGAGACAACAGCCCGGCCTGGAGGAAATCGCCGCCGCGGTGCACATGAGCCCGCACCACCTGCAACGGGTGTTTTCAGACTGGGCCGGCATTTCGCCGAAACGCTTTCTGCAGTACCTGACCAAGGAGTTCGCCAGGCAGCGGCTTGGCGCGGCTGACGACAGCCTGTCCGTTGCCCTCGATGCCGGCCTGAGCGGTACCAGCCGTCTTCACGATTTGATGGTGAGCTGCGAAGCGATGACTCCCGGCGAGATCCGTTCGGCCGGCCGCGGGATGAGTATCGGGTTCGGCTTCGCGCCGTCCCCGTTCGGCGAGGTGCTCGTCGCCTGGACGGGGCGAGGCGTTTGTCACTTCGCCTTCTGCACGTCGGGGCCGGCCGAGATGATTTCCGGGCTTGCCATGCGTTGGCCGGAGGCAACGCTGACACCGGACCACGGGCGGGCTGGCGAACTGCTCCGGCTGATTTTTCCGGCAACGCCGACGCGAGGGAACATCCATCTTGTCCTCAAGGGTACGAACTTCCAGATCAAGGTGTGGGAGGCGCTGATGCACACCGAGTTCGGGCAGGTCACCTCGTACCAACAGCTGGCCCGCCAAGCCGGAAGCCCGCATGCCCAGCGCGCCGTTGGCAACGCGCTGGCCGCCAACAGCATCGGCTTCCTCATCCCTTGCCATCGGGTCATCCGGGAAACCGGAGACGTCGGGAACTACCGCTGGGGGAGCGAACGGAAACTGGCTCTCCTCGGTTGGGAAGAAGCGCGGGCATCGGCATTTCGCAGGAGCGGGCTTTCGGGTTGATCTTCGGCGGCACCCGGAAGGAATGGGAACAGTTGGCCAGGGCATATGTCCATGGTGAGCGGGCGGGTAGCCCTGCAACAGGGCGGAACAGGTCGTGGATTCCGCTTGCGCCGATGGCCCCGACGGGACAAAGGATGTGTCTCATGAACGCGTTTCACCAACTCAGCGCAACCAGCCTGCGCGGCCAGACGATCGCGATGAGCGATTACGCGAACCGGGTGGTCCTGGTCGTCAATACGGCGAGCCAATGCGGTTTTACGCCGCAATACGCGGGGTTGGAATCCCTGTACCAGAAGTACCGGGAGCGCGGGTTTGTCGTCCTCGGCTTCCCGTGCAACCAATTCGGCCAGCAGGAGCCCGGCAGCGCCGACGACATCGCCGCGACCTGCTTGGTCAATTACGGCGTGAGTTTTCCCATGTTCGCCAAGACCGAGGTCAACGGCCCGGACGCGCATCCGCTGTTCAAGCTGCTCACGGCGGCCAGGCCGGGATTGTTCGGCCCCTCGATTCGCTGGAACTTCACCAAGTTCCTGATCGGACGCGACGGGCAAGTGCTGCGCCGCTTTGCCCCCTTCACCAAACCGGAAAAGATCGAACCCTTTGTCCGCGCCGCTCTGAATGCCTAGGGCGAGGCGGCTCAGCGTTTGGCCTTCGATCGCTCCGCTTGCACTTCGCGAAAGATCTTGCCCCAGACGGGGTGGCCGGATTCGGTGCGGGTCAGGCTGAAGCCGGGGTCGATGTCCAGCGCCTTTCTGAAGTGGCTTCGGCAAGTAATCCTCTCGCCGCCGGCGCAGGCGATGAAGGCCAGATACTTGTGGGCGACGACCTGGTCGGGCGCGTCGAGGCCGCTTGCGAGTGCGTTGCCCAACTGGTTGCGTGCCAACCGGTACTGGCCGTTCTCGTAAGCGTCGATGCCTTTGGCCAGGCCGGCGGCCCCCGGCTTTGGAGCAGGTGCCGGCGGAGTTTCGGAGACAGGCTCGGCGGGAGGCGTTACGGCGGCGGCCAAGGGCGCTTCCGGTGGCGCGGGCGGAGCTTCCGGCGACGTGGCGCAGCCACCGAGCAGGCATGCCAATGCGAACAGGGAGGTGCCGTGTCTCATGGGATTCCTTTCGGGCGTTCAGAACTTGTGCTTCAAGCGCACGGTTTTTCCGGCTTCCAGATTCAGTTCCTTGACCAGCGCCGGTGCGCCGGAATTGCGGATTTCAACGCGCACCCGGCCGGGCGGCAGCTCCAGCCGCGTCAGCGGCGGCGAGATGCCGCGGCTTTGGTTGTTGACGAAGACTTCGCCCCACGGGGCGACGGATAGCGTGACCGTGGCGGGTTTGGCCGGCGCCGGCGGCGCCACGTCGCTCGCCGCGGCGGCAACGACCGTCGGGACAGGTGCGATCTCGGGTGGCGGCGCGGAGGGGGTTTGTTGCGCAGTGCTGGCGATTGCCGGAGCAACGACCGGAGTCGGCAGGGCGGGCGCCTGTGCCAATTGGGCGGCGGACGGCGCTGCGGGAGCGGCGGGAGCAACGAGTGCGGGAACAGGGACCGGCCGGGTTGCGTTCCAGCCGACGAACGCCACGCCCGCGGCCAGCGCGACTCCGGCGACGGCATAGGCCAGCCGGCGTGAGGCGGGCAACGATGCAAGCGTGCCATTCACTTCATCGTCCCGTGAAGTGCCGGACTGACCGCCGCCGGAACTCTTGCGCTGCGACAAGCCGCCGGTCGGCCAGGGCAGCGGCGCGCGTTCGGCCAGCTCGCGTGCGCGGCGAAGGTCGGCGGCGAACTCGATGGCCGACGGGTAGCGGTCATCCGGCAACTTGGCCAGCGCGCGGGCGAGAATGAAGTCGAATCCGCGGTGCTCGAGTCGTGCCACGCGCGAAGGCCATCGCGCCGGCTTGCGGACGATCCGGTACATCACTTCGGCGGCGTTGTCGCCGTCGAAAGGCGGTTTGCCGGTCAGCAGCTGATACAGGATCACCGCCAGCGAGAAGATGTCGGTCCGCGCATCGGCGGGTTTGCCCGAGAACTGTTCGGGCGCGAGATAGGCCGTCGCGCCCCGCAGCGCCGCATCCGCCTGCGGGCTCCCTGTTTGCAGGGCGGCGATGCCGAAGCCCGAGAGCTTGACTCCGCCGTTGGCCAGGACTGTGATGTTTGCAGGGGTGACGTTCTGATGGATGACGCCGTGCCGATGGGCGTAAGCCAGCCCATCCGCGATGCCGGCCACGATATCGACGGCGAGTTCCGCGGGAACGGGCTGACCCCTGACGATCAGCTCGCGGAGGTCGCGGCCGTCGAGGAATTCGGTGGCGATGTAGGCGAGATCGCCCTCCTGCCCGCAGTCATACACCGTGGCGATATTGACATGGCTGAGCCGTTCGACCGCCTTGATGTCCTTGAGAAAATGATCCGGTGCGCCACTCCGGTCTGCAACCGCCGGGTCGACGCGCACGGTCTGCAGCACCGCCTTGCGCTTGAGCAGCGGGTCGTTGCCGAGATACGTCGCCCCCAGCGTGTTGTCGCCGGTGGCCGCGATGATCTGGTATCTGCCGAGTTTCTCAGGGAGCATTGTCGTGGATGCGTCGACCGCCGGAAGTCGCAAGGGAATGTCACAATCATAGCAAATGGGCGGGCGTGCCACGAACCTTCGCGAAGCTCGTGAGGGCATCGCGCAGAACGGGCGAAACGATACTCAAACGACTGAAAGGCGTCGGGGAACGCCGCGTGTCAAGCGCGGCTGCGTCGGACGTCGGGCTTGCGCTTACGCTTGCCTGACGATATCGACCGAGATCTCGACTGCCGGAATCGTTCCTCTGTTCTCGAGCCAGTGCGTAGTGTTCCGATCCTCGGGCCAGCCCACTCCTGGCCCATAGTCCGTAGCAATTCCATTTCGATGGTCGGTGATCGTTCCTTGCATGATATAGACGGTGCCCGGTCTGTCCTTATGATCATGAATCGGGCCAAAGACGCCTCCCGGCTCGATGGTCACCATCCGCATTCGAAGTTGGCGCCCCGTCATGCCCTCGATCTCGGGGCCAAGGTCGACCGTCGCAAGTAATTTCACCGAAACACCTTTCGTTTCAGGCGCTGCCTGTTCGTTGTTCATCGTGCGCTCCTCCTGTAGTTCTCGGGCGAAACAAGCATTCGACCTGTCGGCTCCGCATATTGTTGCAACAGGTGTGACTGATTCGCACTTGGTTGTTCTCTGCGCATTCGAGACGAATCGACGGCTGCTTTCAGGAACTTCCTTCCGCCGCCGGTGCCTTGAGAGAGTAGATTTCACTCAACCCACCTCGTGACCAACGCCTATGCCTGCCAGCAATAAAGATCTCCCGCTCCGCGATGACACCCGCCTGCTCGGTCGCCTGCTCGGCGATACCGTGCGGGAACAGGAGGGTGACGACGTATTCGCCGCCGTCGAGCATATTCGCCAGGCCTCGGTCCGGCTGAACCAGAGCCCGGATCGGGAAATCGACACGGCTGCGCGTGCCGATCTGGAAGCTGTTCTCAATAGTTTGCCGCGCGACACGATGATTTCCGTCGTTCGCGCCTTCAGTTACTTCCTGCATCTGGCGAACATTGCCGAAGACCAGCATCACATCCGTCGCCGCCGGGTGCACGCCCGGCAGGGGTCGGCGCCTCGCGACGGCAGCCTGCAGAAGGCGCTTGATCGCCTCCAGGAGGCCGGGCTTCCCGCCGAAAAACTGCGCGGATTTTTCGCGACGGCGCTGGTCTCGCCGGTGCTCACGGCGCACCCGACCGAGGTTTCCCGCAAATGCATCCTGCAATGCCAGCATGAGATCGCCGGCCTGCTCGACCAGCGCGACCGCATCGAACTCACACCCGAGGAGCAGGAAGAGAACGACACTGCGCTGCGCCGCGCGGTGCTCCGGCTGTGGCGCACACGCATGCTGCGCCCGACGCGTCTGGCGGTGGTCGACGAAATCAAGAACGGGATCAGCTACTACAACGACACCTTCTTTGCCGAACTGCCGCGCCTGTACGCGCAGTTGCAGGATCTGCTGGCCCGGCGTTTCCCCGGAGAAGACTGGCAACTGCCGCCGTTCTTCCGGGTCGGCAGCTGGATTGGCGGCGACCGCGACGGCAACCCATTCGTAACCGCCGACATCCTGAAAACGGCGCTGAATCTGCAATCGACCGCGGCGCTCGACTTCTACCTCGCGGAAATTCACACGCTCGGCTCCGAACTGCCGCTGTCGCAGTTCCTGCACGGCGTTTCGCCAGCCATGGCCGAACTGGCCAGCTGCTCACCGGATACTTCCCCGCACCGCGCCGACGAGCCCTACCGGCGCGCGCTGACCGGAATCTACGCGCGTCTGGCCGCCACCGCGCGCGCTCTCGGCCAGCACGAAGCGCTGCGCCACGCCGTCGGGGAAGCCGAAGCCTACGCGACCGCCTCCGATCTCTACGGTGATCTCGCTGTCATCTCCGAATCCTTGTCTGTGCAAGGTGCCGCGCTGATCGCCGGCGGCCGTCTGCAACGCCTGATGCGCGCCGTGCAGGTCTTCGGATTCCATCTGGCGCCGATCGATCTGCGCCAGAACTCCGATGTCCACGAGCTCACGGTCGGGGAACTGCTGGCCCGCGCCGGCCGCATCATGCCCCAGCCGGGTTACGCCGCGCTCGATGAAGAATCCCGAATTGCCTTGCTTTCCGAAGAGATCGCCAATCCGCGCCCGCTGTATTCGCCGCATCTCGACTACAGCGAAGAGACCGTCGGCGAACTGAAGATATTCTTTGCCGCCCGCGAATTGCGCGCGCGATATGGCGAGGCGGCCTTGCCCAATGCGATCATTTCCAAGACTGACAGCGTGTCGGACCTGCTCGAAGTTGCCCTGCTGCTCAAGGAAGCCGGCCTGTTGCAGCCGGCGTCGCCGCTCGGCGGCGGCCAGCCGCCCGCGCTGGGCATGAACATCATCCCGCTGTTCGAGACAATCGCCGACCTGCGCAACGGCCCGTCGATCATGCAGCGCCTCTTCGCATTGCCCGCGTATCGTGCCCTGGTCCATTCGCGAGGCGACGAGCAGGAAGTGATGCTCGGGTACTCGGACAGCAACAAGGACGGCGGTTTTCTCACCTCCGGCTGGGAGTTGTACAAAGCCGAGGTCGAGCTCGCGCGCGTGTTCGACGCCGCGGGAGTGCGCCTGCGGCTGTTCCATGGACGCGGCGGCTCGGTGGGGCGGGGCGGCGGCCCGAGCTACCTGGCCATCCTGGCGCAACCGGACGGCGCCGTTTCCGGGCAGATTCGCATTACCGAGCAGGGCGAAGTGATCTCATCGAAGTATTCCAATCCGGAAGTCGGCCGCCGTAATCTGGAGACACTGGCCGCCGCCACCCTCGAAGCAACGCTGCTGGATCTGGAGGGCAAGACCGAGCCGGCGGCCTACCACGCGGTGATGGAACGGCTGTCCGAACTTGCGTTCCAGGCCTATCGCGGGCTGGTGTACGAGACCGAAGGCTTCAACCGCTTCTTCCGGCAGGCAACGCCGATCGCGGAAATCGGCGGCCTCAATATCGGCAGCCGCCCCGCTTCCCGCAAGGCATCGGATCGTATCGAGGATCTGCGCGCCATCCCCTGGGTCTTCAGTTGGGCCCAGTGCCGCCTGATGCTGCCGGGCTGGTACGGGTTCGGTTCGGCGGTGGAGCGCTGGCTCGAAGAGAACCCGAACGGCATGGAAATTCTGCGCCGCATGGTCGCCACCTGGCCGTTCTTCAACGCGCTGCTCTCCAACATGGACATGGTGATGGCCAAGGCCGACCTGGTAATCGCCGCACGGTATGCCCATCTGGTGACCGATACGACGCTGCGCGACGAGATCTTCGGCCGCATCCGCGCCGAGTTCGAGCGCACCCGCCGGCTCCTCCTGGCCATCGAGCAGCACGAGGATTTTCTGGCCGACAACCCGCTGCTGAAGCGTTCCATCCGCACGCGATTCCCCTACATGGACCCGCTCAATCACCTGCAGATCGAACTGCTGCAGCGCCACCGCGCCGGCGAAAGCGACGAGCGCGTGCAGCGCGGTATTCACATGTCGATCAACGGCATTGCCGCGGGATTGCGTAATAGCGGGTGAGCGAAGAAGGCGGCGAATTGCCCTTCTCCCGGACAATGGCTGCAGGAATGGCCTCTCGGCGCCGAGGGAGCGGAGGTTCTATGTCGCCGACACGATCGGCTACCCGTAGCGCCGCGCCGCCTCGATCGCGAGACCCGCGCCGATGCTGCCGAACAGGTCGCCTTCGATCGGGCGCGCCTGCGGCAGCAGGGCGGCGATGCGGCGGCGCAGGCGTGGAACGCCGCTGGCACCGCCCGTGAAGAAGATCGTGTCGATGCCTTCGGGCGCCACGCCGGCATCGGTCAGAAGCGCGGCAAGCTTCGCCTCGATCCTGTCGACCAGCCCTGCGGTAGCCGCATCGAACTCGTTGCGGGTCAGCGGCAGCCGCAGGCCCGTCTCGATTCGGTCGAGCGCCATCGCCGTACCCTGTTGATCCGACAGCGTGATCTTGGCCTGCTCCACCTCGTTGGCCAGCCAGTGGCCGGCGCGCTTCTCGATCAGCGCGAGCAGGCGGGCGGACTTCTCCGGCTCCTGCGCGTCGAAGGCCAGGCGCCTCTGCTCCGTCAGTACCTGGTACGTGTAAGCCGAGTTGATGCTGTGCCAGGTGGCGAGATCGAAGAAAATTCCGGAGGGCATTTCACGCCGGCTCGTCAGCAGGCTGCGGTAGCCGAAGAGCGGCATGACGCTGGTCAGGCTGAACAAGCGGTCGAAATCCGTGCCGCCGATATGCACGCCGCCGTTGGCCAGCAGATCATCGCCGCGATCTGACAGTTTCGCGCGCTGTGGGGACAGGCGAACAAGCGAGAAATCCGAGGTGCCGCCACCGATGTCGGCCACCAGGACCAGTTCTTCACGATCAATTTCGGTCTCGTAATGGAAAGCCGCGGCGATCGGCTCGTACTGGAAACTCACCTCCGAAAAGCCCACGCTCCGGGCAATCTCGGCCAGCGTGTCTTCCGCCATCCGGTCGGCCGTCGGGTCGTCGTCGACGAAATACACTGGCCGGCCGAGCACCGCGTATTCGAACGGCCGCTCTGCGTGAAGGTCGGCCCGCCGCCTGAGTTCGCCAATGAACTGCTTGAGCAGATCGCGAAACGGCAGCGAGCGGCCATGGACCTCCGTCTTCCCGTCGATGAGACTGCTGCCGAGCAGGCTCTTCATCGAGCGCATCAGGCGCCCCTCGTGGCCGGCCAGATACTCCTGCAGCGCGGCGCGGCCGAAGCGGGTGCTGTCGTCCTCGGCATTGAAGAACACCACCGAAGGCAACGTCACCTTGTCATCTTCCAGCGGCAGCAAGGTCTCCCGCCCTGGCCGCAGCCAGCCGACGGTGGAGTTGGACGTGCCGAAATCGAGGCCGCAGGCGCGGGCGGAAGCGGGGTAGGGCATGGGGAGTCAGCTAAGGTGTACCGGGGGGGGGCGGCGATGCTACGCGAGGTCGAGGGCGATGTCCAGACGTTGCTCGTACAATTGCCCCGAGGTTGTGGCTCTTGCGGAGAAGAGAAGTCCCGGCCTTGGTAACATACGGCCGTGATCAACCTCGCAGACACACTTCATGAACAGCTATTTCCTCGGAATCGACAACGGCGGCAGCGTCACCAAGGCTGTCATCTTCGATGCGCACGGCAGGGAAATCGCCTCCGCTGCGGCGGTAGTTCCGATGCTCAGGCCTCGTCCCGGATTCACCGAACGGGACATGGAGGCGCTGTGGCAGGCGAATCTGGAAGTCATCCGCAGGGCCGTACAGGATTCCGGAGTCGATCCCGGCGCAATCAGGGGCGTGGCCTGCACCGGCCATGGCAAGGGGTTGTACCTTTGGGGCAAGGACGGGAAGCCGGCGTGCAACGGCATCGTTTCTACCGATGCCCGTGCCTGGATGTATCCCGAGCAGTGGGAAAAGGATGGCACCGCGGCGAGGGTCTTCCCCCGGACCATGCAGACGCCGCTGGCGTGCCAGCCGGTGGCCCTGTGGCGCTGGTTCCAGGACAACGCGCCGGAGGTGCTGGAGCGGGTTCAGTGGGTGTTTGCGGTGAAGGATTATGTCCGTTTCCGGTTGACCGGTGAGGCGTACGCCGAGGTGACCGACTATTCCGGGACAAGCCTGATGAATCTTGCCGAGACTGCATTTGATCGCGAGGTCATGCGGGATTTTGGCGTGGTAGACATGGCCGGCAAACTGCCGCCGTTGCGCCATTCCACGGAGGCGTGCGGCGCCGTGACGTCCGAGGTGGCGGCGCTGACCGGTCTGAAGGCCGGTACTCCGGTGGCCGGTGGCATGTTCGACATCGACGCCTGCGCGGTGGCCATGGACGTGACCGATGAGAAGAACCTGTGCGTCATCGCCGGCACGTGGGGAATCAACGAGTACATCGCGCGCCAGCCGGTTCTCAACAAATCGATCAAGATGAATTCGCTGTTTTGCCTCCCCGGCTATTTCCTGATCGAGGAATCCAGCCCGACCTCGGCCAGCAACAACGACTGGTTCGCGGACCTTTTTCTCGACAGCGAAAAGCGGCAGGCGCGTGAGCGGGGAGTCGGCATCCATGCCGTCGCGGAAGAAATGGCGGCTTCCGTTCGCTTCGACGAACAGTCGATCCTCTTCCTGCCTTTCCTCTACGGATCGAACGACAACCCGCAGGCCAAGGCCTGTTTCATCGGCCTGGAGAGTTCCCATACGCGGGCGCAGATCATCCGTGCCGTGCTCGAAGGCATCGTGTTTTCCCACCGCGTTCACATCGAGCGGCTGCTGTCCAACCGTGACCGTCCCGAGGCCATTCGCCTGGCCGGCGGCGCGGCGAACAATAGGACGTGGTCGCAGATGTTCGCCGATGTGATCGGATTGCGGGTCGAAATCATCGACACGAAAGAGTTGGGCGCCCTCGGTTGCGCCATGGCCGCGTCCGTCGTCTCCGGTCTGTATCGCGATCTGCGGGAGGCGGCCCGGCACATGGTCAGGGTCAAGGAACGGCTGGAGCCCGATCCGCAGAAAAAGAGCGCCTATGATCGCAAATACTTGCTTTTCGTACGGGCGTCTCAGGCGCTCGACGGGCTCTGGAGCAGTTTCTGAGGATCGCGTGCGCCACGGGGAAATAGCCGATTATCTGGCGCCAGCCTTTTGGAGAATTTCCACCATCGCTTGGTAGCCGCGGGCCTTCGCCAGCGCCAGTGGCGTAGCGCCGTCGCGGTCGCTCAGCTGCGTGTTGGCGCCGGCCTCGATCAGCGCGCGCAAGGTTTCGACATGCCGCCGGCCGCCGTCGCCGAGCACGATCGATTCGATCAGCGCCGTCCAGTGCAGGTTGTTGACGTGGTCGAGCGGGGCACCCGCAGCGATCAACTGCCTGACCACGCCGTCATGGCCGAGATGGGCCGCGGCGATCAGCGCCGTGCCGTCGTAGCGGCTGGTGATCAGTTTGGCGCTTGCGCCGAGAGAGAGCAGGACGCGCAGGGTTTCCTCGTCGTCGGCGACCGCGGCGATCGTCACGGCGTCGTAGCGGTCATTCTCCAGCAGGTCAGTGCGCGCCCCGGCTTCGACCAGCGCGTGAATGGCTTCGCGCTGCCGGGAAAACGTGGCGACATGCAGCGGCGTTCTGCCGTAGGAATCGCGGGCGTTGACGTCGTTTCCGGCGGCGACCAGAGCGCCGATTTGAGCCGGATTGCCTTGCTGGGCGGCGGCGTGCAGGCCGGTGTAGCGCGCGACTTCCTGCGCATTCGGCGGTACCTGGGCGGTGGCCGGCTGCGTTAGCGCAAGGGTTCCGAGGATCAGCAGACGCAGGGTGTTTTCAGAGCAACAGTTCCGCCATGTCGACGACATTGCCGGCCACCTTGGCCAGCGGTTGCGAGCGTTCCATTGGTAGCTTCCCGAGTGCGCCATACGCGGTCTCCTCGTCCATGCCACGGCTCTTCATCAGAATGCCCTTGGCCTTTTCAATGACCTTGCGCTCGCTGAGCTTGCGGCTGGTTTCCGCAAGTTCGCGCTTGAGCGCCAGGTGTTCCTCGAAGTGCGCCACGGCGACATCGACCGCCGGGCGCGGCATGTCTCGGTTCATCACCCCCAGGTGCTCGAGCGTATCCCGCGAGGGCGATTCGGTCTCGATCAGGATGATGTCCGGCTTGATCTCCTCGATACGGGCGACGAGTTCGAGCGCGGACGGCAATACCTCTGCGACCTGATGCCCGGCCTGGATCAGTCCGGTGCAGATTTCCACGGCGCGTTGTTGCGATTCGTCGATGACCAGTACACTTGCCATAGCTCCTCGATCTGCCCGCTTTTACGATCCTCCCGATGGACAGGTTCGGAAAAGACAATGCATTGGTTGATAATGGACAAGGGGGGAGTGGATTCGTTCCTGTCAGCGCCGGGCGGACTCGCGCGTTAGAGGAACGATGAAGTGCTCAATGGGGGCCCGAATGGGACGCTGCCAAACTTTGAAAGGATGCGCATGAAGTTTCTAAAGCCGGTTATTTCCGCTATCGCCTTGTCAATCCTGATAGCGCCATCAGCTGTTCTGGCGGACAAAGGAGGCAATCCGGGCAAAGGCAAAGGGAAGGGGAATGCCCAGCAGGAGCATAAATACGAAGGTCCCCAGTCGAACGAAAGCGTGCGTGTCGATTTCCACTTCGGCGATCAGGACCGCCGCGTGGTGCGCGATTATTACGGCGGTCAGGCCAAGGGCGGGAAGTGTCCGCAGGGGCTGGCCAAGAAGGGTAATGGCTGCATGCCGCCCGGCCAGGCGAAGAAATGGGCAATGGGCCGGCCATTGCCGCACGATGTGGTCTATTACGACCTGCCCCACGATCTGATGCGCCGCATGCCTCCTCCGCCCGCCGGACACCGTTACGTGCAAGTGGCGGGCGATGTCCTGCTGATTGCCATCGGTTCATCGATGGTGGTGGACGCCATCCAGGACATCGTGCGCTGATTTGCGAGAATGAGGTTAAACTGGCGGTCGATTACCGGCAGATGACCTGACCGGTTTCGCCGCCAAGCGCTGAACATTTCTTTCCGGTCACGGTCAGAAGTCGTCCCGCGCGTTTCCCGGTTCTTCCTCCCCGTTTGGGTTCTCCTTTTATATGGGCGTTGTTTTGTAGTGAATATCAAGAATCTCTCCGGTTTTCTGCTTTTTCCCCTAGCCCTACTGATTTTTGCGGTTTCCGACGCGACGGCAAAGTACATGTCGGCCTACTTTGCCGTTCCGCTGCTGGTGTGGGTGCGCTATATCACCCAGTTGATCTTCATGCTGGCGACTGTCGCTCCGGGCATGGGGCGCGAGATCGTGGCGACCTCCCGGCCCTGGACGATGGTACTGCGCGGGAGCATGCAGGTCGCCAGTACCATGCTGGGTCTGCTGGCCTTCCGTACGTTGCCGTTGGCCGAGACGACTGCCCTGGTGTTCATCACGCCGCTGCTGGTGGCACTCCTCGCCGGCCCGATACTCGGGGAGAAAATCCACTTGCGCAGCTGGCTGGCCACGGTGGCCGGCTTTGCCGGTGTGCTGCTGATTGCCCGCCCCGGCGGGTACATGGACGGCATGGGTGTGGTGTACGCGCTGGGTGCGGCGCTGTGCTACTCGCTGTACCAGATTCTCACGCGCAAGCTGGCGGCAACCGAGCCGCCCGTGCGCCAGTTGTTTTACATCGCGCTGGTCGGTTCGGTGATCATGTCGCTGTTTCTCCCGTCTTTCTGGACCGATACCGTCCCGACATTGAAGCAGGCCGTGCTCATCCTGTCGCTGGGGTTGTACGGCGGTGCCGGGCATTTCCTGCTCATCCGGGCTTTTCACGAGTCGCCGGCATCGCGCCTGGCGCCGCTGCTCTACATCCAGATCGTGTGGGCAATGATGCTCGGCTGGATGGTCTTCGGCCACTTTCCCGATCGCATGTCGATCCTCGGCATGCTGATCATCGGCGCGGCAGGCTTGAGTCTCGTGCTCGGCAACCGCGTGCCACAACCGGCCGGAAAGTAGGAAGCAGGTCGGATTAGCCCCGCAGGGCGTAATTCGACGTCGAGGGTGATCTCGGCTTGCGCTGCGCGAAGCCGAGCTGCAAGACGATTACCGCGTTTCCTTCTCGTTTGCCTCGTCCTGCGCTTCCAGCCACAGGGCGTTGACGATGGCCAGCAGGACGGCGAAGCCGAGGCCGAGAATCCAGGTGAAGTACCACATGTTCAATCCTTTCGCTTGATCAGTAGGCGGTCTTGTCGTTCTTGACGATGAAGTCGCGGGTGACCTTGCCGGCCATCACCCGGTACGCCCAGCCGGTGTAGGCGACGACGATCGGGGTGAAGATCAGCGCCACCCACAGCATGACGTTCAGCGTGACATGGCTCGACGTGGCATCCCAGGCGGTCAGGCTGGCCTTGGGCATTTCCGACGAGGGCAGGACGAAGGGAAACAGTGCGACGCCCGCAGTCAGGATTACCGACACGCAGGCCAGCGACGAACCGACGAAAGCCAGCAGCGTCAGGCCGGCGCGGATGGTCACCAGCACGATGATTCCGCCGAGGTAAGCCAGTGCGGGAATCAGCCACAACACGGGATATTTGGCGTAGTTGGCGAACCAGGCGCCCGGCGCGCGGCCGACTTCCTTCATCAGCGGGTTGAGCGAGGCGCCCACGTCGCCGATCGATTGGATCACGTAGCCGTCGATGCGCGAGACCCACAAGCCGCCGAGCGAGAAAGCCGCCAGAAGGACGATGGCGAGGATCTGGGCGGCCTTCTTGGCGCGCGCCTGCAACTCGCCTTCGGTGCGGTGCGAGAGGAAGGTGGCGCCCTGCAGCGTCAACAACGACAGGCTGACGACGCCGAAGAGCAGCGCGAACGGGTTGAGCAGCGCCCAGAACGAGCCGGAATAGAACGAACGCATTGTATCGTCGAGGCGGAACGGCACGCCGAGGAACAGGTTGCCGAAGGCCACGCCGAAGACCAGCGCCGGTATGGCGCTCCCGGCGAACAGACCCCAGTCCCAGGACTTGCGCCAGGTCGGGTCGGGCAGCTTGGAGCGGTACTCGAAGCCGACCGGGCGGAAGAACAGCGCGAAGAGCACCAGCAGCAGCGCCCAGTAAAGGCCGGAGAAGGCAGTGGCATAGACGAACGGCCAGGCGGCAAAGACCGCACCGCCGGCGGTGATGAACCATACCTGGTTGCCGTCCCAGTGCGGGGCGATGGTGTTGATCATCACGCGCCGCTCGGTGTCGTCCTTGCCGATGACTTGCAGCAGGACGCCGACGCCCATGTCGTGGCCGTCCATGATGGCGAAACCGATCAGCAGGACGCCGACGAGCAGCCACCAGATGAGTTTCAGGGTTGCGTAGTCAAACATTTTTCTTCTCCCCTCATGCGTGGTTCGATTGCACGGCGGTCGGGCCGAGACGGGCGTACTTGAACATCAGGTACATTTCGACGATCAGCAGCAGCGTGTAGAAAGCCATGAAGCCGGCGATCGAGCCCCACAGGCTGGCCGGCGACAGGCTCGATGCCGAGAGGTGAGTCGGCAGCATGCCGAACACCGTCCACGGCTGACGGCCGTACTCAGCGACCAACCATCCGCACATGATGGCAATCCACGGCGCCGGGATGCTCCACAGGAAAGCCTTCATCAGCAACGGGTGCTGGCGATGGGTGTTGTAGATCGACAGCCAGATCGCCGCGACGAACAGCCCGAGCATCAGGAAGCCGAGGCCGACCATGATGCGGAAACTCCAGAACAGCGGCGCGACCTTGGGCACCGAGTCCATCGCGGCATTTTCGATGACCTCCGGCGTGGCCTGGCGTACGTCGTCGACATGGCGTTTGACCAGCAGACCGTAGCCCATGTCCGCTTCGTGCTTCTTGAATTGCTCCTGCGCGGCCTTGTCGGTCGGGTTCTTGCGCATGTCTTCGAGGGCGATGATGGCCTGCACGCCAGAGGCGATGCGTTCCTTATTCTTGGCGCGGATCTCGTGGATGCCGGGCAGCACTTGGCTGGTCGAGCGGGTGGCGATCAAGCCGAGCATGAACGGCACCTTGATTTCCCAGTCATTGGCCTGCTTTTCCTCGTTCGGCCAGGCCACGATGTTGAAACCGGCAGGCGCGGGCTCGGTCTCCCACATGGCCTCGATGGCGGCCAGCTTGGATTTTTGCGATTCGGAAACGGCGTAGCCCGATTCGTCGCCGAGCACGATGACTGACAGCGTGCCGGCAATGCCGAAGGCGGCGGCGATGCGGAACGAGCGCCGGGCGAATTCGACGTGCGAGTTTTTCAGCAGATACCACGCCGAGATGCCGAGCACGAACAGCGAACCGGTGACATAGCCCGACGCAACGGTGTGCACGAACTTGGATTGCGCGACCGGGTTGAGCACCAGCGCCGCGAAGTTGGTCAGCTCCATGCGCATGGTGATCGGGTTGAACGCCGAACCGACCGGGTCCTGCATCCAGGCGTTGGCGATCAGGATCAGCACCGCAGACAGGTTGGTGCCCAGCGCCATCAGCGTGGTGACGGCGAGGTGGCCACGCTTCGAAAGGCGGTTCCAGCCGAAGAAGAACAGACCGAACATCGGCGATTCGAGGAAGAAGGCCATCAGCCCCTCGATGGCGAGCGGTGCGCCGAAGATGTCGCCGACGTAGTGTGAGTAGTAGGCCCAGTTGGTCCCGAACTGGAACTCCATGGTGATGCCGGTGGTGACGCCCAGCGCGAAATTGATCCCGAACAGCTTGCCCCAGAATTGCGTCATCTCCTTGTAGATCGGCTTGCCGGTCATGACATAGACCGACTCCATGATGACGAGAATCCACGATAGCCCCAGCGTCAATGGGACGAAGATGAAGTGGTACATCGCCGTCGCCGCGAATTGTAGGCGCGACAGGTCAACGACCGTCGAGTCGATCATTTGTTATCTCCTGGAGTGGTTGAAATACGAGCTTGGGAAACTGAAGGGTGTTGGGATGCGGGGCCGGCGATGCGGCCGCCCATGGCGTCGATATCGACCTTGACCTTGTTCGGCTTGATGAAGGCATGCCAGAGCAACGTCAACAGAATGATCTTGACGACGAGCACGACCGCCAAATGGAAGGCCAGTCGCGACCGGCGCGGGCGTGACGAGGGCACGGCAGGGTCGGTCTTCATGACGCAAACCCGGCGCGTGGTCGTGGTTCAAGGTAGTAACAGCTAATCATATTTTTCTAATATTCTTGTTTGACAGCGGCAGCAGGTTCTTGCTCTGTTCCAGGGTGTCAAATGCAGGCTAGGCATTGGCAAGAGAAGCGTCAACTCGCCGTCGCATTGTTAAAACCATTTCTGAAACGTTGTTATTCTACGCTCCAAATTTGATTTAAATCAATTTGAGATTTGGATTCTATCAGGAACGCCCTAGTGTCGTGAGTGGCGATCGGTCCTGTGCAATTCCGACGGCGGCCCCGTCATTTCGGCGAAGGCGGGAATTCGCAGGATTCCATCGGATTTCGTGCCAGGCCTGGAATGACGGATTCAGTAAGGCTGGAGCAGGGCTGCCCGCAGTGATGAGGATTGAGCTAAAGCAATTGCGAGCGGCCGAGAGCAGTGCTCCCGGAACGGGTCATATGTCTGCGCTCTCAAGCTCTCCTTGGCGGAACAGAATTCCGTGCTTTTGGCTTGGGCGAACCGGTGGTATGTTTCCCTTTGTGGCACAGTTGTGGTGCCGGCGGCCAGGTCTTCTGACCAGGAAACGTGCGGCAAGGCCAGAGATGCGCCACGTGTTTCGTGCAACCTTCTGTTTTATAAGATATGAAATGGCCGGCACGCGAAATGCTAGCTGGGTCGACGCGGATTTTTGCGTGGTTCGCGTGATTTGCCTCGGCGCGACGCGCTGGATTCTTCGAGCGGTTCCAACAACACTTACATAGGAGTTCGATTGATGGGCAAGAAAATTCTCCTCGCCGGTTGCGGTCTGCTGGCAATGCTGGGTTCTGCGGCTCACGCCGACCACCTCGTGGCCATCGCCGGTCCCATGACCGGCCAATACGCCTCGGCGGGCGACCAGATACGCAAGGGCGCCGAAATGGCTATTGCCGACATCAATGCCAAGGGCGGTGTGCTCGGGCAGAAGCTGAAGCTCGAAGTCGGCGACGATGCCTGCGATCCGAAGCAGGCCGTCTCGGTGGCCAACACCATGGTCAACAAGAAGATCGTCTTCATGCACGGCCACTGGTGCTCGAGTTCGACGATTCCGGCGTCCGACGTCTATAACGAATCGCAGATCCCGATGGCTACCGTGTCGACCAACCCGCAAGTGACCGAACGCGGGCTGAAGAACATCTTCCGCATCATGGGCCGCGACGACCAGCAGGGCCTCGTGGCCGGCAGTTATCTGGCCGAAGCCTTCAAGGGCAAGAAGATTGCCGTGGTCGACGACAAGAGCGCTTACGGCAAGGGACTCGCCGACGAAATGGCCAAGGCCATTCAGGCCAAGGGGACCAAGCCGGCGTTGCGCGAGTCGATCACCGCCGGCGAGAAGGATTACTCGGGTCTGGTCAGCAAGCTCAAGTCGGCCGGCGTCGAAGTCATGGCCTATGGCGGATACCATACCGAGGTCGCGCTGATCCTGCGCCAGGCGCAGCAGGCCGGCCTGAAGCTGACGATCATGGGCGGCGACACGATGACCAATACCGAACTGGTGACCGCTGCGGGCCCGGCTGCCGACAACGTGCTGTTTACCTTCTCGCCCGATCCGCGCAAGAACCCGGCCGCAGCCGACGTGGTCAAGAAGTTTCGCGACGCCAAGGTCGAGCCGGAAGGCTACGTGATGTACGCCTACGCGGCCATGCAACTGTTCGCGCAAGCCGCCGAGCAGGCCAAGAGCGTCAAGTACGCGGATCTCGAGAAAGCCATGCGCGGCGGCAGTTTCGACACCGTGATCGGCAAGCTCAGTTTCGACGCCAAGGGCGACAACAAACTGCCCGGCTTCATGGTCTACCAGTGGAAGGGCGGCCAGTACGATTACGTGAAGAAGTGATCGATTGACCGTGGTCCCGGCGCAAGCCGGGGCCCAGCTCCCCTCACATCTGGATTCCGGCGTTCGTCGGAATGACCAAGAGGATAAGAACATGAGTCTATCGGACAGCAGCGCGCTGCGAGCAGCGTTGCGCGACGCCTATCGTGCCGACGAAACCAGGGTCGTCAACAGCCTGATCGCGAAAGCACGCTTCACTCCGGAGGAGCAACAGCGCATTTTCGAGCGTGCCCGCCCGCTGGTCGAGACGATCCGCGACAAGCGGCTGAAGACCACCGGTATCGATGCCTTCCTGAATACCTACGATCTTTCCTCGCGCGAAGGCGTGGTGCTGATGTGCATGGCCGAGGCGCTGCTGCGCATTCCCGATACGGAAACGGTCGACAAGCTGATCCGCGACAAGATCGGCAGTACCGAATGGGCCAACCGGCTGGGCGCCTCGCACAGCACCTTCGTCAATGCCGGGACCTGGGCGCTGATGCTGACGGGGCACATCGTCCATCTGGACGGTGCCGAGAAGAATCTGGGTAGCACGCTCAAGCGCCTGATCACCCGTGTTGGCGAACCGGTCATTCGCCAGGCCATCATCACGGCGATGCGCATACTCGGGCGGCAGTTCGTCATGGGGCGCAACATCGACGAGGCTCTCGAACGGGCCGTTGCTGCCGAAAAGCACGGTTACCGGCACACGTTCGACATGCTTGGCGAGGCGGCGCGAACCGGGGCCGATGCGCTGCGCTACTACGAAACCTACGGTCGCGCCATCGAGGTGATCGGCGCGGCAGCGGGCGGTAAGCCGGCGCTGGAGGCGCCTTCGGTATCGATCAAGCTCTCTGCGCTGCATCCTCGCTTCGAGGTGGCGAACGAAGAGGGGGTGCGCCGCGAACTGTGGCCGGCGGTGAAGGATCTGGCCCTGAAGGCCAAGCGCTACAACATCGGCTTCACCATCGACGCCGAGGAAATGGACCGGCTGGAGCTTTCGCTCGATCTGATCGAGGCGCTGGCGCTCGATTCGGAGCTGGCCGGCTGGGATGGCCTGGGCATGGCCGTACAGGCCTACCAGAAGCGCGCCCTGGCGGCGATCGAGTGGCTGGCCGATCTGGCCCGTCGCTCCGGGCACCGCTTCGGCCTGCGCCTGGTCAAGGGGGCCTACTGGGATGCCGAGATCAAGGCTACGCAGGAGCGCGGACTTTCCGGCTACCCGGTATTCACCCGCAAGGTGAACACCGACGTCTCGTATCTTGCCTGCGCCAAGCGCCTGTTCGCCGACCCGGCGGCCTTCTATCCGGCATTTGCCACGCACAACGCGCATACGTTGGCGGCCGTTGCCGAAATCGCCGGCGACAGCAACGCGTGGGAATACCAGCGCCTGCACGGCATGGGCGAAGAACTGTACGACGAAGTGGTCGGGCCGGGCAAATGGGGCCGCGCGTGCCGCGTCTATGCGCCGGTCGGCAGCCACGAGGAACTGCTGGCCTATCTGGTGCGCCGGCTTTTGGAGAACGGCGCCAACTCCTCGTTCGTCAATCGCATTGCCGATGCCTCGTTGCCGATCGAGCAACTGGTGGCCGATCCGGTCGAGAAGGCCGCGGCACTGGCCGTCAAGCCGCACCCCGGGATTCCTCTGCCGCGCAATCTCTTCGGCGCCGAGCGCGCCAACAGCGAAGGACTGGACATGAACGACAAAGCCACGCTCGATAGCCTGCGTCGGGCCATCGAAGCCAGCATCGCCGAGCATTACGAAGCCGCTCCCCTGATCGGCGGCAAGGCGGTCAAAGGCAAGAGCAGCAAAGTCTGCGCGCCGGCCGACCGGCGCGACGTGGTAGGTCACGTCACCGAGGCCAGCAGCGAGGACGCCGCCGAGGCCATGGCCCGGGCGGCGGCCGCTTTCCGCGGCTGGGAGGAAACCGCGGCTGATGAGCGGGCGGCTATTCTTGTTCGTGCGGCCGACATGCTGCAGCAGCGCTTGCCGGAACTCGTGGCGCTGATCGTGCGCGAGGGCGGGCGCACTCAGGCCGATGCCGTCTCCGAGGTGCGCGAGGCGATTGATTTCTGCCGCTACTACGCGGCACAGGCTCGCGAGAAATTCGCCGAGCCGATCCTGCTGCCCGGCCCGACCGGCGAGCGCAATACACTGTCGCTGCATGGTCGGGGCGTGTTCGTGTGCATCAGTCCATGGAATTTCCCGCTGGCCATCTTCATCGGCCAGGTCGCCGCGGCGCTCGCGGCCGGGAATACGGTCGTCGCCAAGCCCGCCGAGCAGACACCGCTGGTCGCCGCGCTGGCCGTACGTTTCCTGCACGCCGCCGGCGTGCCGGCCGACGCGTTGGCCTTGCTACCGGGGGGCGGGCGCATCGGCGCGGCGCTGGTCGCCGATCCGCGCTGCGCCGGCGTGGCCTTTACCGGGTCGACCGAGGTGGCGCGCCTGATCGCCCAGACGCTGGCAACCAGGCTTGGCGCGATCGTGCCGCTGATCGCCGAAACGGGCGGGCAGAATGCCATGATCGTCGATTCGTCGGCGCTGTCCGAACAGGTCGTGCGCGACGTCGTCGCCTCGGCGTTCAACTCCGCCGGCCAGCGCTGCTCCGCGCTGCGCGTGCTGTTCCTGCAGGAAGATATCGCCGACAAGGTGTCGATGATGCTGTGCGGCGCGATGCAGACGCTGCGCGTTGGCAACCCGACCGACATCCGCACCGACGTCGGGCCGGTGATTGATGACGACGCGCGCTACATGCTCGAGCGCCACAGCCGCAAGCTGGACAGCTTCGCCACGCCGATCTACACCTGCAAGCTCGACGACGAACTGACCGAAAACGGCAGCTTCTTCGCCCCGCGCGCCTACGAGATCGACGATATTTCGCGCCTGGAGCACGAAGTGTTCGGGCCGATCCTGCACGTCGTGCGCTGGCGTTCCGACGAACTGGACAGGGTTTGCGATTCCATTGCCAACACCGGCTTCGGCCTGACCCTCGGCATCCACAGCCGGATCGACGAGACGATCGAACGTATCACCCAGCGCCTGCATGTCGGCAACACGTATGTAAACCGCAACATCATCGGCGCCGTGGTCGGCGTGCAGCCCTTCGGCGGCGAGGGTTTGTCCGGCACCGGCCCGAAGGCTGGCGGGCCGCATTACCTGTACCGCTTCGCGTGTGAGCGCACGCTCTCGGTGGATACCACAGCGTCGGGGGGGAATGCGGTGTTGATGTCGCTGGATAAGGGGGAGGAATAGCAAGCGCCTTAACCCCTCCCAGCCTCCCCTTGTCAGGGGAGGAGACCACCGACTGGTCGATTCGTCCGACAACGGGACTCCCCCCTGACAAGGGGAGGCTGGGAGGGGTTAAACAACGCACGAATACACCATCCCGTGTTTCCACCTTCCCACTCAGGCAGGTAAACTGCGCCCCGGCTCAAAAAACGATGGAATCCTGCTTTAGGAACAATTTATGGCTCTTGCCCTGCAACAACTCATCAACGGGCTGACACTCGGCGCGGTCTATGGTCTGATCGCCATCGGCTACACGATGGTGTACGGCATCATCGGCATGATCAATTTCGCCCACGGCGACATCTACATGGTCAGCGCCTTCATCGCGGTCACCGGCTTTACGCTGCTGGCGGCCTTCGGTGTCAGTTCGGTGCCGTTCGCCCTGGTCGTGGTGCTCATCGTTGCGGTGCTGTTCACCTCGGTATATGGCTGGGCGGTCGAACGCCTTGCTTATCGGCCCTTGCGCGGATCAACCCGGCTGGCGCCGCTCATTTCGGCGATCGGCATGTCGATCTTCCTGCAGAACATGGTGCAACTGACGCAGGGCGCGCGCGTCAAGCCGATTCCGCCGATGCTGACGGGGGGAATCGACATCTACGAGACGGCGGAATTCACCGTGCGCATTGCGTATTCGCAAATGCTCATCGTCCTGGTCACGGTCGGCCTGATGATCGGCTTCAGCTGGCTGATCACGCGCACCTCGTTCGGCCGCCAGCAGCGCGCCTGCGAGCAGGACCGCACGATGACCGCGCTGCTCGGCATCAACGTCGACCGCACGATCTCCCTGACCTTCATGCTCGGCGCCGCGCTGGCCGCGGTGGCCGGGGTCATGGTCACGGTGTATTACGGGGTGGTCGATTTCTACATCGGCTTTGTCGCCGGCATCAAGGCCTTCACCGCCGCCGTGCTGGGCGGCGTCGGGTCGCTGCCGGGAGCGATGCTCGGCGGCCTGATCATCGGCCTGATCGAGGCCTTCTGGTCGTCCTACCTGTCCGCCGAATACAAGGACGTGGCCACCTTCAGCATCCTCATCCTGGTGCTCATGTTCCGTCCCTCCGGCTTGCTTGGCCGGCCTGAAGTGGAGAAAGTCTGATGCCCCCCCTCGTTTTCGCCAACGACGCACCGACGGCTGCCGAGCGGCTCAAGGACGCTTCCGGGGTGGCGCTGATCGCGCTGCTGCTCGGCATTCCGATGATCGGCCTGACCACGGCCGATCAGGGAGGATCGTTGCAGGTGCTGACGCGCTGGCCCCTGCTGGCGGCCTTCATCGCCGCGTCGTTTTGCGGGCGCCTGGTGGTGCGCTATTTGCTCGATGCGCTGAAGCGGCGCCGCCAGGCGCAGGACCGGCAGGCCGGCGCGACGGCCGCAAAGGAGACGCGGCGCGGCGGCCGCATGCTCGAATCGATCGGGTGGCTGGCGTTCGGGCTGGCGCTGGTGCTGCCCATCGTCTTTTCCGACAACCGCTATGTCGTTGACACCGCGACGACGGTGCTGATCTACGTCATGCTCGGCTGGGGGTTGAACGTGGTGGTCGGCCTGGCCGGCCTGCTCGATCTCGGGCACGTCGCGTTCTATGCGGTCGGCGCATATGCCTACGCATTGCTGTCCACGCAGTTCGGCTGGGGCTTCTGGGCGGCGTTGCCGGTCGCGGGCATCATCGCCGGCGTGTTCGGACTGGCCCTCGGCTGGCCGAGCCTGCGCCTGCGCGGCGATTACCTGGCCATCGTCACGCTCGGTTTCGGCGAGATCATCCGCGTCGTCCTTATCAACTGGACGGATTTTTCGGGCGGACCGAACGGCATTTCCTCGATCCCGCGGCCGACCTTCTTCGGCCTGCCCTTCGTGCCGTCGAGCGACAATCCGACCTTCGCGACCTATTTCGGCCTGGAGTTCTCGCCGATGCACCGCATCATCTTTCTTTACTACGTGATTCTCGTGCTCTCGCTGCTCACCAACGTGCTGGTAAAGCGCCTGCGCAGGCTGCCGATCGGCCGCGCCTGGGAGGCCGTGCGCGAGGACGAGATCGCCTGCAAGGCGCTGGGCATGAACGTGACCAACGCCAAGCTCTCGGCCTTCGCCCTCGGCGCCATGCTTGGCGGCGTGGCCGGCGTGTTCTTCGCCGCGCGGCAGGGCTTCATCTCGCCGGAATCCTTTACTTTCAACGAGTCCGCCATCATCCTGGCCATCGTGGTGCTCGGCGGCATGGGCAGCCAGCTGGGGGTCGTGCTGGCGTCGGTGGTGCTGGTGCTGCTGCCCGAACTGGGCCGCGATTTCGCCGAGTACCGCATGCTGCTGTTCGGCGCGGCGATGATCCTGATCATGGTCTGGCGTCCGGGCGGCATCCTCTCGCACCGTGAGCCGACCCTGCGCCTGTCGCCGGAAGGAGGTCGCCGTGAGTAGCGAAGTTGCGGTTCCCCTTCTCAGCGTGGAGCGGCTGACCATGCGCTTCGGCGGGCTGGCGGCTATCGACGACCTGTCGCTCGACGTCCCGCCGGGCAAGATCACCGGGGTGATCGGGCCGAATGGGGCGGGCAAGACCACTTTTTTCAACTGTCTGACGGGGTTCTACAAGCCGACGGTCGGCAGCGTCCGCCTCAACCATCCCGAGCGCGGCGTCCTGCGGCTGGAAGACCTGCCCAGCCATCAGGTGGCGCATACGGCGCAGGTGGTGCGCACGTTCCAGAACATCCGCCTGTTCCCCAAGATGACAGTGCTGGAAAACCTCATCGTCGCCCAGCACAACGTGCTGCAGAAGGCGTCGCGGTTTTCGCTGGCCGGCATCCTCGGCCTGCCGTCCTATCGCCGGGCCGAAGCGCAGGCCGTGGCCAAGGCCGTCGACTGGCTGACCCGTCTCGGCCTGATCGACAAGGCGGATACGGCAGCGGGCGACCTGCCCTACGGTACGCAGCGGCGCATCGAAATTGCCCGCGCCCTGTGTGTCGATCCGTTGCTCCTGTGTCTCGACGAACCTGCGGCGGGGTTGAATCCGCGCGAGTCGGGCGAACTCAACGAACTGCTGTTGCGCCTGGTTGCCGACGAAGGCCTGACCATCCTGCTCATCGAGCACGACATGAGCGTCGTGATGAACGTGTCGAATCACATCTGCGTGCTCAACTACGGGCGCAAGATCGCCGAAGGGACACCGAAGCAGATGCAGAACGACCCGAATGTCATCAAGGCCTACCTCGGCGAGGAAGAGGCCGACGAGTTGCTGTACGGAGAGAAGAGCGGGGAAAGCGCGGGGGTGACGCCATGATGCTGCAACTGTCGGGCGTCCATGCCCATTACGGCCACATCCATGCCCTGCGTGGCATCGATCTGTCGGTTCAGGTTGGCGAGGTGGTGACCCTGATCGGCGCCAACGGCGCGGGCAAGTCGACCCTGCTGATGTCGCTCTTTGGCCAGCCGCGCGTGTCGGCGGGGCGTATCACCTTCGACGGCGAGGATATCACCCGCCTGCCCACGCACATCATTGCCCGGCGCGATATTTCGCTGGTTCCCGAAGGGCGGCGCATCTTCCCGCGCATGACGGTCATGGAGAACCTGCTGATGGGCGCGGTGCTGGCCGATCCGCGCAACCTCGATGTCGATTTGAAGCGCATGTATGCGCTGTTCCCGATCCTCGAGGAACGGGTGGAACAGCGCGCCGGCACGCTCTCGGGCGGCGAGCAGCAGATGCTGGCTATCGCCCGCGCGCTGATGGCGCGGCCGAAACTGCTGCTGCTCGACGAGCCGTCGCTGGGCCTCGCGCCGCTGTACATCAAGAAGATTTTCCAGACCATCCGCGAACTCAACGAGGACCACGGCATGACCATTCTGCTCATCGAGCAGAATGCCCACCACGCCCTGCGCGCCGCGCATCGCGGCTACGTCATGCAGCACGGCCAGATCACCATGAGCGGCACCGGCCGCGACCTGCTGGCCAGCGCTGAGGTGCGGGCAGCGTATCTGGAGGGAGGGCATGCCGCGGCATGAAGGTCATGGCCGGCGGCTTCCAGACTGATGAGCAGTGATCATTCCCCTCCCCGCTGGCTTCCCTTCGTCGTCCTCGGCATCGGCCTGATGGCCATCTCCTTCGGGGCGATCCTGGCGCGCGTGGCGCAGGCCAACGCACTGCCGTCGCTGGCCATCGCAGCGCTGCGGCTGGGGCTGGCGGCGCTGATCATCACGCCGTTCGCGCTGTGGCAGTCGCGCCGGGCCCTGTTGGCGATTACACGGCGCCACGTGGCACTGGCCTTGGGTGCCGGCTTCTTTCTGGCGTTGCATTTCGCCACCTGGATCAGTTCGCTGGAATACACCTCAGTGGCCAGCAGCACGGCGCTGGTGACGACCAATCTGCTATGGATCGGCATCGCGTCTTTCATCTTGTTCGGCGACAAGCCGGGGCGGGTGATGGCCTGCGGCATCGCTATCTCGCTGGCCGGCAGCCTGCTTATCTTCTGGAGCGACAGCCGGACCAGCGCGCCGGGGAGCAACCCTATCCTCGGGAATTTCCTGGCGCTGGTCGGTAGCTGGTGTTTTTCTGCCTACCTGTTGATCGGGCGACGGCTGCGCGCCGACATGCCGCTGCCGGCCTACATCTGGCTGGCCTACGGCGCCGGCGCGCTGTTCCTGCTGCTCGGCTGCGCCGGGGCGGGGGTGTCGCTGGCTGGTTACACGGCGCCGGCGTACCTCGCGGCGCTGGGGATGGCCCTGGGGCCGCAATTGCTTGGCCATTCGGCGTACAACTGGTCGCTCAAGCATGTGTCGCCGACGTTTGTCGCCGTCGTCACGCTCGGCGAACCGGTGGGAAGCGCCGTGCTGGCCTGGATATTCTTCGGCGAGTCGTTTGCGTCATTGCAGGCGGCAGGCTTTGTCATGCTGCTGGCCGGGATTTACCTGGCGGCGGTTGGCGAAGGCCGCCGTTCCTGACTTTCTGGCAAGGATGTGGTGATCATGAAGCGTTTGCATCAATTCGTGTTTCTTCTGCTGTTCGCCGCGGCTTTCAACGCGTTGGCGGTTGAGATCGTTTCGGCCGAATTTGGCGTCTTTGACGCCAGCGATCCGCAGCGGGTCGTCTTTGAACCGACACGCGTGATTCCGCACCGTGAAGGTCAGCGTTATGGCTGGATGATCGAATTGCGCGGCGTGAAGCGTTCCGTCAGTGTGCGCGAGGAATATCTGTTACCGAGCAAAGCCATCGAACAGCGTACCGACACGCCCGGCGGCACGAAGCTGGTGATCCCCTTGGAACGGCGCAATCAGGTCAGCCAGCGCCAGCTGGTGCCGGTCGACGGGCGTATCTACGGCGAGTGGTCGATCGGTCCGCAGGAGCCGCCCGGGCGCCGGCAGCTCGATGTCGTGGTGGAAGGCCAGGTGGCCGCCAGCTTCGAGTTCGAGGTGAAGTAACAACCCTGTCGATACCCGTTAGAATCTCCGATTTGAAGTCATCGCTCGGATCAGGAGAAATCAGATGAGTATGGAATCAGTTGCCGTGATCGGCCTGGGCAATATGGGAACCCCTTTTGCCCGCAATCTTCTCGCCAGCGGGTATGCCGTGACCGTGTTCAATCGTTCGCGCGACAAGGCGGAAGCGCTGGCGGCGCTTGGTGCCATCGTCGCCGATTCGCCGGCGCAGGCGGTCAAGTCGGGTGGCGTGGTCCTCACCATGCTGTCGAACGACGCCGTGCTTGAGGAAGCCGTCCTGGGCGCGGGGGGCTTTGCCGACGCGCTCGGCGAAGGCGGGCTACACATCTCGATGAGCACGGTGTCGCCCGTGACCTCGCGCAAACTGGCCGCGGAACACTCCTCGCGCGGGAGCATGTTCGTCGCGGCTCCTGTGTTCGGCCGGCCCGAGGCCGCCGCCGCGCGAAAATTGTGGATCTGTCTGTCCGGTTTGGCGGCGGCCAAAACGCGCGCCAAGCCGATCCTCGAACTTCTTGGACAGCGCGTACAGGATTTCGGTGATTCGCCGGATGCGGCCAGTGTCGTCAAGCTGTCGGGGAATTTCATGATCCTTTCGGCAATCGAGGCCATGGCCGAGGCGATGGCTTTGTGCGAAAAAAACGGGATCGACCGTACGGCGGTTTATGACTTCTTCACCAATGCCAATTTTGCGTGCCCGGTCTATCAGAGCTACGGGCGCAACATTGCCGGGAGAATCTACGAGCCGGCCGGTTTTGTCCTCGAACTGGGCATGAAGGATATCCGCCTGGCGCGCGAAACCGCAGCGTCTTCAGGCGTACCCATGCCGGTCGCCGATTTCCTGTTCCTGCGCCTGCAAGACGCCGTCAGGCAGGGGAGAGGCAAGCTGGACTGGTCGGCCATCGAACTGGCGACGGCCGAAGGTGCCGGGATTCCCTTGCCGTAGGAGAACGGCAGCGCATCGCAGAGCCCCGGCCGTTCTCATCGTCCTCCGCTTGTTTTGGCAGGGGATGCGCGATAGACTGTTTTTCCTTCTGGTTGCCTCCTTATAGAGTTTGATCGCTATTACCGTCCGTTTCCGCTGGCTGCTCGCCATCCTGTTGGCGTTCTCGCTGGTTGTGCCGCACCTGACGCCTTCCCGCGCTACGGTGTCGTCGGGGGAGCACGCGCAGGTCGTTGCTGGTTCTTCCGCCTTGGTTAACCCGACGGACTTGACTGGAGACGCGGAGAGTCTGTTTGCGCCCTCTTTGGCATCAGCGGGAGAATCTGAAGGCGAATCGTTTGGCGACGCGTATTCCGGCGATTATTCGCATGAGACGGACAAGCTCCTGATGCTTTTCGCGCTGCACTGGGGGCGCGCTGTTGCGTCGTGGAGCAGCATCTACTCCGTTGCCCTGTCTCCCGACCCGGTATTTTCCTTCGAGCGCCCACCTAAACTGGCTGTGGCCTGAACCGGGCTCAGGCTCGGTGACGCTCCGTCGTTCGGACGGAGCGCAAGTTTTTCCATCCCGGTATTCAACCAATGATCTGCCTGCCCGCTGTGGCTTTTTGCCCTCGGTTGCAGGTCTCTAGACGGAGTTATCTCATGAAAAAAGCTCTCTTGGCCGCATTCCTCTCGGTCATGGCTCTCGGCCTGAGTATGGGCGAGGCCGAAGCCAAGCGCCTGGGCGGCGGAAAGACGGTCGGCATGCAACGCCAGGCCGTCCAGCCGGCACCCGCCAAGCCCGCGCAGCAGGCGGCGCCGACAGCGCCAGCGTCACCGGCCGCAGCTCCTGCGCCCACACCAAAACGCAACTGGCTTGGGCCGATCGCCGGGTTGGCCGCCGGAATCGGTCTTGCCGCCCTGTTCTCCCATTTCGGACTGGGCGCGGAACTGGCTAACGCGGTGATGATTGGCTTGCTCCTGATGGCCGCCCTGTTTGTCTTCAGAATGCTGTTCAGGCGCAACGCTCCGGCGGCGTCGCCAACGAACCCGACGATGCAGTACGCCGGAGCCGGTCATGCTTCTGCGATTCCGCCCGCCGCCGAGCACGGCGCCGGGGCATCCGCCGGTAGCGTTCTGCCGGCGTCGCGCATTCCGGCCGACTTTGACGCCGAGGGCTTCCTGCGGGTGGCCAAGCTCAATTTCGTCCGGCTGCAAGCGGCCAACGACGCGAAGAACGTCGACGACATTCGGGAGTTCACTACTCCCGAACTGTTTGCCGAGATTCGACTGCAAATGGATGAGCGCGGTGCCGTCCAGCAGCAGACCGACGTCGTACGCCTGGATGCGGATCTCCTGGAAGTGGCGACGGAGGGCAGCCAGCATATCGCCAGCGTGCGCTTCAGCGGACTGATCCGCGAGGAGGCCGAGTCTGCCGCTGTGCCGTTCGACGAAGTGTGGAATCTCAGCAAGCCGGTTGCCGGCGACAAGGGCTGGGTCATCGCCGGAATACAACAGGTGAACTGACCTGTCCTTGGTGTGCAGTCAAAAAGAAACCCGGGCTATGCCCGGGTTTCTTTTTGTGCTGAGGGACGACGTCCGTCAGGGGGTGACGGTTACGGTGATCTTCGCTTTTTCCGGCCCGCCGCGGAAATCGTTCGCGGTATATTCGAGCACCGCTTTCCCGGTGAAATCGGCTGCCGGGGTGAAGAGAACAGCGCCGTCGGCATTGACCATGGCTTCGCCCTTGCCCTCCACGACGACGACCTTGGTGATCGTCAGCGGGTCCTTTTCCTTGTCCGAATCGTTCTTCAGTGCATCGATGACCACCGGTTGCCCCTTGGCCGTCGTTGCCACGTCATCGACAACGTCGGGCGGGTAGTTCAGTTCTCCGGTCACACGCGGCAGCCACAGGGAAACCTGCGGCACGTAGGTGACGATCATCAGGACGGTGAACAGCGCCACGAAAAATGGCGCCATGGCACGGGTGACGGTCTCCATTTTCTGATTGGACACGGCACTGGCCACGAACAGCACCGAACCGACCGGCGGCGTGATCAGGCCGATACCGAGGTTGACCATCATGATCATGCCGAAATGCACCGGATGAACGCCCAAATGGGTGACGACCGGGAGCAGGATCGGGGTCAGGATCAGGATCAGCGGCGCCATATCCATCAGGGTGCCGAGGATCAGCAGCAGCACGTTGATGGCCAGCAGCACCACATAAGGATTCTCGGAAATTCCGGTGAAGAACTTGGAGATCTGCAGGGGCAACGACAGCATCGTCAGGATGTGGCCGAAAGCGGCAGCAAATCCGATCAGGATCATCACGATGGTGACGGTCTTGACCGTGCGATGCACCAGGATGGGCAACTGGTTCCACTTGTAGTCGCGGTAGTAGAACATCGTGACCAGGAACGCCCAGACGCAGGCCATCGCGGCCGATTCAGTGGCCGTGTACCAGCCGGACAGGATGCCACCGAGGATAATCACTACGGTGAACAGTCCGGGCAGGGCGTCAACCATCATCTTCAGCGCGTCCTTGATGGGGATTGGCTCGCCCTTGGGATAGCCACGCTTCTTCGCGAAGAAGATGCACATGGTCATCAACGTGACGCACAGCACCAGGCCCGGCATGACCCCTGCCAGGAACAGCGCGCCGATCGAGATGCTTCCGCCGGCGGCCAGCGAATAGATCACCGCGTTATGGCTCGGCGGAATCAGGATGGCCTGTACCGATCCGGAGGCGGTGACGGCCGCGGCGTAGGGGCGCGGATAGCCTTTCTTCTCCATTTCCGGGATCATCACCGATCCGATGGATGCGGTGTCCGCTACGGACGATCCGGAGATGGCGCCGAAGAAGGTGGACGCCAAAATGTTTACCAGCGACAGGCCGCCACGGATGAAGCCGACGAAAATCGAGGCGAAATTGACCAGGCGCGAGGCGATGCCGCCTTCGGCCATGATCGCGCCGGCCAGGACGAAGAACGGAATGGCCAGCAGGGTGAACTTGTTGACGCCGTCGCCCATCTTGAGCATGACGATCGTCATGAAGGACATGTCCCCGCTGAAATAGACGGCGCCGACGAGAGCGGTCAGGCCCAGCGTGTAGGCGACAGGTACGCCGACCGCCAGCAGCAGGAAGAATGTTCCCATTATTACCAATGCATCCATGGATCTGGTTCCTTATTTCTGCATTTCAGGTTTCATCGGATCAGCCGTGGCTGCCGATCATCACGATCGGACGATGGTTTTGTCTTCCGAACAGGATGGCTTCGATGACGAACAGCAAGGTGGCCAGCGAACCGATCGGTAACGGGAGATACGTCCAGTACACCTGCAGCGACGGGAAATCGGGCAGACTCTGCTTGGTTCCCATGAAGAACAGGACACGGTCGCCACCGTAATAGATGACGAACAGCGCGATCAGCGCCATCAGGACGTCTACGATGCGTGCTGCTATGACTTGAGCGCCTTCCGGCAGGCGGTCGGTAAGCATGGTGACGGCGATATGGCTGCCGGCGCGATAGGCGGCAGCGGATCCGATGAACGTGAAGACGATCATGCAGACGAGTGCGGCGGGTTCGGGCCAGGACAGGCCGGAATCGAACCATTTGCGAGCGACGACCTGGACGGGAATCACCAGGGTCATGACAGTCATGGCCAGACCGGCGATCCAGATACAGAGCCAATAGACCTTGTCCATCGCATTGCAGTAGGCTTCTTTCATTTGCAACTACCTCCGAGGGTGCGAAAAAACTGGCGAGCCGGGGAGCTCGCCAGTCCTGATGCCAAGGCTGTTACTTGACCGCCTGGATGCGGTTGATCAGTTCGGCGTAAGCGGCGCCGTACTTGTCGCGCACCGGTTGCGTGGCCTTGAAGAAGGCGGGTTGGTCGACGTCGTCAACGACGGTCACGCCGGCGGCCTTCATCTTGGCAACCGATTCAGCAACCTTTTCGTCCCACAGCTTGCGTTGTTCCAGTTGCGCTTCGCGGGCCAGCTTCTTGATCAGGGCCTGATCTTCGGCGCTCAGCTTGTTGAACTTGGCTTTCGAGAACACCAGGATTTCAGGGATGATCAGGTGAGCCGTGCGGTTGTAGAACTTGGCGACCGTGAAGTGGTTCTGTGTCACGTAGGTCGGTTCATTGTTTTCCGCGCCGTCGACCACGCCGGTTTGCATCGAGCTGAACAGCTCGGCCATGCCCATCGAGACGCCGCTGCCGCCCATGGCGTTCATGGTGTCGACGAAGAGCGGGTTGCCCATCATGCGGACCTTCTGTCCAGCGAGGTCGGCGGGCTTGCGCACGGCCTTCTTGGTGTACAGGTTGCGCGTGCCGCCGTCCATCCAGGCGAGGCCGACCAGGTTGACCGAACTGTCGGTGATCTTCTTCAGGATTTCATCGCCGATCGGCCCGTCGATCACGGCGCGCATGTGGGCGGCGTTGCGGAACACGAAGGGCATGTTGAAGACGTTGACTTCGGGAACGACCGGACCCATCGGGCCAAGGGAGGTGCGCAGCATGTCGATGCCGCCAGCCTGGGTCTGCTCGATCATCGACTTCTCGTCGCCGAGCGCCATGTTCGGATACATCTTGACCTTCAGACGGCCGTTCGTGGCGGCTTCCAACTTCTTGCCCAGGTTTTGCACGGCGACCACGGTCGGGTAGCCTTCGGGGTGAACGTCCGCCGCCTTCAATTCCTGCGCGGCGGCCATGGTGCTGACGCTGCCGATCAATGTTGCGAAGCAGATGCTCAATACGCTTTTACGAAACGAGATCATAAGTCCTCCTGGTTGATTGAATGGCTTTCGCCACGGTTTTGCAAGCAGATAGGCGGGACTGTCACGATCGCGATCGTCACTCTCGTTACATAACCCGCTGAAAATCGGCCTTTCAAAAACACTTTTGCGGACCGCCGGCTTTTGTAATGGTCTGTAACCGCACAAGTTGTATTGCAATATACGACAAGCAGAATCGGTGTTCAAGATATTTTTGGAACGATATTCCATTTTTGTTTTGAGGTTCAGTGGATCTTGTCCAGAATGCGGTCGAGGATGCGCATGTTGCGCAACGATTCCTCCAGTTCGAGCATCGGACAACGTTTTTCAATGACGGCGGAACCGAAATCCCGGATTTCTTCGCAGTAGCGATCCGACTTGATGACGGCGATCGTCTGGCTTCCCTGTTTCGTTTGCAGGGTGATTTCGCCGGCGTCGTCGAGAAACGTGTCGGGAATCAGCAGCGCCCCGTCCGTACCGATAATCTCGCTGTGTATCCGGCCGAAGGCGTTGAATCCGCAATGCAGCGTGGCGATGAGGCCGTCGGCGTAGCGCAGGATGGCTGAAAGGTTGACGTCTACCCCATGCGGTCTGTCGCACTCCACGGCGATGGATACGGGGTCGGCCTGCGTGACAAGACCGATCAGGTTCAGCGGGTAGCATCCCACGTCGTACATCGAGCCGCCGCCGAGTTCAGGTTTTTCCTTGATCGTGTCTTGCCGGTCGAGGAAAAAGCGAAACGTCGAATTGATGCTGCGGATTGGTCCGAGCACGCCGCTCTCCAGTACGCTGCGGACCGTGCTCATGCGGTCGGTGT
>JARKPC010000292.1 GCA_029975435.1 Propionivibrio sp. | reverse complement strand
GTAGCTCCATCCCCGGAGGGTATGCCATTTCCTTGTCCATCCCGGTATGATAGCTGGAATGTTCCCAGCGTTGTTCCCAAGATGACCCCTCGGAACCGCTTGAATAACAAGGAAACCTTAAAAAACAAAGACCCCGTAGGGTCTCTGATTTGTCCTGGCGGAGAGGGCGGGATTCGAACCCGCGTTAGGATATTATCCTAAACACGCTTTCCAGGCGTGCGACTTAAACCACTCATCCACCTCTCCGAAAGAGGGCGCATTCTAACAGAACCCTCTGGGATCAACAAACACTCGAAGTTCTTGCGGAGAATGAGACTGGTGCCAATTGCTGCACTCACGTTGGATACAATCCCCGATCTCTGGATCCGCTCGCGCTGAATTTCACGGTCATGCAACTGGTAACGCCTTATCGAAGCTTCCTGGCAACGCGTTCGCTTCTGGTGCTCGCCCTGCTTGGGCCAGTGCCAACCTTGGCCGAGGAGGTGGTTTGCCACTGTACTTACGGGGGAGAAACACGTCGCCTTGTTGCCGCGCCGGTGGAGTCGGCCTACTCGGTCGGTGTCATCGAAGTCGGTTCCTACTTCCGGTTTCGCGTTGTCTTTCAGAATCGCCCGGCGGATCTTGCCGCGGTCAAGGCGTATGCCTATGCCGACACGGATGACGGCTTGGTGCTGATCCACCAGGCGACTTATCCCTATCCTCCCGCAAGACATCCGTCACCGTACGGATTCACCGGGCTGCATCATGTCTACGAACCGGTTACGGACGGCGAAATGCAATACTGGTGCGAGTGGAAGCCTGACAGGAAGCCCGACAAGCCAATGCTTCACAGGAGGAGGCCGTGAAAAAGCTGTTGCCTGTTCTCGCCAGCCTGTTCCTGTGCTCTGTTCATGCCGAGCCGGTACAACTGGTGTTCGCGGGCGATATCATGCTCGACGATGGTCCGGGGCGGGTCGTGGCTTCCGGTCGCGATCCCCTGGCGCGTTTTGCCGCGGTACTGCGCGACGCGGATTTCGCCATCGGCAATCTGGAGACGCCGATTGCCACGACCGGCAAGGCGCTGGAGAACAAGATCGTGACGTTTCGCGCTGAACCGGGTGTGGTCCCGGTCCTGAAAGCGCATTTCGATTCGCTGTCCGTGGCCAACAACCATTCCGGCGATTACGGCAAAACCGCATTTCTGGAAACGCTGCAGCATCTTGAGCGCGCCGGCATCCGTTATTTCGGTGGAGGCCGCAATCTGGCCGAGGCGCATGCGCCACTGTGGATCGAGGCGAAGGGCTTGCGAATTGCCGTCCTCGGTTATAACGAATTCAAGCCGCGTTCCTTTGAAGCGGGTGCAAATACGCCGGGCATTGCCTGGAGCGAGGACGATCATGTCGTTCGCGACATCCGCGCCGCGCGCAAGGCGGGCGCGGACTTGGTGATTCCCTTCATGCACTGGGGCTGGGAACGCGAAACCGAGCCAAGCGAACGGCAGCGCACTCTGGCGCGACGCATGATCGATGCTGGAGCGGCGCTGGTCGTCGGGGGGCATCCGCACGTTACCCAAGGCACGGAGTACTACCGTGGACGACTGATCGTTTATAGCCTCGGCAATTTCGTCTTCGACGGGTTCGATTACCCGGAGGCCGAGCGCGGCTGGCTGCTGCGTCTCACGCTCGATCGCAACGGGCTGGTGGGCTGGGATACGCTCGCGGCGCAGATGGACGACGAGGGCGTGCCACAGCCCGTACCGGGGGCGAAGACCCCTTGCGGCGACCGCGAAGATGCACGTCGTGGGCGGGGCAGGCTCTGTGCCAATCCGTGACGCCGGTACTGTTCGGAGGGAATTTGGCCGGGGGATTGGTGATAGAATTTGATGCGATAAAAAGACATTTGTCCGCCGTCGGCCCTCCGGATACTCCAAGCCTTCCTGGCCTGCTTCGATCAGGACAACATGCCCGACATTTCCTCCAACCTGTTGACTAACTTACTGATAGAAAGCCTGAAATGACAGCCATTAAACAGGAAGATCTGATCCAGAGCGTTGCTGACGCATTCCAGTACATCAGCTACTACCATCCGCTCGATTTCATCAAGGCGCTCGGGGAAGCCTACGACCGCGAAGAAAACCCGGCCGCCAAGGATGCCATTGCGCAGATTTTGACCAACTCGCGCATGTCCGCCGAAGGGCATCGCCCGATCTGCCAGGACACGGGGATCGGCATGGTGTTCATCAAGGTTGGCATGAACGTGCAATGGGCCGACGCCACGATGAGCATTCAGGAAATGATCAACGAAGGCGTCAAGCGCGCCTACAACGACACGACCAATCCGTTGCGCGCTTCGGTGCTCACCGACCCGGCCGGCACGCGCAAAAACACCAAGGACAACACGCCGGCGATCGTGCATTACGAGATCGTTCCGGGTGATCATGTCGACGTCATCTGCGCGGCCAAGGGTGGCGGCTCGGAAGCCAAGGCCAAGTACGCCATGCTCAACCCCTCCGACGACATCGTCGACTGGGTGCTCAAGACCGTGCCGCAGATGGGGGCCGGCTGGTGCCCGCCGGGCATCATCGGCATCGGCATCGGCGGCACGCCGGAAAAGGCCATGCTGATGGCCAAGGAAGCGCTGATGGAGCCGTGCAACATCCACGAGCTCAAGGCACGTGGTGCCGCTGGTGACAAACTCACCAAAGCCGAGCAGCTGCGCCTCGAACTCTACGAGAAGATCAACGCGCTCGGTATCGGCGCGCAAGGCCTCGGCGGCCTGACCACCGTGCTCGACGTCAAGGTCGTCGACTACCCGACGCACGCGGCCAACCTGCCGATCGCCATGATCCCGAACTGCGCGGCGACCCGCCACATCCACTTCCACCTCGACGGCAGCGGACCGGCCAAACTGGAACCGCCGAAGCTCGAAGACTGGCCGGCCGTCACCTGGACGCCGGACCTCAAGGAAGCCACCCGCGTCGACCTCAACACCTTGACCAAGGAACAAGTGGCGTCCTGGAAGGTCGGCCAGAAGCTGCTCCTGAACGGCAAGATGCTGACCGGCCGTGACGCCGCACACAAGCGCGTGCAGGAGATGCTGGCCAAGGGCGAGAAGTTGCCGGTCGATTTCACCAATCGCGTGATCTACTACGTCGGCCCGGTCGATCCGGTCGGCGACGAAGTGGTCGGCCCGGCCGGCCCGACGACGGCGACGCGCATGGACAAGTTCACGCGCATGATGCTGGAACAGACCGGCCTGATCGCCATGGTCGGCAAGTCGGAACGCGGCCAGGTCGCCATCGAGGCGATCAAGGACAACAAGTCGGCCTACCTGATGGCGGTTGGTGGCGCGGCTTATCTCGTGGCCAAGGCGATCAAGGCGGCGAAGGTCGTCGCGTTCGCGGATCTCGGCATGGAAGCCGTCTACGAGTTCGACCTGCAGGACATGCCGGTCACCGTGGCGGTGGATTCCTCCGGCACCTCGGTGCATGTCACCGGGCCGCAGGAATGGTGCCAGAAGATCGGCAAGATTCCGGTCAGCACGCTGTTTGGCAACAAGCACTGAGCTGTTTTTTGACGCAAGGAAAGCCGGCCGCGCGCCGGCTTCTTTGTCGACGCAAGAAAGGAGTCGCATGACCATCGAACGCCACGGTACCACTCGCCGCTATTCCGACTCCGTCGTCCACGGCGGCACCGTCTATCTCGTCGAAGTCCCGCAGACGCTGACCGCCGACATCACCGGACAGACTCGCGAAATGCTGGCCAGCGTGGAGAAGCTGCTGGGTCAGGCGGGCAGCGACAAATCGCGTCTGCTGCAGGCCACGATCTACCTGCGCGACATGGCCGACTACGCGGCGATGAACGCCGTGTGGGACGAGTGGGTGCCCGAAGGGACGGCGCCTGTGCGCGCGTGCGTCGAGGCCCGGTTGGCCAACCCGGACATGCGCGTGGAAATCGTCATCGTCGCGGCGCGTTGAGGGGGTAATCATGCTCGAAGCAGTCTCCGTCGCCACCATTACCATCCTGGCCGTGATTAGCCCCGGCGCGGACTTTGCCATGGTCACGCGCAACAGCATGGTCCTGTCGCGCCGCGCCGGGTTGCTGACAGCCGTGGGAATCTCGCTCGGCGTGTTGGTCCATGTGGCGTATTCGATGGCCGGCATCGGGCTGCTGATTTCGCAATCCATCCTGCTGTTCAACGTCATCAAGCTGGCGGGCGCGGCGTATCTCGTCTATCTCGGCTTCACCATGCTGCGTACGAAAAAGGCCGATCCGGTGCAATCCGCCGATCCGGCGGTGCCCCTCTCGGACTTCGCGGCCTTGCGCACCGGCTTTCTGACAAACGCGCTGAATCCGAAGACGACGCTGTTCGTCGTTTCGCTGTTCACGCAGGTCATCAGCCCGAGCACGCCGATGGCCACGCAACTCGGCTACGGCGCCTTCATGTCGCTGGCGCATCTCGCGTGGTTCGTGCTCGTCGCCTGCCTGTTCTCGTCCGCGGCAGCGAGGCGTTTCGTCGTGTCCTGCCGGCACGTGATCGAACGCGGCATCGGCGGCGTGCTCGTCGCGCTGGGGCTGGGGCTCGCCGCGTCTTCAATCGAACGGGCATAGTTGGTCCTGAAAGGAGAAACACCATGTCGCTGAATCCCGTCATCGCCCTGCTGGGGCGCCGTCTTCGCCTCGCCGTGATCGGCGGCGGGCCGGGCTCGTTCATCGGTGCCATGCACCGCCTGGCGGCGGCCATCGACAACCGCTACGAGCTGGTGGCGGGCGCGCTGTCGTCGAATCCGGAAAAGAGCCGGCTTGCCGGCCGCGAACTCGGCCTGGCTCCGGAGCGTGCTTATGCCTCCGGGCTGGAACTGATCGCCGGCGAGCGGGGGCGTCCCGAAGGCGCCGACGTGGTTGCCATCATGACACCCAACGACAGTCACTTCGAACTCGCCTGCGCGGCGCTCGCCGCCGGCTTCGACGTGATCTGCGACAAGCCGATGACCAACACGCTCGACGAGGCGGAGCGTCTGCACGCCGCCGTCGCGGCCAGCGGGCGGGTGTTCTGCCTGACGCACAATTACACCGGCTATCCGATGGTCCGCCAGGCGCGGGCGATGGTCGAGGCCGGAGAACTCGGCACGATCCGGCTGGTGCAGGTGGAATACGTGCAGGGCGGCAAGGCCCGGCCGCATGATCCGGCCGGGCCGCGCGCCTGGCGTTTCGATCCCGCGCGCGGCGGCCCCTCGGCGGTGATGGGCGACATCGGCACGCATGCGCACAACCTGCTGCGTTTCGTGAGCGGCCTGGAGGTCGCCGAGGTCGCCGCCGAAGTCGGCGCCATCGTTCCTGACCGCATCACCCATGACTATGCCGGCGCCATGCTTCGCCTGGACAACGGGGCGCGCGGCAGCTTCTGGGTCACGCAGGCGGCGGCCGGCGTCGAGAACTGCCTGCGCCTGCGGGTCAGCGGTTCGCTCGGAACGGTCGAATGGATGCAGGAGCTGCCGCAGGTGCTGACCTTCAAGCCGCTCGACGGCCCGGCGCAGACCCGTACTCCCAACGGTCCGGGAACGCTGGCGCTGGCGGCACGTTCGTCGCGCATCACCAAGGGGCATCCGGAAGGCTTCCCCGAGGCGTTCGCCAACCTCTACTCCGACGCCGCCGAAGCCATTGCCGCGCGTCGAGCCGGCGTGGCGGCCGATCCGCTCGCGTTGCACTTCCCGACCTCACGCGACGGGCTGCTGGGCGTCCGCTTCGTCGATGCGGTGGTGCGTTCCTCGGCGGCGAACGGGGCGTGGGTGCGGATGGAATGATCGGCGTCTTCGACAGCGGCCTCGGCGGGCTGTCGGTGCTCGATGCGATTTCGCGCACCCTGCCGCACTCAGACCTGCTCTATCTGGCCGACACGGCGCACGTGCCCTACGGCGAGAAGAGCGATGCCTACATCCGCGAGCGGGTGCTGCGCATCGGGCAGTATCTCGCGGGGCAGGGATGCCAGCAGATCGTGGTGGCCTGCAATACGGCGACGGCCGCGGCGGTCGCCGCGCTGCGCGATGCGCTACCGCAGATTCGCGTGGTAGGCATCGAGCCGGGTATCAAGCCGGCGGTGGCAGCGTCGAAAAGCGGCCGGATTGCGGTGTTGACCACAGAGTCGACAGCGCGCAGCGAGCGCCTGTCTCGCCTGATTCATCGGCATGCCGGTCCGGTGCGTGTCGATGTGCTGCCCTGTCCGGGGTGGGCGACGCGAGTGGAAACGCTGAAGCTCGATGATCCCGGATTTGCCGGGGCTGCTGCACGGCTTCTCGAACCGGTTCTTGCCGCAGGGGCGGATCAGGTCGTCCTCGGCTGCACGCATTACGCGTTCCTGGCCCCGGTGCTGGAGCCGATCGTGGAGGGACGCGCAAGGCTCGTCGACGTGGCCGACGCGGTGGCGCGGCAATGCCTCCGATTGGCCGGGGAGGCGGCCAATCGTCATGGACGGCTGACCTTGCTGGCGACGGCGCATCCCGAACGCCTGCAACTGGCGCTGGCGGTGTTGGATCTGGGGCAACTCGCGGCCCGGCTCACCGGTCCGGCCTCGTCGGTAGACGTCTGACACGATGAGTGAAGCGAAACAAATAGCCATCATCGGCGGCGGGCCGGCCGGGCTGATGGCAGCCGAGGTAGCCGCCCGGACACGCGCCGAAGTGCACGTGTTCGACACCATGCCGTCGGTTGGGCGGAAATTCCTGATGGCGGGCAAGGGCGGCATGAATATCACCCATGCGGAACCGCTCGCCGATCTCTGCACCCGGTACGGCAGGCGCCGGGACCGCATCGCCCCGTTGCTCGACGTCTTCGGGCCGGAAAGTGTGCGCGCCTGGATGCGCGGGCTGGAGACCGAGTCCTTTGTCGGATCCTCCGGTCGGGTGTTCCCGGTCGGCATGAAAGCCGCGCCGTTGCTGCGCGCCTGGTTGCACCGCCTGCGCGGGGCGGGGGTTGATTTCCATGTCCGTCACCACTGGTGCGGCATCGAACGCCTGGCGGATGGCCGGTATCGGCTGGGTTTCCAGTCTCCCGAAGGAGACCGGAACATGGAGGCCGATGGAGTGGTGCTGGCGCTGGGTGGAGGCAGTTGGGCGAAGCTGGGCACGGATGGGCGCTGGGTAGCCTTGTTGGAGCGGATGGGGGTGCCGGTCGAGCCGTTACGCCCGGCCAATTGCGGATTCAATGTCGAATGGAGCGGCCACCTGCGCGAGCGCTACGCCGGCCAACCGGTGAAATCCGTGGTGGCGTCGTTCGTCGATGTCGGTGGCGTGGAGATTCGGCGGCGCGGCGAATTCGTTGTTACGGAACATGGCGTCGAAGGCAGCCTGATATACGCGCTCTCGGCGCCGCTGCGCGATGCGGTCGAACAGGCAGGGGTTGCCACTTTGGTTCTTGACCTGTTGCCCGATCACGACGCGCAGCGTGTGCGTGACGAGGTGGCGCGTCCGCGCGGAGCACGATCGCTGTCCAGCCATTTGCAAAGCCGGCTGGGCCTCAAGGGCGTCAAGATGGCGCTGTTGCATGAATCACTGTCACGTCAGGATATGAATGATCCGGCCGCGCTGGCGGCGGCCATCAAGGCCTTGCCGATTTGCTTGATCTCCACTCGTCCGCTGGACGAAGCGATCAGCAGCGCCGGTGGCGTGTTGTTCGAAGCTCTGGACGAAAATCTGATGATCCGCGATTTGCCCGGCGTGTTTTGCGCGGGCGAGATGCTCGACTGGGAGGCGCCGACGGGGGGCTATCTGCTGACGGCTTGCCTGGCCACTGGATTCGTGGCCGGGCAGGGCGTCGCGGCGCTTCTTCCTTGAAACTTCAGCGCAGTCGGGAAGACATCGGATTCAAGCCTGCGTGCCTGTTTTTGGTTAAGATACGCGCTTTCGCTCCGGACTCTCGTTCCATGTCCCGGTACTCCGGCTTACTCCGCGTCGTAATGTTGTCGTGCTTGATGCTAGGCGCGTGCAGCACGCCGAAGATGGCTCGTGTCTACGAGGATGAGGCGTTCGTGCGCGACACTCCTTTCGAGTACTACAGCAGCCGTGCGCCGGAAAGTGCCTGTGAAATCGGCAAGCGCGCACTGCTCAGCCAGGGCTATCAGGTCGACGATGGCAAGCCGCTGGCCATCCGTGGCGAAAAATACTTCAAGCCGGTTGCCGATCAGGCGACGAAACTGACGATTACGCTGGTCTGTCTTCCCAGCAGCCTTGGCGCGGTGATCTATGCGAATGCGCTGGAATCGCATTTTCAGCTCAAGTCGCAGGGAACCAGCGCCGGCGTGAGTGTCGCAGGGTTTGGTTCGCTGTCGCTGCCGTGGGCGGTCGATAAGGATACGCTGGTCAAACTGGGAGAAGAAACCGTGACCGCTCCGGAGTTTTACAAGCGTTTGTTCGAGCTGATCAAGACGATCGACGGTTAGCGGGCTTGGGCTCGAACCGGGCTGCCACAAAGGCTCTGCTATACTCCAAGCCTGTTTTTTCACCGATACCCCTGTAGACATGGCACTGAAATTCCAGATTGTTCCGGTGACTCCGTTCGAGCAGAACTGCACGCTGCTCTGGTGCGACGAAACCCTGCGTGCGGCCGTGGTCGATCCCGGCGGGGATTTGCGCCGGATCATCGCCGCCGTTGAAAAGAATGCCCTGCAACTCGAGCGTATTCTGGTCACGCACGGGCATATCGATCACGCCGGCGGCGTTGCCGATCTGGCTCAGCGCTATTCCTTGCCCGTCGAAGGGCCGCACCGGGAAGACCAGTTCTGGATCGACAACATGCCGCAACAGGCGCAGATGTACGGGTTTGCCAATGTCCGTTCCTTTACCCCGGATCGCTGGCTCGGGCAGGGCGACAGCGTCCGTTTCGGCAACGTCGAAATGCAGGTGCTGCACTGTCCCGGACATACGCCGGGTCACGTGGTCTTTTTCAACGACTCCGCGCGCCTCGCGCTTGTCGGCGATGTGCTGTTCAAGGGCTCGGTCGGTCGCACGGATTTCCCGAAGGGCGACTTCGATACGCTGATCAATTCGATCCGCCTGAAGCTTTGGCCGCTCGGCGACGACGTGGCCTTCATTTCCGGCCATGGGCCGATGTCCACCTTTGGCGAAGAACGTCTCAATAACCCGTTCTGCAGCGACTGGTCCTGAGGCGCCAAGAACCTATCAGTTGCTGATCGAGGTTGCCGAACCGGTGCGGGTGAGTGTCGGACGGCTCGGTGAGTTCGTGTTTCCGGCGGGGCACTACATCTATACCGGAAGCGCATTGCGCAACTTCGAGGCGCGCGTCGCCCGGCATCTGTCGCCGGCGAAGAAACTGCACTGGCATATCGATTACCTGCTGGCGGCGCACGGTGTTCGCGTACGCGAGGTCAGGCGTTCAAGCGACGTGGAGTGCCTGGTCAACCAGCGCACTGCCGGCGAGGTGGTTGTGCCGGGATTTGGCGCCAGCGATTGCCGCGCCGGCTGTGGCAGCCATCTGAAGCGAACCCGGTAGGATTGTTGCCGGGTCGGTCAGTCGTGGTTGTCGATGTTGATACGGCTGGCCCAGTAGTAGGCCGTTACCTGCGACTTAGCGTGGACAGCCGGGGAAATGCCGAGTTCTGACAGGATTCGTCCTGCTGCGGCAAAATTGCCGGCTTCTCCGGCGGAGATCGCGGTAAGCAGTTTGCCGAGAACACCGTCGTCGGTCGGATTGTTCAAGGCATCGACGACTTCATCCTGAAGCGGGATCTCTTTCAGGATTTCGTTCATCGGCAGGTTGATCAGCACGCCGAGCAGGGAGAACAGCCCGGTCATGAAGGCATTGTCGCTGAGTTCCGGCACATCCGGGATGGGATCGATGGCGGCGCTTAGGAGCTCCATCTGGCGTCCACGCGCTGCGGCCAACTGCATCAGGGGGTTCGGCGTGTTGCCATCAGCCAGGTTGTTGGCGTAGATCAGCAGCTGCAGCCAGCGCTGGAGCTGGCGGCGTCCGAGGATCGCAATGGCCTGCGAGAAGTTGCTGATCTTGGTCCGCGCCCCGACGGCGACGGAGTTGACCAGGCGCAGCAAGTTGTAGGAGAGCTTGGCTTCTTCGCGGAAGATTGCTTCGATTTCGCGCGTATCGCCATCCTGCTTGACCAGGTTGAGCAGCTTGAGCAGCTTGAGCCGGGCGAGATCCGGTTCCTTGCCCAGTTCAGGATTCGGGGTTGTCAGGAAGTGGCTCCCCGACCATTCGACTCCTTTTTCGACCAGCCAGGCAAACATCTCGTAGGAGTCGACGTGCGTTGCAATTTTCCGGAACCCGGCGTCGTTGGCGTAAATCAGGTCAAGGGTCGGGAAGTCCTGGCGTGCAACGGTGGCGTCGAAGCTTATGGAGTTGAACGCCGCGAGGGGAATCCTGCGCAGAGTCTCCGAGTGCTCGATTCGCAGGGCCAGCGACTTTCCTCGGTTATGGAGCGCCTTGCATTGCGCGATGACCGGGTCGATTTCCAGGATCGATGCTGGCAAGGCGAAGGTGATCCGGTTGCTGTCGAGGGTCTTGAGGAAGTCGTCCTGCAACAGAAAATCCGGGTTGATTGGCACGACCAAGGGCAACATTTCGGCCAGCGGTGCCGCGGCCGAATTGATAAAACACTGGACGAATGCCGAAGCATCGGAGTTCGGCAGCGATTCGGACTGCCAATCGAGTGCCGCCCAACTGCGGTCGGCGGCAACAATCGGCCGGAAAAAGAAGTAAGGGGCTGGCATGTCGAAGTAAAAACCCAAATTGCTCTGGTTAGATCCTCCCGGAGGGGAGGTCTTTATTTAGTGCCGGATTCTAACCTATATCGGTGGAGCGATCGGAAACTGTAGAGCTGATGAACGCCGGAGAACCGCATGTTCCAAGGGCTTTCAGAGGTATTTCACCGATGGCCGAATGAAAGATAGAATTAGTGGTTTTGTCTCGGGGCTGCGGCATGCCGGTTGGAATCATTGAATCTCTCGATCACGAGGCGCGCGGGATCACGCGGCTCGAAGGCAAAACGGTGTTTGTCGAAGGCGCCTTGCCCGGCGAGCGCGTCGAATATTCCAGCTACCGGAAAAAGCCGACCTACGAGATCGCGCGGGTAGACAGAATCCTCAAAGCCTCATCCAGCCGTGTCGAGCCGAAGTGTCCGCATTTTGGAGTATGCGGCGGATGCAGCATGCAGCACCTGGATCCGGCGGCGCAGGTGGCGGCCAAGCAGCGCGTGCTCGAATCGAATCTTTGGCATCTGGGCCGGCTGGTTGCCGAGCAACTCTATGCGCCGATTCATGGCTCGCAGTGGGGGTACCGCTTCCGGGCCCGGTTGTCGGCGCGCATGGTGCCGAAGAAGGGGGGCATGCTGATCGGTTTCCACGAACGCAAGAGCAGCTACGTGGCCGACATGCACGTTTGTCCCAACCTGCCACAACACGTTTCCGACCTGCTGATGCCGTTGCGCGAACTGGTAGCCGGGCTGTCGATCAGCACGGCGATGCCGCAAATCGAGGTGGCTGTCGGCGAATACATGACGGCGCTGGTGCTGCGCATTCTAGAGCCGATCAATGCGGCCGACGAGACGTTGCTGCGCGCGTTTGCCGACCGCTATGGCGTGGTCTTCTACCTGCAGCCTAAAGGGCCGGCATCGGTCTTCCGCTTCTATCCGCAGGAAGGACCGCAACTGTCTTATCGTCTCCCCGACTACGACATCGAGCACTACTTCTCGCCGACGGAGTTCACGCAAGTCAATCACGCGATCAATCGTGTGCTGGTGCGTCGAGCGATGACCCTGCTCGATCCGCGCAAGGGTGAGCGAATCGCCGACATGTTCTGCGGTCTGGGTAATTTCACGTTGCCGATTGCCCGATCCGGCGCGCAGGTCGTGGGGGTCGAAGGCAGCGCGGAACTCGTGCGCCGGGCCGGCGAGAATGCCGCCGCCAACGGACTGGAGGCGCTGGTCGAGTACGGTGTGGCCAATCTTTTCGAGGCGACGCAGGAAACGCTCGCCGCCTTGGGGCGTTTCGACAAGATGCTCATCGACCCGCCGCGAGAAGGCGCTGTCGAGCTGGTCAAGGCGATTGGCGACGAGGATGGTCCGCGCCGGATCGTCTACGTTTCCTGCAATCCGGCGACGCTGGCGCGCGACGCGGCGATTCTTGTGCACCAGAAGAATTACCGTCTGCTCGGTGCCGGGGTAGTGAACATGTTCCCCAATACGTCTCACGTCGAATCGATCGCGCTGTTCGAGAAAGCCTGATCGCTGCCCCGGCCGCCGCCTTTTCCCAATCCGGACAATCCCCCTTCGCGGGGCGGCACGCACGCGGGCGCTGCACGGAACACGCTCGCGATTGAGCTGCTGGCCGCATGGGTTGAGATTGACTATCCTTGAAGGGGTGAGACCACTAAGTCACGGGAGTAGTCGGTACGTTGCGTTCGGGCAGATGGTTGATTCGATGGCCGGGATTTCATCACGTTATGGTGCAAGACAACGCCCATGTGCGTCGATGAACGTGGTCCTCGGTCTTGCAACAAATCTGCGCCTGCCGGGTGAGAGGTGCGGTGTCGCGGTTTCATTGAATTGCTTTTTCTTGGAGAGCCATGATGACCCACGAGAACTGGCATGCCCTGAGTCCCGACACCGTCCTGGCTGAACAACAGACGGGTGACACCGGTCTGAACTCCGCCGAAGCCGCGCAACGTTTGGCGGTGCACGGCTCCAATCGGCTGACCCCACCCAAGCGGCGCGGTCCGCTGCTGCGTTTCCTGCTGCAGTTCCACAACGTCCTGATCTACGTGCTGCTCGGTGCGGCAGGGGTTACCGCCGCCCTTGGCCATTGGGTTGATACCAGCGTCATCTTCGGCGTGGTGTTCATCAACTCGCTGATCGGTTTTGTCCAGGAAGGCAAGGCGGAGAAGTCGCTAGAGGCTATCCGCAACATGCTTTCGCTGCATGCCGCCGTGCTGCGAGATGGCCGTCGCCAGGAAATCGACGCGGTCGAACTCGTGCCCGGCGATGTCGTGCTGCTCGCTTCCGGTGACAAGGTGCCGGCTGACCTGCGACTGATCGAGACGCGCAGCCTGCGCATCGAGGAAGCTACGTTGACCGGTGAGTCCGAGCCGGTCGAGAAATCTTCTGATCCGGTTGCCGAGGATGCGCCGATCGGCGATCGCACCTGCATGGCCTATTCCGGCACGTTGGTTGTCTTCGGCCAAGGACGTGGCGTGGTGGTTGCCACGGGGGATGCGACGGAGATCGGCCGTATTGGCCGCATGCTGTCGGAAGTCGATGCCGTCGAGACGCCGCTCACCCGGCAGATGGCGCAGTTTGGCCGTTGGCTCACCGCCGCTATTCTGGTGCTGGCCGGCTTCACGCTGGCTTTCGGCACGCTCGTGCATGGCCAGCCAGTCGGCGAGATGTTCCTCGCTGCCGTGGGTCTCGCCGTGGCCGCAATCCCGGAGGGGTTGCCCGCGATTATGACAATTACGCTGGCCATCGGCGTGCAACGCATGGCCGGTCGCAACGCCATCATCCGCCGCATGCCCGCCGTGGAGACTCTGGGTGCCGTCACCACCATTTGCTCAGACAAGACTGGCACGCTGACGAAGAACGAAATGACCGTGCTGCGGCTCGCGACCGCGGACGCGATCGTCGATGTTTCCGGCGTCGGCTATGCGCCGCATGGCGGCTTCACGGTGGATGGGCGCGAAGTCGATCCGGTGAGACTGATCGACGTCGCGCGTGCCGCGCTGCTGTGCAACGACGCCACCCTGCGAGAGGCGAACGGAGAATGGAAACTCGAAGGCGATCCGACCGAAGGAGCCCTGCTCACGCTGGCGCTGAAGCTGGGGCTGGATGCGCGTTTCGAGGCCGAGGCGCTGCCGCGCATCGACGTCATCCCGTTCGAGTCCGAGCACCGCTTCATGGCGACGCTGCACCACGACCACGCGGGCCACGCCTTCGCCTTCGTCAAGGGCGCGCCCGAGCGCGTGATCGGGATGTGTGCGCGGCACCGGGCGGGGGGTGAGGACAGGCCCATCGACCCGAATTTCTGGCATGCGCGGATCGATGATCTGGCGGCACAAGGTTTCCGCGTGTTGGCGCTGGCCATGGTGCCGATGGACAAGGGCAAGCGCGAACTCGCCTTTGCCGATGTCGAGGGCGGCCTGACGCTGCTGGCGCTGGCCGGCATCATGGACCCGCCACGCGAGGAGGCGATACGCGCCGTCGCCGTCTGCCACTCGGCGGGCATCCGCGTGAAGATGATCACCGGCGACCATGCTGTGACGGCCGCCGCCATCGCCCGTTCGATGGGTATGCAGGTGTCGGGCGGTCGGGCGCTGACCGGCGCCGAGATTGAAGCTCTGGACGCAGCGGCTCTCCGACAGGCCGTACGCGAAGTCGATGTGTTCGCCCGGGCCAGCCCTGAACACAAGCTGCGCCTCGTCGAAGCCATGCAGGCCAACGGCGAGGTGGCGTCGATGACCGGCGACGGCGTGAACGACGCACCGGCGCTGAAGCGCGCCGACGTTGGCGTGGCGATGGGGCACAAGGGGACGGAGGCCGCCAAGGAGGCGGCCGAAATGGTGCTCGCCGACGACAACTTCGCCTCCATTGCCGCCGCCGTCGAGGAAGGCCGCGCGGTGTACGACAACCTGCGCAAGGCCGTCGTCTATGTGCTGCCGACCAGCGTCGGCCAGGCCTCAATGGTGCTGATCGCCGTCTTGCTGGACATGACCCTGCCGATCACGCCGGTGCAGATCCTGTGGGTCAACATGGTCACGGCCGTGACGCTCTCGCTCGCCATCGCCTTCGAGCGCCCCGAACCGGGGCTGATGGCGCGCCCGCCACGCGACCCGAGAGAGCCTTTGGTGAACGGTTTCATGTTCTGGCGCATCGGTTTCGTTACGGTGCTGCTGGTGGCCACATCCTTCGGCATGTTCCTCTGGGAACTCGAGCGCGGCATGGAACTCGAATTTGCGCGCACGGCTGCCGTGAATACGCTGGTCATGGGGCAGATCGTCTATCTCTTCAATTGCCGCCACCTGAAGGGGTCGGTGCTTTCAAGAGAGGGGTTGCTCGGTAACGCGATTGCGCTGAAGGCCACCGCGGTGCTGATCGCGCTGCAACTGGCCATGACGCACCTGCCATTCAAGCAGGCGCTGTTCGGCACCGATCATCTCGATGCCGAAACCTGGCTGCGCGTCATCCTGGCTGGCGTGTTGGTGCTGTTCGCGGTTGAGGCGGAAAAGCTGTTCTGGCGACGCAAGGCAGCCTCATGATGGTCGGCGCCGTGCGAGTGGCGCCGCGATAAACAGCGGGATAGTCGGATACGATGGCAACGGGTTCGGGAGAAATGATGCGCGGTGTATTCGGTGAATTTGCACTCTTGCTGCTGATGTCTGCTGACGCATACGCGCCGGATAGCGGTCGTTACCCGGCGACCGAACGGAATGGTGGTGCAGGAGGATGGGGTCGATGATCCGCATCTTCGCTCTGCGCGCGCTGCTGTTCGCCGGCCTCTGGTGGATACTCGCCGAAGGCAGAACCGATGGCTGGCCGCTTTGCGTCGTCGCCACCGCTGCCGCGATGTGGGCGAGCACGCGGTTGTGGTTTCCTGCGCCAAAGCCCATACGCCTGGCCGGGCTGCCAGGCTTTCTGTGCTATTTCTTGTGGAACTCGATTCGCGGCGGCGTTCAGGTGGCGCACATGGCATTGCGCGGACGCACTTCCTTGCAACCGGCCCTGATCGAACTCGCAGTAACGCTTCCTCCGGGCGGGGCTCGTGTGCTGATGGTAAACGCGCTCAGCCTGATGCCGGGGACGCTGGGGGTCGATCTGCACGAAACCGGCTTGCGCCTGCATGTGCTCGACGACCGCTTGCCGATAGAGGCTGAAGTGCGCGCGCTGGAGGCAGCCATTACAACGCTTTTCGGGAAGCAGCCATGATGAATACGTTCGCGTTGTCCATCGCGCTGTTCCTGCTGGGCAATCTGGTGGTCGCGCTGGTCGCTGCCGCACGCGGGCCGACGCCGGCCGACCGCATGCTGATGGCGTTGCTGTTCGGCACTACCGGCGCGGCGGTTCTGGTGCTGTTGGCAGCCGCCGGGGGCGGGACCCCGCTGATCGATGTCGCGCTGGTGTTGGCGCTGCTGGCTGCCATTGGTGGCATTGCGTTTGCCAAGCGCGCGTGGCGTACAGAGGAGGACGACCGTGCTTGACTGGCTGGCAATGGTCCTGCTGCTCGCCGGTGCGTTCTTTTTTCTTGCCGGCACGGTGGGTTTGCTGCGGTTTCCCGATGTCTACAGCCGCTTGCATGCGCTGGCCAAGGCGGACAACCTCGGCCTGGGCTGCGTGTTAATGGGTCTCTCCCTGCAGGCCGAAAGCTTGGTGACGGCGTTGAAACTTCTTCTCGTCTGGCCGCTGGTACTGGCGGCGAGCGCTGGTGTGGGGTTCGCCATCGCGCGCCGCGCCCGTGCGCTAGGCATCCAGCCGTGGCGCAAGGGGGAACCGTGACGCTCGCTTTCGATCTGCTGCTCGCTCTGGCTCTGCTGTGGAGCGGCTGGCGCACGCTGACGACGGCCCGGCTGGACCAGGCCATCGTCCTTTTCATCGCCTTCGGGCTGCTGATGGCGCTGGCTTGGGCCCGCTTGGCGGCGCCGGATATCGGGCTGGCTGAAGCGGCGATTGGCGCCGGCCTGACCGGCGCATTGCTCCTCGACGCATATGGTGCGCTTCGACGGCGGCAGGATCAGTCATGAAACGGATAGTCGTGATCACGTTCGCCTTGGGCTTCGTCGGCGTTCTCGCCAGTTCGATGTTCGACCTAGGGCCTGCCGCCGTCGATCTGCGCGTTCCGGTGGGCGCGCATCTGGCTCGAAGCGGCGTCAGTCACCCGGTCACCGCGGTCCTGCTCAACTATCGCGGCTACGACACCCTGCTCGAAATCGCCGTACTCCTGCTTGCCTTGCTGGCGATTCTCGCGGTGGCTGGCGACGTGCGCGGCGCATCTCCAGGCAAGGCCCATCCGGTGTTGCAAACTCTGGCGCAGTTGGCCGCACCGTTGATGATCGTCGTGGCGGTGTATCTGCTCTGGGCCGGTGCGTTCCGGCCCGGCGGCGCCTTCCAGGCCGGCGCAGTGCTCGCCGCGGCCGCCGTATTGCTGCATCTCGTTGGCCTGTTGCCGGGCTGGGGCACGCCCGGGCTGGGGTTGCGCCTCGGCCTCGCCGCCGGCTTCGCGGTGTTCTTGACCGTTGCGGCCGTGTTGCTGACGCAAGGCTTTCTTCTCCAATACCCCCCTGAGGCAGCGGGCGGGCTGATCCTGCTGATCGAAGGCGGGCTGATGATCTCTCTGGCGCTGATCCTCGCCGGTCTGTTTCTCTTTCTATCGCGCGACCAGGAGACGACATGACGAGCGGGTTGCTGTTGGCGTTGACCGGCGTTGCCCTGTTTGCGCTGGGCGTGGCCGGCGTGGCGCTGATTGGAAACCTGTTGCGCCGCATTCTCGCCTTCAACGTGATGGGCAGTGGCGCCTTTCTCGTGCTTGTGGGGCTGGCGCAGAGGAACGGCGAGCCAGACCCGGTGCCGCAGGCGATGGTGTTGACCGGGATCGTTGTCGCTGTCGCCGCCACGGCGCTCGCGCTGGCATTGACGCGGAGACTCCATGCGCTGACCGGTCGGCTTGAACTGCCGGAGGATGTGGATGGTTGATCCCATTGTCTGGCTGGTCCTGTTGCCGCTCGGATGGGCGACGCTCGCGTTCGTGCGCGGGCCCGGCCGAGGCGCCTGGACGGCAATTGCCGGATTGGTGCTGCAGGTCTGGCTGGCTTTCCAACTGGCGCGAGAAATCGGCGACGGCGTGACCGTGTCGCACGCCGTCGGCGGCTGGGGCGCCCCCCTGGGCATCGACCTCGCAGTTGATGGTCTGTCGGCGGCGATGCTCTTGCTCGCGCAGTGCGTCGCCTTGCCGCTGGCGATCTACGCCAAGAACTATTTCAAGGCGGATGATCCGGCCGGTACATGGTTCTGGCCGCTGGCCGGGTTCCTGGTCGCCGGCCTGAATGCGCTCTTCGTCTCCGCCGACCTGTTCAACATTTACGTGACCCTCGAACTGGTGGGGCTGGCCGCCGTGGCCTTGGTCGCGGCGGGCGGCGGCGCGCCGCAGGTGGCGGCCGCCTTGCGCTATCTCTTCGCCACGCTGTGCGGTTCGGGCGCCTATCTGCTCGGCGTGGCCTTGATATACGGCACCTACGGAACAGTGTCGATCGCTACCCTGCTGCCGTTGGTGACGATGGAAGCGCCGCGTCTGGTCTGGGTTGCGGGCATCTTGATGGTGGCCGGTCTGATGCTCAAGACGGCGCTGTTTCCCTTTCACTTCTGGTTGCCGCCAGCGCATGGCGGGGCGCCCGCGCCGGTTTCCGCGCTGTTGTCGGCCTTGGTAGTGAAGGCTTCCTTCTATCTGATACTGCGACTGTGGCTGGGGCCGTTGCATGCACTGTTGCCCACCTTTGCCTGGGGGATGGCGCTGCTCGGCGCGGCGGCGATCTTCTGGGGCTCGTGGCAGGCCATCAGCGCCGTCAAGCTCGGCGCCTGATCGCTTATTCGACTGTGGCGCAGCTGGGCTACCTGTTCCTTATCTTCCCGCTGCTTACGAACCCGGCCGCGCTCAAGGCCGGCGTGATGCAAGTGTTTGCTCACGGACTGGCCAAAGCAGGCATGTTCGCCGCGGCCGGGGTGCTGATCAAGACCTCAGGGCAGGATACCGTCGCCGGACTCGCCGGTGCCGTCGAGCGCCTGCCGGTGACGCTGTTCGCCTTTGGACTCTCCGGCATGACCTTGATGGGCCTGCCGCCCTCGTCGGGCTTCCTCGCCAAGTGGCAGATCATCGAGGCGGCTCTGGCGCAGGGGTACTGGATCATCGCCATCGTCGCGCTGGCGGGCGGCCTGCTGGCGGCCGTGTACGTGTTTCGCGTCCTGCGTTTTGCCTTCCTGCATGCGCCCACGGGTGGAACGGCGGTCACGGTGCCGCGTTCGCTGGAGTGGATGGCCTTCCTCCTGGGGGCCGCGAGCGTGCTGCTCGGCCTGCGTGGCGTAGAGTTGATGCACATGTTGGGGGGTGGCGCATGACGGCGAACGAGTTGCTGCCTCTTGCCGTGCTGGCTTCGTCACTGCTCCCCGGGTTCGTGATCTTCGCCTTGCCGGAATCCTGGATCACTGCGCGCACCACACTCAACCTGTTCGGGGCCATCACCAAACTGGGGCTTGTGTTCCTGTTGCTGGCCGGAGTCCGTGGGGGAGAGAAATACGCTGTTCGGTACGAGGTGCTGCCCAGCCTTGACCTCGCTCTCAAGGCCGACGCCTTGGGCCTCCTGTTCGTCACCCTGTCAGCCATCCTCTGGCTGTTCACCACGCTCTACGCGATCGGCTATCTCGAGAAGTCGCCGTATCGCTCGCGCTTCTTCGGATTCTTCAGCCTGTGCGTCACAGCCACCATGGGGATCGCCATGGCGTCGAACCTGTTTACCTTCTTTATCTTCTACGAACTGTTGACGCTCTCCACCTACCCGCTGGTGGTGCATCGCGGCAACGACAAGGCGATGCGCGGGGGTACGATCTACCTCGCCTATACCCTGACAGGTGGCACCGTCCTGCTGTCTGGCATCGTCTGGTTGCATCACTTGCTCGGCCATACCGAATTCGCCCATGGCGGCATCGCCGCCACGCTCGGTGCCGAGTACCCGCTGCAGTTGAAGATCATCTTCCTGCTGCTGATCGCCGGCGTCGGCGTCAAGGCAGCGCTGGTGCCGCTGCATGGCTGGCTGCCGCAGGCGATGGTGGCGCCGGCCCCGGTTTCTGCGCTGCTGCACGCGGTTGCGGTGGTGAAGGCAGGTGCCTTCGGCATTGTGCGCATCGTGTACGAGGTATATGGGGTCGAGTTCGCGCAGTCGCTCAACCTGCTCTTGCCCCTGGCGATCCTGGCTTCGGCAACCATCGTCTGGGGAAGCGTCCGCGCGCTGTTCCAGGACGACCTGAAAAAACGGCTGGCCTATTCCACGGTGAGCCAGGTCTCCTATATCGCGCTCGGCGTTGCGCTGTTCGGCCCCATCGGCACCATCGGCGGCCTGGTGCATCTGGTGCCTCAGGGCATCATGAAGATCACGCTGTTTTTTTGCGCCGGGAATTACGCCGAGACGCTGGGCGTCCACAAGGTGAGTGAAATGGATGGCGCGGGGCGGCGGATGCCACTGACCACGCTGGCGTTTTCCATTGGCGCCTTCGGCATGGTCGGTGTTCCTACCTTGGCCGGTTTCATCAGCAAGTGGTATCTGGGACTTGGAGCACTCGAAGCCGGCATGCCCTGGGTGCTGGCGGTGCTGGCGGCATCGAGCGTGCTCAATGCGGCCTACTTCCTGCCCGTCCTGTATCGGGCCTGGTTCCGGCCCGGGCCGGCTTCCTGGCCGGAGGAGCACATCGCCGCGCGCGGTTGGCGTGAGACGTCGGCGTTGCTGCTGCTGCCGCCGCTCGCGACCGCGATGGTCGTTGTGCTGAGTGGCATGTTCGCGGCTTCCGCTTCCAGCCCCTTGGCCTGGGCCCATCTGATCACCGACCGGGAATATCTGCAATGGAAACCCTGATGATCCTGGTTTTCCTTCTGCCGCTGGTCCTGGCGACAGTGCTGATCCTGCCGCCAAGCGGGTCTCGTCTTGGTCTCGCTATCGCGCCGTTGGCGCCGCTGCCCGCGCTGCTGCTGGCGCTGGGGGCGCCTGCGGGGCTGACACTCGACGTGCCTTGGCTGTTGCTGGGCAGCCGCTATGCTCTCGACGAAACGGGACGAGTCTTTCTGGGTTTCACTGGCGTGGTCTGGCTGATTTCCGGCTTCTATGCGCACTTCTATCTCGCCGCGGATGAGCGGTACCGCAGCTTCTGGGCTTTTTTTCTGGTCACGCAGGCAGGAAATCTGGGGCTTTGCCTGGCCGCCGACGCGGCGTCATTCTATTTGTTGTTTGCCCTGATGACCTTCGCTGCTTATGGACTGGTCATTCACACGCGCTCGGATGAAGCACGCCGGGCGGGCCGGATCTATCTCATCATGGCGGTCATGGGGGAGACCGCTTTGGTGATGGGGCTGCTTATGCTGGTGCATGGGGCCGGCAGTCACTATGTGGCTGGACTGGCTGCCGCACCCGTCCCGGCACCGGCGATCTGGCTCACGACGGTTGGTTTTGGCGTCAAGGTTGGTCTGCCGCTTTTGCACATGTGGCTGCCGCTCGCACATCCGGTAGCGCCCGTGCCGGCGAGTGCGGTGCTTTCCGGCGTGATGCTCAAGGCCGGTCTTCTCGGCTGGCTGCGCTTCCTGCCCCTCGGGCAGGCAGCCCCGGAGGTGGGGGCGAACTTAATGGTGGCCGGCCTCGCGGCCGCTTTCCTCGCCGCGGCAGCGGGAATCATGCAGCGCGATGCCAAGGTGCTGTTGGCGTACTCCAGCGTGAGCCAGATGGGCTATATGACACTCGCTGTGGGGGCCGGACTCGTGGCGCCGCAACACTGGCCCCTGTTGCTGCCAGCCGTGACTCTCTATGCCGTCCACCACGCCCTGGCCAAGAGCGCCCTGTTTCTGGGGGTGGGGGTGGCCAAGGCCTACGGAGGACGGTCCTGGGTGCTGGCGGGGCAGTGCCTGCCAGCCCTGGCCCTGGCCGGGGCGCCCTTCACCAGCGGCATGGCGGCCAAACTGGAACTCAAAGCCGCTCTGGCGGGGATCGCTGCGCCTTGGGGAGAGATCTTGCCTTGGCTGCTTCCGCTCGGCGCACTGGGTACCGCTCTCTTGATGGCGCGGTTGCTATTTCTGCTCTCGGTCGAGTCCGCTCACGGCGGCCGCCGCGGCTTGGTGCTGCCATGGTCGGTTCTGGTCCTCCTCGGTCTCTTGCCGGCCTGGTGGGCTTTGGGCGAACGTATGCTGCTCGCCTCGACGGGCGTCGTGATTGCCGCCTCATGGCCATTGTTGGTCGCCTCGGTGCTTGCTGTCGCGGTCATCAGGCTTCGCTTGCGATCACCCATCTTGCCGGCTGGCGATCTGGTCAATCTCATGGAACGCCTCTTCACGTTCCGGCGCAGCACCGCCACACTCAACGCAGGAGAAGCTCCGCGATGAAAGTCCAGGATGCCTTCCTGTGGCAACCCGGCTGGTTCGGTCGGGGGATAACCCTGATTGCTTGCGCGCTCCTGGTTACGGTCGTCGGCTACATCCACGTGTCGACCGGGCTGGCTTACGAGTTCCACGCTTTCTTCATCGTCCCGGTATTGGCGGCCAGCTGGCTTCTTGGAACGCGCTTCGGCTACGCCATGGCAATACTGGCGGCTGTGGAATGGCTGATCGCCGACCACATGCTCGCGAAGGAGCAATCGCTCATCCTGCCCATGCTGTTCAATACCGCTGTTCGGCTCGGGATCTTTGTCGGCGGCGCCAGCTTGGTCGGCGCGATACGTCTCATCCTGCTGCGTGAATCGCGACTGGCCCGCGAGGATGCGCTGACACTGCTGCCCAATCGGCGCGAGTTTTACGAACGGGGTCGCCAGGCTTTCGCCCAGGCTCAGCGCCAGGGCGTGCCGTTTGCCGCGGTTTTCATCGACCTCGACCGCTTCAAGGAGGTGAACGACACACTCGGTCACGAGGCCGGTGACCGGCTGCTGAAGGTCGTCGCCACCGCGATGCGCGACCATGTCCGCATCAGCGACGTGCCGGGCAGGTTGGGTGGAGACGAGTTCGCCTTGCTGCTGCCCGATATGAAGGCGGATGCGGTTTGTGCCTATATGGAGAAGTTGCGCCGAGTCCTGCTCGATGCGATGCAGGCGGAAGGGTGGCCGGTAACGTTCAGCATCGGTGTGGCGAGCTATCGCGTAACCCCGCAGGATTTCGATGTGGTGCTCAGAGAGGCCGACGGCTTGATGTACGAAGTCAAACACGCTGGCCGCGACCGCATCCTCCTGCGCGAGTACTGAACACTGATGGTCGATGGGTTTTTGCAGCCCTTTGGCCAAACGGCCTTGCCGTCATCTTGCGTTCCAATGGACATGCTGTGTGCAAAAATGGAATATTGTTCCAAAAAGCCTTGACATGGTCAGCGCAAGCCGTACACTTTTGTTAGTGGCCTGATGGTAAGGCTGTCTGGCCAGAAATTCCAGTCAGCCGCGATCACGGGGGGATCCATCGCCTAGCCGGAACAATTCAACAGTCAGAGGAGGAAGCACCATGAAGAAGATAGCACTTGCAATACTGATCGCCCTGGGGGCAACCGGCGCCCAGGCAGCCGTCGAACTGAAACTGGGGCATTTTGCCTCGGATACGCACCCCTGCGGTATCGCCGCCAAGGTTTTCAAGGCAAACGTGGAAAAGCGTACCAACGGCGAGGTGAAGATCGCCCTGTACGGCAACAACGTTCTGGGATCGCCTCCCGAAGTCCTCGAACAGGTGCTTCTCGGTGCCGTCGATATGAGCCTGTCCGGCCAGGATCAGTTGGCCAAGCATCTGCCGTTCTATGACGTGATCAGCACGCCCTTCGCATTCAAGGACTACGCGATGGCCGACAAGATCATCGATGGCGACTTCAAGGCCTGGGCCGAACCGGAGCTGCTGAAGAAGAATCTCGTGCATCTGTCCGACTGGGAATGGGGTTTCCGCCAGCTGACGAACTCGAAGAAGCCGATCATTACCCCCGCCGATATGAAGGGCATGAAGATCCGCACCCCGCCGGCGTTCGCCTATCAGGCGTTCGTTGAAGCCGCGGGCGGAAATGCGCAGACCATCGCGTTCGCCGAACTGGTCATGGCGATGAAGCAGGGCGTGGTCGATGGACAGGAAAACCCGATCGGCACGATCTACGACCTGAAACTGTACGAAACACAGAAGTACATGTCGATCCTCAACTACACCTACAGCTCGATGGTCCACGTGGTGAATAAGAAGAGCTGGGACAAGCTGACGCCGGAGCAGCAGAGGATTGTCGCCGAGGAATCGGCCGCGGCGGCGAAGCAGGCGCGCAAGCTGCTGCGGGACAACGAGGCGACGCAGTTGAAGGATCTGGAAACCAACAAGGGCATCGTCGTCGCGCGTCCGGACCTCGGGCCGTGGAAGGCTGCCATGGGCCCGGCGTGGGAGAAGGTGAAGACCCGTGTCGGAGCGGACAACTTCAAGCGCTTCATGGACATGGTGGAAAAGGCCGGAAAGTGATCGGGCTATGAGACACGGCGGGGCATCGGTTCGGTGTCCCGCCTTTTTCATGCCTGCAGCGAAGCGGGCTGCCCGGACTGACGCCGGTCGGGTCTCTCCTCTTGAGGTTCTTTCATGCTGACGCTAGCCATTTTTTCCGTGTTGTTGATCCTGCTGATGATCGATGTGCCGATCGCCGTCGCCATCGGCTTTACCGCTGTCGCTTTCTTTGTCGCCCAGGGGCAGACGAGCTTCCTCGCCATGCTGCCGCAGCGCATGTACTTCGGGACGACCGGCTTCACCCTGTTGGCCATTCCGTTCTTCATCCTCGCCGGCAACCTGATGAACGTCGGCGGCACGACGCAACGCATCTTCCGCTTCGCCCGGGCACTGGTCGGTCATTTCAACGGCGGCTTGGGGCAGGTGAGCGTGATCTCGTCGATGATCTTCTCCGGCATGTCCGGTTCCGCCGTCGCGGACGCCGCGGGACTCGGACAGATCCAGCATCGCGCGATGGTCGATGCCGGCTACAAACCGACGATCTCCGCAGCCATCGTGGCCGGCGCGTCGACGATCGGCCCGGTCATTCCGCCGTCGATTCCCTTCGTTCTCTATGGCGCCATCACCACCGTATCGGTGGCGAGGCTGTTCCTGGCCGGCGCGGTTCCGGGGGTGGTCATGGGCCTGGCGATGATGATTGCCATCTGGTTGATGGCGCGGCCGCGCAATTTGCCGCGAGACAACAGGGCGAATCTCGGAGAAATCCTGCAGAGCTTCAAGGAAGCCTTCTGGCCGTTGCTGGCGCCGTTCATCATCATCGGCGGCATCACCACAGGATTCTTCACGCCGACCGAAGCGGCGGTCGTCGCCACGCTGTACGCGCTGGCGCTCGGTTTCTATTACCGAGACCTGAAATGGAGCGATCTCCCGAACATCATGTTCGTGTCGTTGAAACAGACGTGCGGCCTGATGTTCATCATTGCCACGGCCAATTTCTTTGGCTGGTTCACCATTTTCGAACGCATTCCTGACGCGCTGATCATGCAGCTCTCCGCAATCGGAGCATCGGCCGCGGCGTTCCTGTGGATCGTGATCGGCATCATCCTGGTGCTCGGTATGTTCTTGGACGGGAACGCGATCTTCCTGATCACGTTGCCGATCTTCATGAAGATCTGCCCGATGTTCGGCATCGACATGGTGAACTTCGGTGTCGTCATGACCCTGTTGATCATGATCGGCAACCTGACGCCTCCGGTCGGCATGTGCCTTTTCGCCGTCGAAAGCTTCGCCCGGGTCGGTATCTGGAATCTGGCGCTCGAATGTCTGCCTTACCTGCTGGCCATTCTGGCGGTCACCATTCTCTGCGCTTTCGTTCCCGGGATCGCCTTGTGGTTGCCGAATTACGTCATGGGTCCGGCTTCGTGACCGACAGGATGGGATTGATGCCATGAAAAAAACTGTTTTTGCGCTCCTGAATCATATCGACCGGACACTGGTCGCCGTCCTGAAATGGATTTGCATCGCGCTGTTCATCGCCATAACGGTGATCCTTTCGCTCAACATCTTCGTGCGCTTCGTGCCGATCATGTCGATGCACTGGTTCGATGAAATTCTCGAATTGCTCTACGGCGCGCTGATTTTCTACGGTGCGGCGGCCGTCTGGGTAACGCACAGTCATTTCAGCGTCGGCGACTGGATTTCCAAACACCTCAAGAGCGTACGCGCGCGCTTCGGCTACCGGCTGATCGTCGAATGCTTCTCGCTGGTGTTCATTGCCGTGTTCTTCTGGTATGCGCTGGACCTCCTTCTCAAGACGGAGGAGCAGACCACGGCGTTTGCCATGTCGAAGAAATGGTTGTATGCCTGTATGCCGATTACCGGCGGTTTGATGGTCCTCTACAGCCTCAAGAATATGTATCTTGAATTGCTCAAGATCGTGAACCCGGAGCTCAATATCGACGCCGGGCAGGAAGATCTCAACCACTGACGCTCGCATGGCCACCCGGAAAAGCAGAAAGGGGCGCAATGCCCCTTTCTGCATTCGGCGGCAACGGGTGTCGCTTATTTCTTCATGCTCTTGTCGGTGGAGAATTTGTACACGATCTTGCCGCTGTACCATTCGCCGGGATTGATTTCGGTGGTCGGGAACCCGGAATGGTTGGGCGAATCCGGGAAGCGCGACGGTTCAAGACAGAATCCGCTGCGGAACTGGTAGACGGTCGATCCCTTGCCGACGTCACGCGGTGCCTTGCCTTCCAGGAAATTACCGGAGTAGACCTGGATCCCGGGTTCGGTCGACCAGACTTCCATGATGCGACCGGACTTCGGATCCATGATGCGTGCGTTGAACGCCAGACTGTCCGGCTGCTTCATGCTCAGGACAAAGTGATTGTCGTAACCGTTGCCGGCCTTGAGCAGGTCGTAGTCGGCCTTGATGTCCTTGCCGAGGGCCTTGGGCTTGCGGAAATCCATCGGGGTGCCGGTGACGTCGCGGAAATTGCCGTTGGGAACCAGAGCCGGTGAGACTTCCAGCACCTTGTCGGCCGGGACGGTGAGGATGTGATCCTCGATCGACGAACCCAGATTGCCGGAGAGATTGAAGAACGTGTGCCCGGTGAAATTGGCCACCGTCTTCTTGTTGGTGGCCACGGCGTCGTAGCTGATCACGAACTCATTGTTGTCGGTCACGGAATATACGACCTTGACCGGCAGGTCGCCCGGGAAGCCTTCCTCGCCATCCTTGAACAGGATCGTCATCTGCACGGCGCTGTCGGAAAGCTGCTTGGCATCGAAGACGATGAACCGCGAGCCTTTCTTGCCCCCGTGGAGAGTGTTCTGGCGCGGCGGGGCGGGCGGTGTGGACAGGTCGTTGATGGCCAGCTTGTACTCGACGCCGTCGAGCTTGAAGGCGCCGTTGGCGATACGGTTGGCATAGCGGCCGATGAAGGCGCCCATCGAGCCCTGGCCACCCATCACCTGGTCGATGGTTTCATAGCCTTGCGCGATGTCGCCGAGTTTGCCGTTGCGATCCGGCACCAGGATCTGCTCGACGCGGGCGCCGTAGTTGGTGATCTTGACGACCATGCCTTTCTTGTTCTTGATCGTATAGAGGTCGACTCTCTTGCCGTCGACTTCCTTCTGGAAGTTCGCGGCCTTCAGTTCGACATAGGCTGGATGCGCTGTTCCCGCGGCTTTCGTCGCGCCGAGGACGAGGTGTGGAGCGAACAACAATGCGCTGGCCGCGCACAGGCTGAATAGGGCGGTTGCTTTTCTCATGCTTGCTCTCCTGAAAATGTTATGAAGTCGGTTTTGTGACACAATTGGTCAGGCCACTCGACCAAACAATTATATGCCCGGTGAATCGGATGTGCAAAGATTGGCGCAATGGCCCCTCGTGGCTGCATGCCAACCACAACGACGGGCAGGAACGTGCTTGCGAACGGCCAGGAAGGGGCTACTCGGCGACGAAATGTTCCGGGTAGCGCTCGGCGATCAGGGGCAGAGAGGTGAGCAGGGCGCGCAGGTGCTGTTCCATGCGCTGGGCAGCCAGGTCGGCGTTGCCGGCCTCGATGGCGTCGATGACCTGGGCGTGCTCATCGGTCAACTGAGGCATCGGCGTGGCGGA
>JARKPC010000102.1 GCA_029975435.1 Propionivibrio sp. | reverse complement strand
GTGGACTTGCCCCGTTTTAGTGGAGAGGCAAACGGTCTTCAGTTTGCGGCTCTCTCGAACTGAGCTGGGCTTCTATAGCCGAGCGCCGAGTGACGCCGGATCGGATTGTAGAAGCCATCGATATAGCGGGCAATGGCGGCGGTCGCGTCCTGGCGGGTCAGGAAGACGGTGCGCCAGATCAGCTCTGACTTCAGGGTCTTGAAGAACGTCTCGACCATGGCGTTGTCGTAGCAATTTCCCTTTCCCGACATTGAGATGGTTATGCCGGCCTGACGTAGTTCCGCTTGGTAGTCCATCGAACAATATTGGGCTCCCCTATCCGAATGATGGATCAGTCCGGGGGGCGGTCGCCGCATGACGATGGCCTTGCGCAGAGCTTTGAGCGCCAGTTCGCGGTGCAGACGGTCGCTGACAGCCCAGCCGACGACGCGCCGGGCAAACAGATCGACGACGACCGCCAGATACAACCAGCCTTCACGGGTCCAGACATAGGAGATGTCGGCGCCCCACTTCTGATTGGGGTCCGTCGTGGCGAAGTCCTGAGCCAGGATATTGGGGGCGACGGGAAAGGCGTGCTGGCTGTCGGTTGTCCGCTTGAAACGCCGCTTCTGGCGCGCCGCCAGGCCACTCAGGCGCATCAGCCGCGCCGTGCGTCGACGCCCGACCGCCCAGCCCAGGTCCCGAAGCTCGCGCGTCATGCGCGGGCTGCCGTAGGTTCCATTCGACAACGCATAGGCGGCGCGGATGTGCGACAACAGGGCCTGATCTTGGCGGCGATGCGTGCTGATCGGTCTGGCTTTCCAGGCGAAATGGCCGCTCTGGCTGACGCCGAGCACGCGGCAAAGGCGGGATGCGGGGAACTCGTTCTTCGCCTGATCGATAAAGCGGAACTTCATCGACTTCCCTCCTTGGCGAAAAAAGCCGCGGCCCGTTTGAGGATTTCGCGTTCCTGGCGAAGGATCTCGTTCTCGCGCCGCAGACGCTTTAACTCGGCCGCCATATCCTCGCCGGCGGGCGGGCGAACCGGCGCGTTCATCGCAGCGTCACGGCTGCGACCGATCCAGCGCACCAACGTCGACAAGCCGATGCCGAGGTCGTGCGCCACCTCCCGTTGCGTCCGCCCGCTGCTCGTCGCCAGCCGAACGGCTTCCTTTTCAAAATCCGCCGTGAAACGGCGCTGCTGCTTCCCCATCGCGGTTTCCTTTCAATTCTCAGGAAACCTCTCCACTTTTCCGGGGCAAGTCCA
>JARKPC010000291.1 GCA_029975435.1 Propionivibrio sp. | reverse complement strand
AGGAAGCGGAATTCCCCGCTGACTACGAGGGGACTGCCACACCACAAGCGCATCGGGCTAGCGAAGCTATTCAGGAGCAGATTCGGGAGCGCATCGTCGCCACCAACGACATGCGGCTGTTCAGCCTGCTGCACCTGCTGGGTCAGGCGTCGCTGCGCATGGAGCAAGCGCTGTGGCCGGAGGATTACGAGCGGATGACGCGCGAGGTTGAGGAAGCCCTGCGGCAAGCCACCGACGCCAACGCCAGATCGTACACCCACGAAGAAGTGATGCAGGCGATGCAGGAACGCATCGACCGGGCGCGAGACAAGCCATGTTGATTGGCTATGCGCGCGTCTCGACGCAGGATCAGAACCTGGAGCTGCAACGCGAAGCCTTGAGCAAGGCCGGATGTAAAAAGGTCTTCGAGGACAAGGTGAGTGGCACGCGGGCAGACCGGCCTGGCTTGGCCAAGACGCTCGAAATGCTGCGCGAAGGCGATACTTTGGTCGTCTGGAAGCTCGACCGGCTGGGCCGGTCGGTCAAGCAACTGGTCGATCTGGTCGGCGATCTGCACAAGCACGGTGTCCAGTTCAGGAGCCTCACCGACTCCATCGACACCGGCACACCATCCGGGCGGTTCTTCTTCCACGTCATGGCGAGCCTTGCCGAAATGGAGCGCGAGCTGACCGTCGAGCGCACCCGCGCCGGGCTGGAAGTCGCCAAGCAGCTCGGCCGCAAAGGCGGCCGCAAGCCGAAGATGACCGACAGCAAGATCGAGTCGGCCAAGAAGCTGCTGGCCAGCGGGGTGCCGCCCAAGGACGTGGCCAAGAACCTCGGCGTGTCCATTCCGACGCTGTACCGCTGGGTGCCAGCCTCCACGCACGCTTAGCGTGCTTTATTTTCCGTTTTCTGAGACGACCCCCTGTACTCGAAGATCGGCCAGGCTCTGCTGGAGGCAAAGGAAAACGGCAGCGATCCGTACGCCGCCATCGAGGCGGTGATTCCCTGGGACGAATTCACCGAGAGCGTCAGCGAGGCCGAGCTGCTGGCCCGGCCGGAGGGCTTCGACCACCTACACCTGGTCGGCGAGAACTTCGCCACCCTGCGCCGTTACACGCCGGCCTTGCTGGAGGTGCTGGAACTGCGCGCCGCGCCGGCCGCGCAAGGCGTGCTGGCAGCCGTGCAGACCCTGCGTGAGATGAACGCCGACAACCTGCGCAAGGTGCCGGCCGATGCACCCACGGCCTTCATCAAGCCGCGCTGGAAGCCGCTGGTGATCACCCCGGAAGGCCACGACCGACG
>JARKPC010000290.1 GCA_029975435.1 Propionivibrio sp. | reverse complement strand
ATCACGTAGCGTCGATTGACCACCACTGCGGGAATCTTGGCGATGCCCAGGCCCCAGGCATCGGCGACATCCTGGTAGGCACGCCCAATCCGGCGCTGCAGCGCTTTTTTCCCATCGTGCAATCGCTGCTGCACGATTGTCTCGGCCTGGCCTGGGTCGGCCGATAGGCCGGCAGACAATTCCGCCTCGATTCGGTCCGGCAGGTCCAGTTCGATGACACGTTCGCCGCCCATGGTCTTGAGCGGATGACGACTGTCCGTGACGACCAACACGTCGGCCACTGCAAACCGGCTGAACAAGACCATGCACAACCCCGTAACCACTGCAGCAGCCGTGGATTGCCAGGAAGTAGAGTCAGGAAGAAAACCATGGGATGAGAACAGCATGCAGCGCCTCCGTGGTGTTGATGCAGGTCGTAGTCGAATCCAAGGACGCTCGTGGAGCGACAAACAATCCGAAGCCGGGATGTCCCGGTTTTGCGCATACGGAAGCGAAAGAAAGGGAGCCCGGGGGCTCCCGTGGGGACGAACGGCGCATGCCGGGGTAGCTCGGTGAACTGACGCTGCTATAACAGGCCGGCCTCAGCGAAGGAGAAGGGGTTGCCTTTGCCGACGATGAAGTGATCCACGACCCGGATATCGACCATGGCCAGGGCGGCTTTGAGCCGATCCGTGAGTGAGCGATCGGCGGTCGAGGGCTCGATCACCCCGGAAGGATGCTGGTGTGCCAAGATCAGCGCCGAGGCATTGAGTGCCAAGGCACGCTGGACGACAACCCGCGGGTACACCGAGGTCTGGTCGACCGAACCCTTGAACAACGGCTCGTAGGCGAGTACCTGGTGCTGGCTATCGAGGAACACGACGGCGAAGACTTCGTTGGGCTCCTCGATCAGTTTCAGACGCAGATAGTCGCGCACGGCGGTGGGACTACCCAGTGACGGACCGGCCTTGAAAATGCGTTTCTCCAGCAAGTTAATGGCCTGCTGGATGATCCAGTCCTCGTGCTGGGCGGCGATCAGGGTGAGCGACTCCGGGCGGGAGTCGGCGACGGTTAAAGACATGGCTAACCTCCAATGGATGAGATCGGAGGGCACCTGCCCCGGGAGGGCAAACCCTCCAAGGGACGACGGGGATGGAACGGTGGAAGAGCAGGCATCCGCCGCCACAGGCGTGGCGGCTGTTCGCGGGCAAGGATGCGAAGCGAACGGGTTCGATCAGCGCGGTAGAACCGTGCCGTAGCCTTGAAGATCGAGGGCTACCTGGGCATGTCGCCGACGGGGTCGGCTGGCATTTCCTTCAATGTCGGTTCGGCGGTGGCGCTTGCGGCAAGCAGATCGAGGGCCGATAACAGGGCGTCGCCTTCGACGGGGCCGTGCAACAGGAGGGTCTTGCCGGTCTCACGGTCACGCAGCTGCAGGGCCGGCGTGGCCGCGATGCCGTTCTTTTCCGCTTCGGCCGCCTGGGCGCGTATCGCCGCATCGGGCCGGTCGCTGTCGAGACACTGTTGCGCTTCGGGCTTGAGGTTGGGATAGCGCAATCCTTTGGGTAAGCCTTGCCCGTCGCCGCGCGTGTGGGCATAGACCCACTCCACGGCCTGCCAGAATGCGTTGGCGCCGCCGCTTTCTCCAATGCATTCGACCAGGCGGGCCTCGGCGGAGGCGGCCGGTTCGTGCATGGCCAGCGGCAGGTGATGCCACTGCCAGTTCACCTCCGGGTGCCCGTCGATCCAGCGCTTGAGCACCGTGAAATAGGTCCTACAGAACGGGCATTCCAGGTCGGCATATTCGATCGCCGTGAAACGTGCATCGGGTCCGCCGTAGCGCCACGGCGGACCTGAAGGCGTTGAGGATGGCACGGACAAAAGGGGTAACTCGATTCGGGGAAGCGGTTGAGCCATGGCCGGTGCTTCGGTCCGTGGCTGCAACGCGTTCCATGCGATGATGCCGAGCGCCAAGGTCATTGCCAGCGACGCGGGTAGCAGGAAGGTCCGCGATCGGGCGAAATTGGGCAGTTGCATCATCGGACCTCCGTTACGCCAGAGTGTCGAACGCGAGTGATTCGATGCCGCGAGCACGGTTGATCTTCTCGGCGACCTTGAAGGCCGCATCCAGCTCGCCGATGCCGTGCTGCTGCATCAACTGGAAGCGCTCGGCCTTCTCTTCCGGCTCGGTCTGGGCCAGCGCCAGATAGAGGCTCGGCGGCACTGCGCGGAACAGCACTTCCATCGACTTCGACAGAATCACGCCCTCGGTGAACTTGCCTGCCTCCTTGCGGGCGGACAGCATCAGCGCCTTCTGTGCCGGATTCAGTTCGCGAAAGCGCGCGATCTTCTCGACTTCATCGGGCGGCATCGACAGGCAGATCCACCACTCGATCATGTTGAGCATGGGCTCCGCGGCCTTGGGCAGATCGTCGATGTTCTGGGTCGCCAACCAGTACCAGGCGCCGAGTTTGCGCCACATCTTGGTGATTTTGACCACGTAGGGTGCGAGCAGCGGGTTCTTGGTGATGATGTGGCCCTCGTCGGTGACGTTGATGATCGGCCGGCCAAGGAACTGATCGCGCTCGGCGATGTTGTTCACCGTGTTGATGAGGCTGATATAGGCGATTGAGAGCTGGGCGTTGTAGCCCTCGCGGGCGAAGGTTGCCAGATCCACGATGGTGATGTCGGCCTCCGGCCACGGTGTGCCGGGCCGGTCGAACATCTCGCCGTCGACACCCTGGCAGAACATGTCCATGGCGTCTGCCATCTCTAGCAGCCGGGCGCGGCGTACTTCGGGCAGGGTTGTGTCTTGAGCGCGTTCGCGCAGCGCATCGCGCACGTCGCGCGTGAGCACCGTGCGCTTCTCCGTCACGCAGCGCTGGGCCGCATCGAGGATGCACTGGCGGATCAGACTACGGTCGGCGCGCGTCATGCGGGCTTCTTCCTTATCTTCGCCACCGGTGATCATCAGCCGCGCGGTGATCTCCAACTCGCCGAGCACGTCGCGCTGCTCGTCAGCATCGGTGACTTGCGCTGCCGTGTCGCGGTCTTCGTCCAGGTCGTCAGCATCCAGCGTCTGCACCTGGCTGGGCGTTTCCACCAGGCGGTGTGCGTCGGCGAAAGGCGCGAGGCTGACTTCGGCGCCGGGTGCGAGCTTGACGCGATGCACCGTCAGCCCGAGCCGCGCGGCGAAGTCGCCAAACAGGCCAAAGCTGTTGCCCGCCTCGACGATGAAAAGGCGTGGCCGGTAGATCGCTGTTACCTGGTTCAGGATGTTGTTGAGCGTGGCACTCTTGCCTGAACCGGTGGGGCCGAACAGGAACAGGTGCGCGTTCATCTGCCTGTCCAGCCGGTTCAGAGGATCGAAGGTAATCGGCCCACCGCCACGGTTGAAGAAGGTGATGCCCGGATGGCCCGTTCCCTGGCTGCGGCCCCAGACCGGCGCGAGGTTCGCGGCATGCTGCGCGAACATAAGCTGTGTGTACCACTGGCGCTTGTCCAGGGCCGGGTCGAAGACGCAGGGCAGCCAGCGCAGGTAGCTGTTGAGCGGCGCCACCTCGTCCTCTTCACGCACCGGCTGCAGGCCGGCGTTGAGCATGACGTTGACAAGTTGCAACCCGCGCGCATCGAGCTGGGCCAGATTGCGGCCCCGCAGGTAGAACGCCAGCGCACCACGATAAAGCTTGTGGGCACTGCCGATCAGGTTGCGCGCCTGCTGCACGTCCTGACGGGTCTGCTCGGAGGCGAGGGTCTCGCCGACCGACTTCCTGCTCAGGTGGTTTAGATGGGCCTCCAGTACGTCCTGCGGTGTAGCAACGAGCGTCAGGCACATCACTGTGTCCTCCGGCATCTGGTCGAACAGCGCATTGACCGCATCTCCGCCCTTGCGCGTCTCGCCGGTGATGTGGCCCGTCGCCGGTGGCATGCGCAGGCGGTCCATCACGATCACCCGGTGTGGCATGCCGTCGAAGAGCCAGGTGCCGTTGTTTACGTCCGAGCGCGGCTGGTCGAAGAACAGGCGCTGGGCGAAGTCGCCACTGGCCAATTCGATGTCACCTTCCTCGACTTCGACGGGATAGCGGGTCAGCGCGAAGAAGCGTTCCCGGTCCTCGGCACTTGGACCGAGCAGCATCGGGTGCGGGTTGAACCAACGCAGCAGCCAGTCGTGGATATCGGCGGCGTCCATGCGGCGGGCCTTCACGCCCGCATTGGCGAGCCCGCCGGCGAGCCGTTCGCAGATCGTGGCCAGCGCCTGTTCGGGGGATTGGCCACGACGGGATACCGCCGCTGAAGGCGTGCGCCGGTAGACCACCATGCGCACCCGCCGGACCTGGCCGCGCCATGGCAGTCGCGTCACCGTGGTGTCCTCGAACAGGCCGCCAGGCTTGGCGATGGCTCGCAGGTGGTGGGCGAAGAAGCGCAGGTAGAACTCGCTGAAGGCACTGCCCTGGGCACGCGGACGCACGTAGTTGGCCAGCGTGCGCCGATAGCCATCCCAGTTTGCTTCGTCCTGGGAATAGAGCTGGACCACCCAGGGGTTTTCGTCGAGTTCGTCGAAGGAGTCCTGCACGGCGTTCTCCAGCGCATCACGCGCCTGCCACAACCAAGCCAATTCGCGGCCTTCGGTGCCGACCGGCGCGAGCTCGAAGAAGGCGGCGACCGAATGTCCGTCTTCGAGAAGCATGCTCTTCGCGCCAGGCAGATACTCCACCCAGGGCAGTAGATCGGCGAAGGACGGGGCCACGTCATAGAGCGCCTGGGCATCCGCCTCGGTGGCCGGCTTGCGGCGGACGGCCAACGCGCTGCCGGGTTCGTCGATGCCCTGCGCGGCCAGCATCGATACATGCCGGCCCCAGGCGTCATTGGCTGGCGCCTCGGCTCCGCTTGGCATTGCGGCCTGACGTGTCCGTAGGAAGGGAACGAACCAGGCCATCAGTAGTCCTCCAGACGCTCGCCCGGCATGGCGTACTGCACCCGCTGGTAGAGCGGAAACACCGTGGTGTAGCCGGGTACCGGCACGGGGTCGGTGCCCGCCAGATGCGGGAAGACGTACATTACCAGGTCCGGGTTCGGCAGCCGGTGGAATTGGCGGTGGATTTCGTTGGCCGCCGTGCGGGTGTAGGCTGCGTTGGTAGCAGGCACGGCCTGCACGTCGGCCTCGCTCAGCGGACGGCGCAGGCCTTGGCGCGCATCGAGCAGTTGCCGGGCAGGCTGGCCCCCACCTGCGCTGCCGCCAGTCTCCTGGTTCCAGACGTCGAGCATGGTGTGATCGCCATGTGGCAGTACCTTGTCCTTGCTGGTGGCGCAGCCGGCCAGCGCCGCGGCCACGAGCAGGGCCACGACCGTATCAGTCCAGTTCCGACGCATGGGCTTCTCCGATGCGGTGATTGACCCGACGCCCCTTGGCGTCGTAGTCGATGTTGAGGGGCTGCTCCAGGTGGACGGCGACCTTGGCACCTGGCTGCACGTAGATGGCGGCGAACGCCTGCCCGTAGAGCTTGTTGACCCAATCGGCCATGTCGCGCACACCCCCGGCCAGGATGCGGCCCATGGCCTCGTTGCCCGAGATGCCGGCCGTGCCGAGTGAACCGTTGCTGTTGGCGACCACCGCCACGCTACCGTTGTCGGACTTGATGAGCGACGCTGCGCCGGCACCGGCCGCGGTGATCAGCGCCTGCGAGCCGAGGTACTGCTGGGCGTTACTGCGCCGCTCGCCGGAGACGCAAGGGATGCCGTAGGGATCGCTGATCCAGCCCAGGCCGCCATGGGTGGCGCTGCCGCCCGTACCGTTGCTGCCGGTTGGGCCGCCGTTGCCGCCTTGGTTGCGCGAGCCGGTCTCCGGCATGGTGCGGATGGTTCCGTTCTGGAACACGAAAGTCACGCTGCGGATCTGGCCGCGCACGCACGAAAGCGTCCAGTCGCCCGAGGCGGTGCCGCTGACCACGGCGCCGGCCACGTCAGGGATGTCGATGCCGTTGGCGGTGAGGTTGTCCGGCCCGATCAGCACCTTGAACGGGTACGGGTCGTTGACCGTGCCATCGATCGGCACGCGTCCGATCAGCGCCGTCATGGCAATCGACCCCATCAGCGTTGAGTTCGACGGCACTGTGTAGACCGGCTTGGCGGACGCACCCATGGCGCGGCTGCCCGCATCGGCGACGGTATTAGCCACACCGTCGGCCGTATCGCGCAAAGTCTTCTGCGCGGAGCCGAAGCTGCTAGGGAAGTTGGGGGCGCTGTTTGCGCCGCCGTTTTTGGAGGGCTTAGTGTCGTCCGGTTCTACCCAGCGCGTGCCGGCACTGCGAGCGCTGCCGCCCTGACTGCCACCGACGTTCTTGCCGTCGCCTTCCTCCAGGCCAAGTCCAACGGGCAGGTCGGTCTGGCCGCCCTTGCCGGTAAGACCATCGAGGCGCCGCTGCAGATCTTGCAGCAGGCTCTGCGTCTGCTGGCGGTCGTTGGCAACCTGGTCACGGTCCTGCTGCAAGCGGCCACGTTCGCCATCCAGCGCAGTCTGGATGCGCTGGTCGATCGCGCTTTCGCGGGTGCGCATGCGCTCGTTCTCGGCCTTATGGTTCTTGTTGTCGGTGAGCGCGGTCTGTAGTTCGTTGCGCAACTGCTTGACTTGGGCGACCAGCGTGGCAACGGTGTCGCGCGGCGTGTCGCCCTCAATGCCCAGGGCCTTCATCTCCTCGGCGGTGAGCGGATTGGCGGCGCCCGGTTGGGTGGGCTTGGCGCCACGGTCGTTTGATGCGAGCTTGATGCAGACGAAGACCACCAACAGCAGCATCGGGATCAACAGCCACTTGAGGAGGGAGTTACTTTTCATCGTGGGCGCCCCCCCCCTTCGGCCTGGCCGGCTGCGGCTGCCGGCGGCAGATTCACCGCCGCGTCGATCGGCGCGATCTTCGGCAGCAGCGACTCAGCCAGACCATGGCCACGGGTGACGAGATAGACGATGGTGGTGTCAGTCGACTGACCTGCCGGCCCCAGGGTTGCGTGCTGGAAGGTCGCCGCGATGAAATCGCCCTGCAGGGCACGCGGATCGAGATCCAGCCTGCGTGCAGAGGTGTTGGTGAGCTTCACGGCCGTCACCCACTGATCTTTGAGCCGCCATGCGGCCAGCGCCAGGGCGCGCACCGGCAGCGTGGGGAGCAGGGTGTCCAGGGCCAGATTGTGGCGTAGATTCACGCGGCCGATGCCAACCAACGGCTCCACGGTCCGCAGCGGCGCGTAGAGGTTCTGGGCCGCGTAGCGCGTCAGCACCACGGGCAGCGGGGTTGCGCGCCGCACGACTGCGTTGGCCGTGTCGCGGGGCTCGTTATCGCCGGTGCTGGTCGGGTTGTCGGTGCGCGACGGTGCCCCATCGCCCTCGACGATGCGTACGGGCTCCAATGCCGGCTGGCCTGCCTTGGCCGGCTCGGCGGCAATGTCGAGCAGGATCAGCGCACCGGACTCCACGTCCTGCAGTTGCAGCCGCGAGGGGGGAATCGGCTCGCTTGCGCGCAGGTAGATCGCGCCACCTGCACTCTGCACGCGCAGGTGCGCCCCAACGCTATCCGGTACGCCGATGCGCACGTTGCGGTCGATGAAGATCACGCGCTCCTGGCCGACTGCGAGCGGCACGGCCAGGGGCAGACGCTCCCAGTGCAGGATCTCCACAGCCTGACTGGTAGAGACGAGCCCCATGCAGAGCACGAAGCCGGCCAGCGCCGGCAGAACAAGGTGCTTCATGGGGCTCCTCCTTGCAGTTGGTTGGCGGCCGCGGACTGGCTGGCCGATACCGGCGCTGGGTCAATGCGTTGCGGCGCGCTTGCATAGCAGTCCAGGGCCAGGCCGAAGGGGTTGCGTTCCGGGTCGACATCCATGCGCTCGACCTTCAAGGCATAGCGCACCAACGCCCGCTTGACCTGTTCGGAGCCCAGGTACTCGTCGGCGCTCACGTCGAGCGTGACGATCCAGTCATTCGTCGACGTGACCCGGACGCGCGACGTAGGATCGTCGCCATAGCCGCGGCCGGGAATTTCGTAGATGCCGCGCACGCGCTGCCGCAACTCGCCGTTGCTGCGCCGGAACTCGTAGTCCTGCTGCAGGAAGGAGCGGCAGCTCGGCGTGAGGTAGGCGGACAGCGCCTTGAGGTTGCGCGGGTAGTCCTCCTCACCGTTGGTCGGCCAGCGCTGCGCCTGCTGCCAGATGTAGAAGGTAAAGGCGTAGACACTCTCCGGCGGCACGTCCCACCACTTGCGGGTGCTGCCCGAACGCAGGTCCGGAGGTACGTGGATGGTCAGGCTCTTCGGGGCGCTCCACCAGCCGGCACCGAGCAGCAGCGCCACCACGAACAGCGCGGCGGCACCGAGGCGCAGGGTCTTGACGTGCGCCTGCAGGTGCGTGACTTCGTTCTTGAACCGACTCATGCCGCACCTCGACGGATTGACGTGGAAGACCGCTGGCGCCGCGTGGTCCACCAGCCCGAGCGGGTGATGAGCTGCCATCCCCCCACGTAGGCCGCCAGCGCGGGATAGCGCAGTGCGAGCCGCCACTGGAATTGGCGGTACAGCCAGGTGTCGGGCCGGCCGCGCTTCTGCCGGCGCAGGAAGCCGCCACCCGCGAAGACGCCGATCCCGACCCCGACGACGACCAGCGTTGGCACCATGGCGATGCTGTGCGTCAGCCAGGCCAGGGGCACGCCGACCAGGAAACCGGCGACGGCCGACAGACCGGCGCAGATCCATAGTTCGTCGGCGGTCAGCCCGCGCACCACCACCGGGTGACGGTTCAGGCGATGCGGCAGGAAGGTTACGAGTCCGTCGCGCGGACTCTCCAGGGAGCCGGCCATTGATGCCTACCCCTACAGCACGCCGGTGGCCTTGGTCAGCAACCAGATGCCGACGACCAGCAGGATCGCGCCCACCGCGACCGTGAGACCGAACTGACCCCACGTGGCGCGACCAGTGTGGATTTCCGCGTAGCGCGTGTAGGCGTGGTAGCAGACTCCGACGAACATCGAGGCGACCACGAGCAGCGCGATCAGTAACACGATGTCGTAGCCGTAGTTTTGCAGCGTCTGCATGATGCCGCTGCCTGCGCCGCGCGATGGGTCTTCCATGGTGGGCAGGCCGGCAGCGAACGAAGCCAGCGGCGTGGCCGAGATGACCAGCGGAACGATCACGGCGGCAATACGCGCCATGCGATGGGGAGTCGAAGAAGGGGGCATGGTGATTCAGCCTTTCGTGGTGGTCAGGACAGGAGGAAAAAGCTCAGCACCAGGTACATCGCGACGAAGCGCACGACCACGCCGATGAACTGGCGCTGGGTCAGGCGGTTCTCGGCCCAACCGACATAGGCGGTACGCATCGCCCACACGCCCCACAGCAGCAGGACGGCGAAGACGAAACCGAGGATGGCAGTGGAGACGGTCGCGGGCGAGAAGCCGCCGTTGGCCTGGAAAGCAGCGACTTGATCTGCGGAAGGCGTCATGGCGACGGCTCCGGTCGTTCATCGCGGCGCACGTAGTCGCCGGTCAGGGGAATGGGATCGCGCGGCTGGGCGCGCTGCGGGATGAGGTAATCCTGCACGCCGGCGCGGACGCGCCTGAGGTCGGCACGCAGCCGGGCATAGTCGAAGTGATAGCGGGCACGGTCCTGCGGCGCGGTACTGGCGGCGTGCTCGGCGAGGCGGTCGGTCAGCTCGATCTGGCGCGCCAGCGCGGCGAGTTGCTCACGCTCCAGCGCGCCGTCCGAAGCGATGGCCTGGCGCCCGGCCGAAAGCGAAAGTGCCAGCGCCAAGAGCAACACGGCCATCGCGCGTAGCCACGCAGAAGTGCGTCGGCAGGTCTGTTCCATCGTGCCATTCCCCGTTGAAGCGAATGGCGTTGATGCTGCGCTGCGCACGCGGCTTCGGGCCGCTGGAAATGGGAACTACGGCATGACCGGATTCCCCGGTTGAGCCGGCCGTCAATCGCGCAATGCTCCCTGGATTGCGGAGTTGGCCAGCGCCCACCTCCTCTTGGTAGAATTGAGCAAACTTGGCAATCCAAAGTCACGAAAGACCAAACCAGATGGTTTTCAGATGAGTGAAGTCGAGAGCGAGATCCTGACGCTTGACGAAGTCGCCGCGTACCTCAAGGCGGGAAAACGGACGGTCTATCGCTTGGCCCAGAAGGGAGAGATTCCGGCGTTCAAGCTCGGGGGAACCTGGCGCTTTCGCCGCTCAGAGCTGGATCGCTGGATTGCCGAAAGCATCAACAAGAAGAAGCCGGAGGGAGACCGAGTGAGCGCGGACCAAGCAAGCCGCCGAATCCCGCTCGGGGAAGAACAAGGGGAGGATCGCCGTTGACAACGCAGCAGCTTCTGACGCCGCACCAGAGCCAGTACTTTGCTTGGCTGCTGACTAGGCGTGCCGCAGGCGACTCCGTGGAGTCGCTGGCTTCGACTTTGGTTGATTCGCAGGTCGATCTGAATCCCCATCAGGTCGAGGCCGCGCTCTTCGCTTGCCGCAACCCCCTCTCTCGCGGCGTGATCCTCGCCGACGAGGTTGGTCTAGGCAAGACCATCGAAGCCGGCTTGGTCATCTCCCAACGCTGGGCGGAACGGCGGCGGAAGGTGCTCATCATCGTTCCGGCGAACCTGCGCAAGCAATGGCACCAAGAGCTGCAGGACAAGTTCGGCCTGCAAGGGCTGATCCTCGAAGCCAAAAGCTACAACGCGATCCGCAAACAGGAGCAGCGGAACCCGTTCCTGTTCGCCTCCGGTCCGATCATCTGTTCCTACCAGTTCGCGAAGGCCAAGGCTGACGATGTCAAGGGCATCGACTGGGACTTGGTCGTCCTCGACGAAGCGCATCGCCTGCGCAACGTCTACAAAACCAGCAACGTCATCGCCAAGACCCTCAAGGAGGCGCTGTCGCGCGTTCACTCCAAGGCGCTCCTGACCGCGACGCCGTTGCAGAACTCGCTGCTCGAACTCTATGGGCTGGTCAGCTTCATCGATGACCGCGTGTTCGGAGACCTTGATAGCTTCCGCTCGCAATTCACTGGCAGAGAGCAATCCTTCAGCAGCCTGCGTGAACGGCTGGCCCCCATCTGCAAGCGCACCCTGCGCAAACAGGTTCAGCCCTACGTGTCGTACACAGCGCGCAAGGCCATCGTCGAGGAGTTCACGCCGTCGAGCGAAGAGCAGGAACTTTCCAGGCTCGTCGCCGATTACCTGCGCCGCCCCAACCTCAAGGCCCTGCCCGAGGGGCAGCGCCAACTGATCTCGCTCGTGCTGTGGAAGCTGCTCGCCTCCAGCACGCACGCTATTGCGGGTGCGTTGGAGACAATGGCCAAGCGTCTCCAGGGTATGCTGAATGAAATTCCCGTGGTTGCCGATCTCGCCGAAGAACTGGACGAGGACTATGAGTCGCTCGACGAGACCGTCGACGAATGGGAAGACCAGGAGCCGGACACAAAGGCAGCGAGCCGCTTGGAACGCGATGTCATCGCGCAGGAAATCGAGGAGCTTCGCCACTTCAAAACGCTGGCAACCAACATTCGGGACAACGCAAAGGGCAAGGCTCTGCTCACCGCGCTGGATCGAGCCTTCTCCGAACTGGATCGGCTAGGCGCGCCCAGGAAGGCCATCATCTTCACCGAGTCCAAGCGCACGCAGGAATACCTCCTCAGCTTGCTGGCTGACACGCCATACGGCGACGGCATCGTGCTCTTCAACGGCACCAATAGCGACCAGCGTGCGCAGGCGATCTACAAGGACTGGCTGAAGCGCCACGAAGGCACCGACCGCATCAGCGGCTCCAAAACAGCCGACACTCGCGCGGCCCTGGTCGAGCACTTCAAGGAGCGCGGCAAGGTCATGATCGCCACCGAGGCCGGAGCCGAGGGCATCAACCTCCAGTTCTGCTCGCTCGTCATCAACTACGACCTTCCCTGGAATCCGCAGCGCATCGAACAACGCATTGGACGGTGCCACCGCTATGGGCAGAAGTTCGATGTGGTAGTCGTGAACTTCGTCGACCGCAGCAATGAGGCCGATGCGCGGGTGTATGAGCTGCTGTCGCAGAAGTTTCAACTCTTCGAGGGGGTATTCGGGGCCAGCGACGAAGTGCTGGGTGCCATCGGTTCGGGCGTCGATTTCGAGCGGCGTATCGCCGAGATCTACCAGAACTGCCGAGAGCCCGAGGAAATCAGGTCCAGCTTCGAGCAACTCCAGCTCGATCTCTCCGGCGAGATCAACGAGGCGATGGTCAAGACGCGCCAGGTACTGCTTGAGAACTTTGATGAGGAGGTGCAGGAGAAGCTGCGCATGCGGGCCGACGACAGCCGCAACGCGCGCAACCGCTTCGAGCGGATGCTGATGGACTTGACCCGCGCCGAACTGGTCCATTGCGCCGCGTTCGATGACGACGGCTTCGATCTCCGCCACATACCGATTGGAGTCGAGCACAGCGGCCTCGCGGGCATCGAGCTGGGGCGCTACGAATTGCCCCGCCGCTCCGGCGACGCGCATTTATACCGCATCAATCATCCGCTGGCGCGATGGGGCATCGAGCAGGCCAAGGCTCGCGCACTCGACGGGGCTCGTCTCGTCTTCGACTACAACGCCTACGGTTCAAAGATCAGCACCCTCGAAGCCTATCGCGGCAAGGCCGGATGGCTCACCGTGAAGCTGATCTCGGTCGAGACACTCGGCAACCAGGAGCAACATTTGCTGGTTGCCGCGGGCACGACCGACGGCGTCGTACTCGCGGAAGAAGACCCGGAAAAACTGCTGCGCCTACCCGCGATCACGCAAGCAGCGAGTCTGTTCAACGCCCCTGATGCCACCCTGCTGGCCGACGTGGAAGCCCGCAAGACCGCACTCCTGCGCGGCGTCAACGAGCGCAACCTCGGCTACTTCGAGCAGGAAGTCCAGAAGCTGGACGCCTGGGCGGACGACCTGAAGCTGGGTCTGGAGCAGGAGATCAAGGAGATCGACCGCGAGATCAAGGAAGTACGCCGCACTGCCGCTACCTCGCCGACGCTGGAAGAAAAGCTGTCATGGCAGAAGAAGCAGCGTGAACTGGAAGGCAAGCGCAGCAAGCTGCGCCGCGAGTTGTTTGCCCGGCAGGACGAAGTCGAAGCCCAGCGCAATGATCTCATCAGTCAGTTGGAAGTGCAGCTCCAGCAACAGGTCGAAGAGCGCACGCTGTTTGCCGTCGAATGGGAGTTGGTCTGATGGCGCACGTTCCCGCTCGACCGCTCGAACTTGATCTTCTGTGCCAAAAACTTGATGCGGACTACGCGAACCGAATCACCGGAACGGGAAACACTCCAGAGTCTCGGCGGAGCAACTATCTGTCCAAGGCAATCGCGGCATTCGTCCTGCATGAAGACGCTGGCGCCAGTTTGGATGAGGCCGTGGCCGCCAGCATCGATGGTGGCCAGGATCATGGTATCGATTCGGCATTCGTTTCAACGGATCAAACGATCTGGCTGGTCCAATCCAAGTACAAAGAGTCGGGCACCGGCGAGCCCGAACTCGGTGATGTATCCAAATTTCGGGATGGCGTAACCGACCTTCTGCAAGGACGCTGGAACCGTTTCAACAACGCCCTTCAAAACCGCCAAGCGGCAATCACCAATGCCTTGAACAGCGGTGTCTGCAAGATCAAAGTCGTGCTGGCCTATTCCGGCACGGCGGTGTCCGATGATCGGCGCGACATCTTTGCCGACTTGGAGCGCGCGTTCAATGGCGCAAATCCGGGCTTTCTTCGGTGCCATGCCTATGGGCTCACGACCCTGCACGACCTGCATCTGGACGGGGTTTCGGCCCAGCCCATAGAAGCCGAAGTCGAATTGAAGGACTTCGGCCACACGCAAGAGCCCTACCGAGCGTTCTACGGGCGCATGGATGCCAAACGGCTCGCCGAGCTTTGGGCGGCACACGAAGAGCATCTGGTTGATCGGAACATTCGCCGGTTCAAGGGCACGACCACCGTCAATGCGGGACTGACCGAGACGCTCCGACAAGAAGCACAGCACTTCTTCTACTTCAATAACGGCGTCACCTTCCTCTGCGACTCCATCGTGGAGCAGCATCCCCGCGACCCGCATCGGCAGACTGGCAGGTTTCGCATTCGAGGCCTGTCCATCATCAACGGCGCGCAGACAGTTGGGGCGATAGCCCGCGAGCCACTGGCCCACTACGATGCTCATCCCACCGTAGTCATGGCGACTTTCGTTTGTCTTGAGAACGCGCCTGATGGCTTTGGCGATCGTGTCACCCAATCGCGCAACCGCCAGAATGCCGTAGAGCTGGAGGACTTTGCCGCGCTCGATGAGCGGCAGGCCATGTGGCAGCAGACCTTGCAGATGGCTGGCGTCACCTATCTGGTCAAGCAGGGGGAGGACGATCCGCCGCTATCGCCGACCTGCTTCAGCGCACGTGAACTCGCGCCGTTCCTGGCTTGCACCGTAACCACGAACGACTGGCAAGACTACGTGACCGCTGCAAAGGCCGACAAAAAGAAGCTGTTTGGGCGGGAGGGGTTGGTATCAGCCACCGACCCCTTACGTCAGTCCTACGAACGGCTCTTCGCCGACTCACTCACGGCGAGGCAAATGTGGCGGATAGTTCAAATTGGCCGACTGGTCGTAGAGAAAGTCCGTGCCCGCGCCAGCGCCGAGGGCGATCCCGCCGGCTTGCCAGCAGGGACACTCCCTGCACGAGAGATTCTCAATCACGGCGCCTGGCTTGTTCTGCACGTCATATTCATCCGGGTTCAGTTGCAGAACGGGCCGACGCTGGTGTTGACCCAGGATGAACTGACAGCGATTTCACGCGAGGTCGATCTTGTTTGCGAACGTCTTGTGAGTTCTGTCCAGGGCGAGCAATGGAATAAGCAGGCCCGCAGCGTGTTCGAGAACAAGACCGATTGTCGAACTGTGAAGGGACGCCTGATGGCCGCCCTTGCGCAGCAAAACTAGGAACAATGAAATGAGCAAGCAAAAACTAGAACTCACCTGGATTGGGAAAGAGAAGCGGCCCAAGCTGGAGCCGCGCATCCTGCTCGAAGATCCAGAGAAGTCATATCACGCCAAGCATCACGTGTCGGACAACGACATCTTCGACAACCGGCTGATCTTCGGTGACAACTTGCTGGCGTTGAAGGCGCTGGAGCAGGAGTTCTCCGGCAAAGTGAAATGCGTGTTTATCGACCCTCCGTATAACACTGGCAGTGCCTTCACCCATTACGACGACGGACTAGAACACTCAATCTGGTTGGGGTTGATGCGTGATCGTCTGGAGGTTATCCGCCGCCTGATGTCAGACGACGGCTCACTATGGATCACGATTGACGATAACGAGGCGCATTACCTCAAAGTGCTTTGTGATGAAATATTTGGGCGGGCAAACTTCGTTTCTACGGTTATCTGGGAGAAATCTGACAGCCCAAAGATGGACTCACGATATTTCTCGTCCCGCCATGACTTCGTACTGGTTTACGCGCGCTCAATTGATTCGCTAAAGCTAGCGCGGCTGCGCGATGACAGCGACGAGGCGACTAAGCATTACAACAGGACAGAGGCAGATGGACGCCGCTATTACACAAAGCCACTTCGCGCTATGGGTAGCGGGGACGACACCCGAGAAGCTCGCCCGACTCTCTACTTTGCAATCGCAGCCCCTGATGGAACACCAATCTTCCCGAAACGTCAGGACGGAGTTGATGGCAGGTGGCGCTGGAGCCAAGAGAGGGTACAGCGTGACGCAGACAAACTCGAATGGGTCAAGTCGAAGAACGGCTGGAGTCTCTACTACAAGATTTACGCTGAGGAAGGGAAGCAGCGGCCTCCAGAGACCATCTGGACTCATCAAGAGGTAGGAAGCAATCGCACCTCCAAGGCTGAGGTCAAGGCGCTGATTGACCAACTAAGTCAGTTCGATACACCGAAGCCAGAGGCCCTAATGGGACGAATTTTGGAGTTGGCAACCGCACCTGGCGATGTTGTTCTCGATTCTTTTGCCGGTTCCGGCACTACTGGCGCTGTTGCACACAAGATGGGGCGTCGCTGGATCATGGTGGAGCTTGGTGAGCACTGCCATACGCACATTATTCCGCGCCTGAAAAAGGTGATTGACGGTGACGATCAGGGTGGCATGAGCAAGGCTCAAGATTGGCAGGGCGGCGGCGGCTTCCGCTATTACCGCCTTGCCCCCAGCCTGATCGTCAACGACCGCTGGGGCAACCCGGTCATCAACCCTGAATACAACGCGGCAATGCTGGCCGAGGCGTTGGCCAAGCTGGAAGGCTTCAACTACGCGCCATCGGAAACTCACTGGTGGCAGCACGGCCACTCCAGCGAGCGAGACTTCATCTACGTCACGACGCAGAACCTGTCCGCTACGCAGTTGCAGGCGCTGTCCGATGAAGTCAGCCCGGAGCGGAGCCTGCTGGTGTGCTGCGCCGCTTTCCACGGAGTCACCGCGACCAAAGCGGCGGAGCGCTGGCCGAACCTGACGCTGAAGAAGATCCCGAAGATGGTGCTGGCCCGCTGCCACTGGGGGCATGACGACTACAGCCTGAATGTGATCAACCTGCCAATGGCGGAGATTGAGAAAACCGAGCCTGCGGCCACGGTCGATAACAGCAAGAAGATTAAGAACAAGAATGCGGCCCTCGCCAACGCGGGACAGGGCGGCCTGTTTGGGGAGAACGAGTAATGAACGCCCGCGTCCTGCACGCCGTCACCGGTCGCCTGTCCCTTCGTCCGCCCCAGGCGGAGTCTCTCATCAGGCTGGCTCGCGCGCTCGATGCCTCGTCTGAGTTGCTAGGGCACGAGCGTGATGTCTTGGCCATTCTCTCCACGCTGAAGGCCGAGTTCAGCACACTGGAGGATTTCGAGCGCGACTTTCCATCGCTGTGCTTCGCGCTGGCCACGGGCGTGGGCAAGACGCGCCTGATGGGAGCCTTCATCGCCTACCTGCATCTGGCGCACGGCATCAACAACTTCTTCGTGCTCGCGCCCAACCTGACGATCTACAACAAGCTCATCACGGACTTCACGCGCAACACGCCGAAGTACGTGTTCAAGGGGATCGCCGAATTCGCGCAGCAACCGCCGCTGATCATCACTGGCGACAACTACGACCAGACCGGCGCGGCGGTGGATGAGCAGTCAATGGGCTTTGCTCACGACGTGCGCATCAACATCTTCAACATCTCCAAGATCAACTCCGAGGTGCGCGGAGGCAAGGAGCCGCGCATCAAGCGGATGAAGGAAGTGCTGGGCGACAGCTACTTCAACCATCTCGCGAATCTACCCGACCTCGTGCTGCTGATGGACGAATCGCACCGTTACCGGGCCAGCGCCGGAGTGCGCTCTATCAACGAGCTCCAGCCTCTATTCGGTCTCGAAGTGACGGCGACGCCGTTCGTCGAGTCCAGCCGTGGGCCGGTGCCGTTTAAGAACGTGGTGATGGACTACCCGCTGGCGCGGGCGATGGAGGATGGCTTCGTCAAGGAGCCTGCTGTTGTCACCCAGCGCAACTTCGATGCCAAGGCGCACACGCCCGAGGAGATCGAGAAGACGAAGCTGGAAGACGGCGTGCGCCTGCACGAGACGACCAAGGTCGAGCTGCTCACCTACGCCCGCGAGAATGGCGTCAAGCCGGTCAAGCCCTTCATGCTTGTCATCGCTCGCGATACCACGCACGCGGGGCAACTCTTGGCGCTGCTGGAGTCGGAAGCCTTCTATGAGGGGCGCTACCAAGGCAAGGTGATTCAGGTCGATTCCAGCCGTACCGGCGCGGAAGAAGAGGAGATGATCACGCGCCTGTTGGCCGTGGAAAGCGTAGACGAGCCGACCGAGATCGTGATTCACGTCAACATGCTGAAGGAAGGCTGGGACGTAACCAACCTCTACACCATCGTGCCGCTGCGCGCCGCCAATGCCCGCACGTTGATCGAACAGTCCATCGGGCGCGGCCTGCGTCTGCCCTACGGCAAGCGCACGGGCGTCGCGTCGGTGGATCGCTTGAACATCGTCGCGCACGACAAGTTCCAGGAGATCATCGACGAGGCCAACCGCGGCGACTCGCCGATTCGCCTGAAGCAGGTCATCCTTGATGTGCCGAGCGCCGACGACAAGAAGGTCAGCGTGCAGGTCGAGTCCGGGGCAGCGGCGCGTCTCGGTTTGACGGGAGCACCGGTCGTGGTCACAGGGGCTTCAGCCACTGACAGTGGAGCGGAAGTCCCCGTGCCCAAACCGGTGTTCACCACGGAGGCAGAGAAGCAGGCCGCGCGCGTGGTCATGGACGTCATCGGCAAGTACGAGGTCAAGCACGATCTAGTGCCCACCAGCAGCGCGCTGCTGAAACCCGAAGTGCTGAAGGAAATCCTCGCGGAGGTGGCGGAGCGGTTGAAACCGTTGCAAGGCGAATTGCTGGCGGGCGTGGATGAATCAGTCCCCGCACTTGACTTGTCCGCCGTGGTGGCGAAGACCACCGAGATCGTGGTGCAGCAGACCATCGACATCCCGCGCATCGCGGTGGTGCCGACTGGCGAGGTCACGACGGGCTTCCACGCCTTCAAGCTGGACGTGAACCAGCTCCATCTCCAGCCGGGTGAGCGCGAGATCGTCATCCATAATCTGCGCACCAACGAGCAGGATACCCTGGCCGCCGAATTTGGGCTAAAGGAGCAGCGCCCGGAGGACTACATCGTCCACGCCCTCGTGGACTTCGATGACATCGACTACTTCACCCTCGCCGATCTCCTCTACGACCTCGCGGGCCAGATGGTGCAGCACCTGCGCGGTTATCTGTCCGAGGACGAGGCCATCAGCGTCCTCGATCGTGACCGCCGCTTGATCGCACGGGAAATCCACGCGCAGATGATGGCCCACTTCTGGGAAGAGGCGACCGAGTACGAGGTGCAGGTCAGTCGCGGCTTCACCGAACTCAAGCCGTGCAACTACACCGCTACGGCAGGCCAGACGGCTCACCACTTCCGGGAGACCGTGACCGAGACCAGTCGCATCAAGCAAATGCTCTTCGGTGGCTTCGCGCGTTGTCTGTACCCGCTGCAGAAATTCGACTCCGATACCGAACGGCGCTTCGCCATCATCCTGGAGCGCGACGCGACGAAGTGGTTCAAGCCTGCGAAGGGGCAGTTCCAGATCTACTACAAGCTCGGCGCCGAGCAGCCGGAGTACATCCCCGACTTCGTCGCCGAGACGGACGCGACCATCTTCATGGTGGAGACCAAGGCACGCGCCGACATCAACACCCAGGTGGTTCAGGCCAAGGCCGCTGCCGCCATGCGCTGGTGCAAGCACGCTTCCGATCACGCGGCGAGCGTAGGCACCAAGCCTTGGAAGTATCTGCTGGTGCCCCATGACGAGACCAACGAGTCGAAACGGCTCGCGGATTACCTGCGCTTTGAGGTCAAGGCGTAATTGAGTTGCCGCTATTCACCCACGGAGATTCCGATATGAGCCGTGCTCATCTGCGCTTCCAGGTGGATTCCCGCCTCGCCACATTGTTGAGTCAGGAATACTCCTCGTCCGAGCGAGCGCTGAAGGAACTCGTGGACAACGCATGGGACGCCGACGCGGAGCAGGTAACGATCCTCCTCCCGAAGCCTCTGAGTGGTGACCCTCTCGTCATCCAGGATGACGGCACTGGCATGACCGAGGAAGAACTGCGCCGGCACTATTTGTCGATCGCATCTGATCGGCGTTCGCGGCGCGGTGAGCGCACGGCGGGGAAAAATCGCTTGGTCAAGGGGCGCAAGGGTATCGGCAAGTTCGCCGGGCTCATGGCCGCAGCGGTGATGACGCTTGAAACCCGTGCGCGCGGTCGATTGTGCTGTATCACCTTGCGGCTGGACGATCTGTCCCATGTCGAAGACATTGAACAGTTGAATATCGGCCTGCAGAGCGATCCTTGTGGGCCGGAACTGCATGGCACGACAATCACGCTGAGCGATCTACATCAGGGCCTGGCTTATCCGGATGCAAATCGGCTGCGCCAGATCCTTTTGCAGGACTACGGGCGACAGGATGACTTCGCAATCACGATCGACGGCAAGCGGCTCGACGTCGATGATGTGTCCGGTAGCTACTCGGAGACGGAAGAGGAGCTTCCAAGTGCCGGGAAGGTAAAGCTGCGTTTCTCCATCAGCGACGGCAAGACCGGGTTGCGTCAGCCAGGCATCACTCTGCGTGTGGACGGCAAGGCCGTTGGGCGGCCTGGGTTCTTCGGCCTTGATCAACGAGATGACTTTCCATCCAAGCTGCTGCGAAAGCTCTACGGCGAGATCGAAGCAGATGGACTGCGAGACCACATCACGGCGGGCTGGGATGCAGCGGTCGAGAACAGCGAGCTTCTGAGAGAGGTTGAGGGCTACGTCCAGCCTATCTTGCGAGAAGCCTATGAGCAGCAGTACCGGCGCGAAATTCAGTTGGCGCAGGCCCGCTTGCAGAGAGCGATCCTCACGCGCTTGTCGGCTCTGCCAGAGCACAAGCGTGTATTTGCCGACCGCGCGATCAAGAAGATTCTCGACAAGTATTACGGCGAACCGGAGAGCAAAGTCGAGCCGGTGGTAAATGTGCTGTTGGAAGCGATGGAGCGTTCCGACTACCGCATCCTCCTGGAGCACATCGCAGAAGCAACGCCGGGCGATGTCGCTGGGGTAGCCGAGCGCCTGGATGAATTTGGCTTGGCAGAGATGGCCTTCCTTGTACAGCAAGCGACGGCTCGCCAGGTCTTCCTTGATCAACTGGACGCGCTCGCTCGTGACGCCGCTACGACGGAAGCCGTCGTGCACAAAGCCCTGGAGCGAAACCTGTGGGTATTCGGTCCCGAATACTCGCTATTCAGCTCGAACAGTACATTGCGGCGGCAAGTGGAAGATGTCCTCGGAAAGACCTACACAGGTGACAAGGCAGACAGGCGCCCCGACCTGCTCCTCAACGAGAACCTCGGCGGACAGTACCTGTTGATCGAGTTCAAGCGGCCGAGCCACGCGCTGAATCACGATGATTACATGCAAGCGATTGGTTACAGGCACGAACTGGCAAAGTATCTCGGTTCTCCGATTCAGGTTCTGCTCGTCGGCGGCAGTCGGTCTTCCGACTTTCCTACAGACAATCGTGAACCGCATGTCGAGGCTCGGATTTTTGGTCAGGTCATCTCCACCGCACGGCGGCAGATTGAGTGGCTACTACGTACAGCGGAGACATGTTCAAACTGATCCACATGTCGCTACGAACTTGACGGCGCATGCTCCATTGCAGCGGCACCCAGGTCACAGGTACTTCTTAAACGTCGCCGCCGCAATGCACACCGCCAAGCCGAGCAGTGCGGCGCTGGGCAGCAGGATCAGCAGCGGGTTCACGCTGACCGGCAGTGCCAGGTAAGTCACCCACGGCAGTACGGCCAGCGGGATCAGGCTGGCCCTGGCGCGGTGATAGATGAACCCCGATTCGCGTCCCGCGCCGAAGCGGCGGATGTCCCGGCGCACCAACCCGTCCACGAGGCCGACGAAGGCGGCCATCAGGAACAGCGGCAGGGTCAGGCACAGCACCAGCAGCCGCACGAGGAAGACCAGCGTCGTGTAGGCCGCCGCGATCAGGTGGCTCTCCACGTTCACGTAGACCAAGCCGATGTAGTAGCGGAAATCCTTGGTCGGGCGGTGGCTGCCGGCGCTGGCCTGCGTCGAGGCGTCGCGTATCCAGTCCAGCAGGCCGCTTTTCACGAACAGCCAGTCGTAGCCCTGCTCGACCAGCCGGTGCGCTGTGCGCCCCGGCTCCTGTACCAGCGCACTGCGCGTGAAGTGGGTGGAGAGCTGATCCAGCTCGTAGTGCAGCATGCCCTGCGCGTGGCGCCAGCCCTGCTCGGGCCAGAAGACGTGCATGCCGACGCATTCGATCAGGATGCACAGCAGCAGCGCGCCGCACAGCACGCCGAAGAAGCGGAACGGCAAAGTGACCACGCCGGCAATCAGCCCCTGCTGTCGTTGCTGCTGGCGCTGTGCCGCGACGGCCGGATCGCTCATGCTTCGGCCTCTTCAGCGGCGGCCATCTGCTTGAAGTCGTCCAGCAGGTCGTCGGGCAGCGCCTTGTCCTGCAGGCCGGGGATGCCTTGGTTCTCCCACCAGTCTCCCGCCTCGACGTAGTGCTGTCGCATGTAGCCGGCCAGCTCCTGCAGATCCTTCGGCATGGCTTCGTCGGGGTCGGGTGCCGGCAGCGGCATGCGGACTTTCCAGAGGTTGCCGCCCTCGGTCAGCGCGAAGCACTGCCCTTTGGGCAGCGCCACCACATGCGCCGGCTCGATCAACGGTACGCTGTTGCTGCTGATGCGGTCCTGGGTGTTGGACGTGAAGGCGGTATTGCCGTGCGGGTCGGAGCTGTCGGTGGCGCCGCTCATTAGTGCCGTGGCGTACACCTCGACCTTGGGCAGTTGTCGCGTCAACAGTTCGGCGGTGGCGGTCTCGCGCACGCGCAGCATGAACAGGTTGTTGAAGTTGCCGACCACCTGGCCGGCCTTGGCACGGTTGCCGATGCGGGCCTCGATGTCGCTCAAGGTCTGCGTGTAGGCCGTCACCTGCACGCCGGCACCGCCGCCCTTGTTGACCATCGGGATGAACTCGTCGCCCATTAACTCGTTGAACTCGTCGGCGTGCACGTTGATCGGCACCTTCACGCCGGCTGACGCGCCCGGTAGGCCATCGTCGATACCGAACTTGTAGATGTGTCCGGCGACCGACACCAAATCGCTGAACATCGAATTACCGACAGCGGCCGCGACCTCCGCGTCGGAGAGCGCATCGAGCCCGACGTAGACCACCGCGCGCTTGCGGATGATCTGCATCCAGTCGAAGATTGGTCGCGGGTCGTCCAGGTCCGAATAGTTCGGCGCGAGTAGTTGGGCGATTTTGCCGGTGGTTAGCTTCTCCAGCAGCGGCAGTAGGCTAGCGACGATCTTGTCGAAGTACGTCCGATCGTAACGCACGGCGCTACGCAGGCCATCAAGTACCGAGTCGTATGTCCGCACCTGCGACAGATACTGCTCCAGCGCCACCACGCGCTTCTCGCGGCCGATCATGTTGCGCGGGATGTTCTTGTCGTTCAGCTTGGCTTCGAGTTGAACGATGATCTCCCAGGCTTTGGGCTCGTTCTTGGCGAAGAAGTGCTGGGCATACTCGATGAACAGCGCATCGATGTTAATGACATGGCGTTGGATCAACAGATAGTCGGGACGCTGCCCCAGTTCGACCAACGCACGCGCGATGATGTTGACGAAGCGCCAGGCGAACTCGCGGAACGCGGCCGAGTTGCCTTCGCCCGAGAGCTGTCCCGCGATGCGAGTGGCGACTTCCGAGATGCGCCCGAAGCGACCCACAGCGTTGTAGCGCGCGCTGATGTCCGGCCAACCGAGATGGAAGACGTAGAACTCACCTTCGCGTCCGGCGCGCTTGGCCTCTACATACATGCGCTTTAGGAGATCGGCGTCCCCCTTCGGGTCGAAGACGATCACGACCTCGTGCTGACCATTGACCTTGCGCCGGATATCCTGAGTAATGAACAGCTCGGCCAAGCGGGTCTTGCCCACGCGCGTGGTGCCCAGCACCAGCGAATGCCCGACCCGCTCGCCCAGTGGCAGGGTGACGTCGACCTCCTGTGGCTCGATGCCATGCAGGCGCGGCAGGCCACCCACCGGCGGCAATGGCCGCACCGGATTGAGCGGACTGTCCCAGGCCAATCCCTGGGCAAGCCGTGACAGCGGGTACGGTGCGAATTCCAGCCGCTCCTCGAAGCGGCGCGCAACGCGGTAGGCCGCGGTCGGTTCCACGTAGCGGCGGAACTCTGGCCGGTAGGTCTGCATCAGCCGGTGCGTGTGACGCTGGTCCCAACGAAAGCCCCGACCGATGAAGAGGCGTTGCTGGCTCACCGGCACATCGCGGCTGGTCATCACGTAGCGAGGCAACCTCCGGATGTTGCGCCGGTAGCGTAGGATGACCCAAGCGTCGCGCAGGCGGATGGCCCCGAAAGAGAGGAACGCCAGCGCGCTGCCCAGACCCAGCAAAGAACTCAGCGCGAGCGACCACGGCGCCACCAGGCACAGTAGCGCGGCGCACGCACAGACCGCGACGGTGTATAGCTCCACCGCTGGTCGCAGCAATACCTCAACGGCCTGGGATTTGGCCATGGCAGGCGCTTCACGTCACATCACGGCTCAATGCCGGTAGCGGTGATCAGCACCGGGTAGTGCCGGATGCCCAGGCGCTGGGCCAGGTCGTCGCCTGAAGCCGGCGAGAGCATCAGATTTGGAGCGAGGCGGCGCAGTACGACCAAGGCCTCGGGCGTAGCCGCGTTGACCACCAATCCCACCGCCCCAAGTTGCTGCAGCGCCGCGCGCCGTTGCTTGAGCCAGGCACGCGAACGATCGTCGTCCCCCACCAGGAACAATGGCGTCAGGCCTGGTGCGCGAATCACGCGGCGCGGTTCGTCGCCTGGTGACAACCGCGCCGAGCGTACCGGGAGCATGGCCGCCTCGGCGTCGGCCGGACTACTGACGCGCGGCGCTGGCGGGGGCACAGGCGCATTGCTCGGTTCGGCGTCCTGCGGATTCAACGCCTGGTAGTACGGCAGTGCCGACATGCCGCCCCGGTCTTCCACCACGATGAGCGGCGCGGAACGTGTCTTGGCGTTAGGGACGCTGGCGTGGGCACAGGGGCTCACAGCGAAAAGCAGCCCCACGGCTGAAGTGAGTAGAAGGCGGCTCATGGCTGGCGGCTCCGCGCGGTGGGAATGGATGTGGCCGGGCCCAGCACGCGGATCAAGTGCTGGTGGACGTTGCGGCGGTAGCGAGCGGCCGGCTCACCACCGGCCGGCCGGTGATAGCGACCGATGGCGACGAGCCAGTCTTCATCCGGTTCGTGCTGCTCTTGCAGGATCTCGGCAGCGACGGCGAGATTGCGATACGGGTCGAGCAGGTCGCACGGGTGGTCGTAGCGATGTGCTTGGTAGCCAAGATTGATCTGGCCAAGCCCGGCGTCAATGCGGCTGGCCGATGTCTGGATAAGCGCCCTGCGCAGTCCTGCGCATGCTGCGGCCCGCGTGGCATAGCGCTCGCCCTTGCCGGCGACATTGAGCGTCCACGGCCATGGGATCAGGCGGCCACGCAGGCGCGTTCCACTTTCCTGCAGTGCCACCGCGTACAGCACCGGCGATGGCACACCCGCCTGTCGCGCGGCGAGCTGATAGGCTGGGGGCGGCACTTCCAGGGCTAAGGCGAACCTCGCGCAGGCGAACAACCCAAGAACCGTTGCAACGCGAGCAGTACGCCGGATCACTGCCGTTGCCATTGGCCGTTTACCTCGCGCACCACTGCCGGCAGTTCGCCGGACACACCGAGGGACAGCCAGCGCCCGGCATCGTGATTGAGCGTGATCGTGCGCGCCTGTACCCTTCCGGGGTCGATGCCGGCCTGGGTCGCCCATTGGCGGATGCGGGCGTCGTCTTGGCGACTGCAGACCATGTAGAGATCGAAGGCCGTGCCGGCTGCCTGCAACTGTCGCACGCGCTGGTCACACGGCACGCAGTCGGCCTTCACGAAGACCGCGAGGCGGCCGGAGCCTTTGTTACCGGCAC
>JARKPC010000285.1 GCA_029975435.1 Propionivibrio sp. | reverse complement strand
CAGTCGGCGGGCTGAAAAGAAATCTGGTGCATGCCGAACTGAAGGAATATGGATAAACACCTTGAAAACCATTCGCGTCGGGCTGGTGGGATGCGGTTTCGTGTCCGAATTGCACATGCATGCCTACCAACGGGTCTACGGAGTACCGGTCTCGGTCGTGGCCGTCGCGGCGCCGAGCGATCGTGTCGTGGAGTTTGCCCGGCGACACCAGATTCCCAAGGCCCGCCGCCATATCCGGGAATTGCTGAACGACCCGGAAATCGACGTCATCGACATCTGCACCCCGGCCGTATTGCATGCGCCAATGATCGTCGAGGCCATGGAATCGGGGAAACACGTGATCTGCGAAAAGCCTTTCACCGGGTACTTCGGAGCCCCGGCGGATCCTTCGCCCGTCGGACGCAAGCTGTCGAAAGCCCTGATGTACGAGAGGGTCATGGTGGAGATGGACGAAACACGCCGCAGAATCGCGGCGAGCGGCCGGCTCTTCATGTATGCGGAGAACTGGGTTTACGCCCCGGCCATCGCCAAGACCGCCGAAATACTGCGTAAAACGAAAGACAAGATCCTCTTCATGAAAGCCGAGGAAAGCCATAGCGGCTCTCACGCCAACCATGCCGCCCGGTGGGACATGTCGGGAGGCGGAGCCCTGATCAGGCAGGGATGCCATCCCCTGTCCGCCGTGCTTTACCTCAAACAGGTCGAAGCCCGCGCGCGCGGCGAGGCCATCGGAATCGCGGATGTCACCGCCGACGTCGGCAACATCGGCGACAGACTGTCGCCTGACGATCACCGCTACATCCTGTCGCACCCCATCGACGTCGAAGACTGGGCGATGATGAACATGACCTTTACCGATGGGACGAAGAGCACCGTCTTCGCCGGAGACATGGTGCTGGGCGGGGTGAGAAACCTGGTGGAAACCTTCACCACCGGAGGCCTCCTCAACGCCAACATGTGCCCGAACACCGGAATGATGACCTACCTGACCGACGAGGAAAAACTCGCGGACGTCTATATCACCGAGAAGGTAGACCGCAAGACGGGCTGGCAATTCGTCTGCCTCGAAGAACAATGGACGCGGGGCTATAACCAGGAAATCCAGCAGTTCATGGAGTGCGTCGGCCTGGGCCATACGCCGCTGTCAGACCTCGACCTGGCCTACGACACCATCAAGGCGACCTATGCGGCCTACTGGTCGGCCGAAGAGGGCAAACGCATCAGCCTCTGAACTCTGGCGACAAAGGCGGCGACCGCCTTTCAGTCGTCATCTTTAGCAAGGGAGAACCATGGGCAGCGGGCCACTTTTGAGATTCGGCGTGATCGGCATCGATCACCGACATATCTACGATCAGGTCAGCAGTCTGCTCGGCATCGGCGCTGAATGCGCCGGCTACTGGAGCCACGATGGCGAGGTGCGCACGCTGGAAGGGTTCGTCGAGCGTTTCCCCACGATCCCGAGGGTGGATGATCGCCGGCGCTTGCTCGAAGACGAGAGCATCCAACTGATCACCTGCGCCGCCATCCCATGCCAACGTGGCGCATTTGCCATCGAAGCCATGCGCCACGGTAAGGACTTCATGGTCGACAAGCCCGGCGTGACGACATTCGGACAACTGGAAGAGGTTCGACGTGTCCAGCGTGAGACAGGACGAATCTTCTCGGTCAATTTCACCGAACGGTTCGAGGTCCGCGCCGTGACCCGGGCAACTGAGCTGGTGCGCGCAGGCGCCATCGGCCGGGTCCTGCAGACCGTCGGCCTGGGGCCGCATCGTCTGAACCGTGATCTGCGTCCGGCATGGTTCTTCGACCCGCAGGCCTGCGGAGGCATCCTCGTCGACATCGCATCGCACCAGATCGACCAGTTCCTGCATTTTTCCGGCGCCGACGACGCCACCATCGTGCTTTCCCGTGCCGGCAATCTTGCCCATCCCGACACACCCGGCTTCCAGGATTTCGGGGAGATCGCCCTGTCTCACGGAACCAGCAGCGGGTACATACGGGTGGACTGGTTCACCCCCGACGGGCTCGCCACCTGGGGAGACGGGCGCCTGACCATTCTTGGCACCGAGGGATACATCGAATTGCGCAAGTACATCGACATTGCCGGGCGGCCGGGCAAGGACCACCTGTTCCTGGTGAATAACGAAGGCACCCGCTACCTCGACTGCTCTTCGGCGCCACTCCCCTATTACAAAGACCTTCGCCAGGACATTTTCGAACGCACCGAGACCGCCATGAGCCAGGCTCATTGCTTCAAGGTCTGCGAACTTGCGCTGAGGGCGCAGGCGCAGGCTGACGTGATTCGTCCCTGACTTTCCCCGACATCCGACCCGATCGCTGCTCGCGCCCCCGCACATCAAACACTGTGGGAAAATCCGGGCACTGGAAATGTCGGGGTAGAGCATGGATCGCATAGACAAGGAAATTCTCGCGCTGTTGCAGGAGAACGCCGATTTGCCGCTGTCCGAAATCGCGGGGCACGTGAAGCTTTCCTCGACCCCCTGCTGGCGTCGAATTCAGCGACTGGAGGAACAAGGATTCATCCGGCGCAAGGTAGCCCTGCTCGACGCGGGCAAGCTGAACGTCGGCGTTACCGTATTCGTGTTGCTGCGCACCAGCCGCCACAACCAGGAATGGTTCGAGAAGTTGCGTTTCATCGTCAGCGGCATTCCCGAAGTTGTCGACTTCTACCGCATGAGCGGCACCATTGACTATCTGTTGCGCATCGCGGTTCCCGACATCGCCGCCTACGATGCGGTGTACAAGAAGCTGACCAGCAACATCGAGATCTTCGAGGTCAGTTCCAGTTTCGCCATGGAAGAAATCAAGCACACGACGGCTCTCCCGCTGGGCTACATGAAACTGGATGGCTGACCTCGGCTTTCAACGATTTCTTGGGTTCACGTCCGCAAGCGTCACACTTCGGTCGACCATCAGCAGAACTTGCCCACGATGATCTCGACGATCTGTCGATCGGTATGTCGCATGCTGTCGCTGGCCAAGGCACAGAGATTTGCAATGGAATCGTCGACACTGTCCGCGACGATGCCTTCGTTCCCACTCACCCGCGAATTGTCCAGTGCCATCAACACCGCCTTGTAGGCCGAACTGACCGAAGTCGATACCTTCATGGCACAGCTGTTGGACGCGCCGTCGCAGATCATTCCGGCCAGATCGCCGATCATGCTGCAAATGGCCATGCCCGCTGTCCGATAATCCCCGCCGAGCAGCCACGCCATGCCGCCCGCCGCACCCATGGCCGCGGTCGTCACGGCGCACAAGGCCGAAAGCCTGGGCAATTTGCTATGGATGTAGATGGCCATCAAGTGCGAAAGCACCAGGGCGCGGGCCAGTTTTTCATCCGTGGCACCCACGTGTTCGGCAACCACGACCACCGGAAGAGTTGCCACGATGCCCTGATTGCCGGAACCGGAATTGCTCATCGCCGGCAGGACGGCTCCTCCCATGCGTGCATCGGAGGCGGCGGCGGAGCGCATGACGATGCGCGTTTGCAGATCGTCGGAGAGCAATCCCGAAACGACGTTGCGCTGCATCGTCGCGCCGACGTGCAATCCGAAATCGCCGCTCATGCCCTCCTCGGCCAGTCTGCAATTGAGCCGGGCCGCTTCGAGGATGAAAGCGATCTCGGCGAAAGGTACCGATACGGCGAACTCGAACACGTCATGAGCCGTCACACCGTCCAGCGAGAACTCAGGAATGCTGCCGCCCGATTCCGGATTAGTCTGGAACAGGGTTGCACCGTTCTTTTCAATCAGCACGACGCCGGTATGCGAATCGGCGATGCACACCCTGACCCAGTCATCTCCGCGGGAAAGACGCGCCTCCGAATAGAGCACCATCGGAACGGAGGCAATCGCGACATCAACGCGCCCTTCGGAGAGCATTTTCTTGCCGGCGGCGACTATCTCCGGCGTAAGGTTGCGAAGCACCTCGAGCCCCGCTCCGGGATCGCCGCCGAGTGCGCCCACCGCCGCGGCGATCGGCAACCCGACCATGCCTGTTCCGGGCACGGTGACCCCCATGCCGTTCTTCATCAAATTGGGCGAAACCTTCGCATCGATGCGCTCCGGAGCCGCGCCAAGGTGCTTGGCGGCAATCGCCGAAGCAAGCGCCAGAGAAATCGGTTCGGTGCAGCCCAGGGCGGGCACCACCTCGTGCTTGATGGCCTTCAGGAAGTCGGGCCAGAGAAGAGTGTGCGGGGTCAATTTACGTTCCTTAACAAGGTGACGCCAACGAATCAAAACGCAAGGCAACGTAGCAAATACTACCTCACCTGACACTATTTAAGGCATATGTTTATCAACAATAATCAAATAAAGCGATTTTTTACTCCATAAACAACATATTGCAAAAACCTAGGCCAAAAACCATTCACTTCCGTGCTCTTTGGAGAAATATTTCCCTCCTTAGCCGAGTTTCACGCAAGCCAATGCCGCCAATTCGAAAGAACTTCATCACCCAGGCACCCAGCAATCGGACTGAACAACCTCGAACCGTGGCGTGATCATGGAGGACTCCGCAGGCGGACTCCGTAGTTCCCGCAATTAGTTGCGCAAATTACGGATGCACAAACCGCCTGTGCTTTGGGAACATCTGGCCAGTTCATGATCGGTACGTCGCGCTTCGCGCAGAAGTCCGCTCAAGGCAAACAAGCGCATAAGGAAATTGGAATGACGGAGCAAAACAACGAGACGACAATTGCAGACATGAGTACGTCCTCACTGGCCATCCGCGGCATTCGCGACAAGGAGGCGCTGGCCCGGTTCGCAGGTGACGGCAAGCGCTACAGGCACTGGCTCACCGAATTCATCAGCCATGGCCCCTCTGCGACTGCGCAGGTCCGCGAAGCGCTGACCAACGGCACGCAGGAAGCGGCTCTGGGCCTGGTTCACACACTCAAGGGAAGAGCCGGAATGCTGGGAATGGTCGAAATCCATTCGATCGCGGCATCGCTGGAATTGAGCCTGAAGAACCATGAGCCCACGGTTCTATGGCTGGAAGAACTCGAACGCACCGTGGCCGAAATGAGTCAGGCAATTGCTGGAGCGCTGGGCTGCCCCGACGCCTGAGCCGGGCACCAGACAGAGAACAGGGTTAATTCGGAAAACACACCTCAACGGAAATCTGGAAAGAATCATGACTCAATCGTTCAAGGTATACGCCGTCGATGACGACCCCCTCGTCCTCGACATCATCCAGACCATCCTCGAACCGGACTGCCGGATCAAGACGTTTGAGAGTGCGGAAGCGTGCTGGGAAGCCCTCGAGAGCGACAAACCGGACCTGTTCTTTCTGGACGTCAACCTGCCCGGGATGAACGGTTTCACGCTTTGCCGCAAGATCAAGGAAAACTCCGAACTTTGCGCCACACCGGTGATCTTCGTATCGGGCCACGACACCATTGAGGAACGCATCCAGGGTTACGACGCCGGCGGCGACGATTTCATCGTCAAACCGTTCGAGCCCGAAGAACTCCTGCGCAAGCTGAAAGTGGCACAGAACATGGTTCTGAGTTGCCGATTGCTGACCGAGCAAATCCGGGAAGCCGAGCAACTTTCCTCGCTGGTCATGGCCAGCATGGATGAAACTGGCATCCTCCTGCAGTTCATGAGCAAGCTGATCGCCATGGAAAGCGCCGGCGAAATCGGCGAAGGACTGCTGGAGTTGCTCCGCCGCTACCGGCTCGAAGGCGTCGTACAGACCCGCAGCAGCGGCGAGACGCTGACCGTAAGCGCCGCCGGTACCAACCTGCCGCTCGAGGAGTCCATCATCGAGCATGTCCGCCATCAGGGCCGGATATTCGAGTTCAGCCGGCGCAGCGTGCACAACTTCGAACGCGTGACCCTGATGATCAACAACCTGCCTCTCGAAGACCCGGATTTCTGCGGTCGCCTGCGCGATCATCTCTCGGTCGCTGCGCAAGGCGCCGATTCCCGGCTCAAGGCGCTCCAGTCGGAAAACGGGATTCACTCGGCACTGGCCAGCGTCGGCCACACGCTTATGGAACTACGAGACGCTCACCAGCGCAGCGCTGCGGACAGCACTGTGCTGATCACCGCATTACAGGACACATTGTTGAATTCATTCTATAAACTCGGGCTGACGGACAATCAGGAGAAATTCCTGCAAAACATGGTTGGCGATTTCATGACCCGCATGGCGGAACTCCTGAATCGCGGATTGCACACCCAAGAGACACTGCAGAGGCTGAACGACCGGCTCGAGCAATTGCGCAACTGCTGACCGCCCCTGGAAACCAGCAGTGGACTACGCCAGCCTTCCTCCGCGGGAGATCGAACGCCACGCCAGAAACATTCATCCGGGTGCTTGGGCAGTCGAAGACCGACAACCATTATCGACGCTGCTCGGTTCATGCGTGGCAGTCTGCCTGTTCGACCCTCAACTGAAGATCGGCGGCATCAACCACTTCATGCTGCCGGACATGGGACGCGCCAGGAATAGCGACGTCGATTCACTTTTGTCCGGCAACTTCGCCATGGAAGCGCTGCTCAACGCCCTGCTCGGCAAGGGCGCAAAAAAGGTCCGCTTGCAGGCCAAGGCATTCGGTGGCGGCACAATCATCGATTCGGGAGAAGGGGCGCCAAGCATCGGCATGCGAAACGCCGGGTTCGCCAAGGAATGGCTGGCGCGCGAAGGGATTCCGCTGGTTTCTTCCGATTTCCTCGGCCCGTGGTCGCGCAAGATCATCTTTCTCCCCTCCTGCGGCGAAGCTTTCTGCAAACGCATGGTGACCAACATGGCCACCGCCGATGTCATCGCCCGTGAGGAGCGGGCCTATGCCGAAACACTGCTGCGCAAAACCGCCACCACCGACAAGAAGATCGAACTGTTCTGATGGACGAAATATCGATGGAAGAGATACGGATCACTCCCCAGGAATTCGCGCTCTTCCAGCGCCTGATCTACAAGATCGCCGGGATCAGCCTAAATGACACGAAACGGGAACTCCTGGTCGGACGCCTGGCAAAACGCCTGCGTCACCATTCGTTGACGAGTTTTTCCAGCTACTACCGCATGCTGGCCACTGGAGACCACCCGGAAGAACTGCAGATCATGGTGGATCAACTGACCACCAACGAGACGTATTTCTTTCGCGAGCCGGGACACTTCGCTTTCGTGCGTGACGAAGTCATTCCCCGGCACAAGGGCCCATCAGCCTTTCGCGTATGGAGTGCCGCCAGTTCCAGCGGCGAAGAACCGTATTCGATCGCCATGCTGCTGGCCGACACGCTCGGCGAAGCCCCCTGGGAAGTCGTCGGATCGGATATCTGCACCAAGGTCCTCGCCCGGGCGGTCACCGGACATTACGCTCTGGCGCGCACGGAGGGCATCCCGTCGGAATATATGCGCAAGTACTGCCTGAAGGGCGTTCGCGACCAGTCCGGGACATTCCTCATGGCACCGGAGCTGCGCCAGCGAACCAGTTTCCGCCAGATCAACCTGATGCAACCGGTCGACGCCGGCATCGGGGAATTCGATGTCGTATTCCTGCGCAACGTGATGATCTATTTCGACCATCCCACGAAGGCCCGGGTAGTGCACAACCTGCTGCCTCGCATGAAACCAGGCGGGTATCTGATCATCGGACACTCGGAAACGCTCAACGGCATCACCGACAACGTCATGACCGTGCGCCCGACCGTCTACCGCAAGCCATGACAGCCTTTCACCCTCAACCGCAGGCGATCAAATCCGTCGTCCTCAAGTCCGGCGACTTCCATTTCGGCGGTGGCGCCACCCGGATCACCACGCTGCTCGGCTCCTGCGTATCCATCACACTCTGGCACCCGCTCCGGCGGATCGGCGGCATGTGCCACCACATGCTCACGGACAGACGGCGCCCGCCGGGCACGCCCCCGGACGGGCGCTACGCCAACGAAGCCTTCGAGCTGTTCCTGCAGCACGTCGCCCGGGAAGCCACGAACCCGGCTGAATACCAGGCGAAGCTGTTTGGCGGCGCCCGCATGTTCGACAACGCAGATGATGGGCGGATCGACATTGGGGCACAGAACATCGACTACGGCCTAAAACTCCTGAGCGGGCACGGCATCACGGTAATGTCCAGCCACGTCGGCGGCAGCGGCAGGCGCAAGCTGCATTTCGACCTGTGGAGCGGCGAAGTCTGGCTGGCGTTTCCGGAAGGCGAAGGTGCCCGAACCAGCAAACAGAGGCCATGAATATGGACATTCGGCCCAGGCCGGCGGAATTCCCGCGCCATCTGACCTCCCGCCGGCGAATCATCGCCATGGGCACGTCCACCGGCGGAACCCTGGCCCTCGAAGCCGTCCTCACGCGCCTTCCGGCAAGCACTTCCGGCATTGTAATCGTGCAACACATGCCCGCCGTCTTTACCGCCATGTTTGCTGAACGCCTCAACGGATTGTGCGAACTGGAGGTTCGCGAGGCACGGAACGGTGATCGGGCGGAGGCAGGTCTGGCGCTCATCGCTCCCGGCGGGAAGCACATGACGCTCAGGCGGAGCGGCGCCGGCTATGCCGTTGACGTTTGCGACGGAGAGCCGGTGAACCGCCACAAACCATCCGTCGACGTCCTGTTCCATTCGGTAGCAAAATCCGCCGGCGCCAATGCCTTGGGCATAATCATGACCGGCATGGGGAACGACGGCGCACGCGCGCTGAAGGAAATGCATGACGCCGGCGCAACCACCATTGCCCAGGACAAGGCCAGCAGCATCGTTTTCGGCATGCCGATGGAAGCGATCAAGCTGGGCGGCGTCGACCACATCCTGCCGCTCAACCAGATTGCCGCGGCCATCATCAGCTACGACAGGGGAACCTCGTGATGGATATCCAGACCGTCCTCGACAGGATTGCCGCGCAAGCCGCCGCCGGTGAAATCGTTTTTTCCGTGCACGCCCAGGTCGCCGTGCGCGTCCAGCGACAACTCGACGACCCGGAATGCTCCATCGAGCGACTGTGCAAGCTGATCGCAGGCGACCCGATTCTCGCCGCGAGAACCGTCGGCGTCGCCAACACTGTTGCATTCAACCCCGCAGGCCGCGCGATCACCGACCTGAAGAGCGCAGTCGCCCGGCTCGGATTCTCGGCCCTGCGCGCCCTGACCGCCACGGTGATCGTCCGGCAGATGTCCGGAACATCGCCTTCCGGAGAGCACAGAGCAATTTCGGCAAAACTCTGGGAACATACGGCCCACGTCGCCGCGCTGGCCCGCGTCATCGCCCGACGCATCACCCGGCAGAGCCCCGACGCCGCCTTCCTTGCCGGGATCGTTCATGAAATCGGCAGTTTTTATCTCCTTGCACAGGAGTCCGTGTATCCAGGCCTGCTCCAGAGCAACCTCGAATGCTGGCACGGGGACGGCGAGGCCCAGGTCGGCAGAGCCATCCTGCAAGCACTGGAAATCCCGCTGAGCATAAGGGATGCCGCCGAAACGCTATGGTCGGGGTTCCTCCCCTTGCCGCCAGCCTCGCTCGGAGACACCTTGCTGCTGGCAGATGAACTCACCCCGGTCGAATCGCCGCTCGGAAAGCTCATGGGCATGAGCCGAAGGGAAATGCCTGTCGAAATCGAAATACTGGTCGACGGCAACACACTCAGCCATATCCTCGCCGAATCCGCCGAAGAGGTGGCTTCGCTGACCAATGCCCTGAAGCACTGAAAGCCCCCGGTGCACTACGTAATTTCCGCCAATTCCTGCGGATTCCACGGATGCACACAAAACGCGTTTTCTGGAATCATGAATTCTCTTTTTAAATCAGCGCCGTTTTGCAGTTTTCCGAGGCAACGCAAACGGGGTTTCGAGAGTTCTGAACAACCGCATTCAAAAAAGGCACACCATGAGCACAATCATGCTGGTAGACGATTCGGCCACCATTCTGCTGAGCATCTCGAGCATCCTGACCAAGGCTGGCTACACCGTGGAAAAGGCGCCCAACGCCGAGGAGGCTCTGAAGAAATTCAACAACGGAACCCGGGTCGATCTGTTGATCACGGACCTCAACATGCCAGGCATGAACGGCATCGAACTCATCCGGGAGGTGCGCACACTTCCGTCCTACAAGTTCATGCCGATACTTTTCCTGACCACCGAATCGCAGCAGGCGAGAAAAATGGAGGCCAAGGCAGCCGGGGCTTCCGGATGGATCGTCAAGCCCGCCACGGCCGACGAACTGCTCAATACCATCAAGCTGGTCCTGCGCTGAGCAATGAGCGCCAAGCCGTCGCTGCGTCAGGCGCAAGTCATTTCGATCTTCGTCGCGGCCCTTCTGGCCGGGTCGGCGTACGTGATGCACCCCCTGCTCAATTACGCCGTCACCCCCGACCCGGCGATTACGGCTGGCGCGACGCTGATGCTGATCCTTCTGGCATTCGCCTTTCGGCACGCGGCGTACCGGGCACTCTCCGGACAATTCCTGATCAGCCGCTGCCAACCGGAAAATGGCGACGTCGACAAGGCATCGCCGAGTCTCGATGCGCCAACCGGAATTGAACGCGAGTTCCATCAACTCCGGCAATTCCTGGAAATTCTGTGCCGGCAATTGCAGAACAGCGCCGAAACCGGCGACAAGGCCGCAATCAACCTGGCCACGGATCTGCTCGAGATTGACAAGGCTCTTTCAAGATCAGGACGCGACATGTCAGCGCTTCCGAACGACACGCGCAGCCGGATTTCCGAGCAACTGGCGGACGCACTGACGCGAATCCAGTTTCAGGACACGGTGAACCAGCAGATCACCAATGTCATTCAGGCGTTGGAGCGGCTTGACGCCTACACCGCACAGGTTGCAGCCGGCATTATGCATCCGGAGTCCGGGATTACCCATTCCTTGAAACCTGTGTCCACGCTGTTGGACGAACTTTACGACAGCTACATTTCGGAGCAGCAACGCTCCATCCACGACGCCTCGATCAAACGCGCGGCGCCGTCATTCGCCGGTTCACGAACCGAGTTGTTCTGAGACACCACCATGACTACCACCCAGACGCTCTGCCTTGCCAAGGACATGACCATTTACAACGCACTGGATCAGAAACAGGAATTGCTCGACGCGCTGAGCAGCAGCGACGACGTCGAGCTCGACCTGTCGCAGGTTGGCGAAATCGATACTGCGGGGCTTCAGTTGCTGATCCTGATGAAGAAGGAAGCCCAGCGCGCCGGCAAACGGGTCGTCATCGTGGCTCACAGCCAGCCGGTGCGCTCCCTCATCGATTTTTGCAATCTGGCGGCCGACCTCGGGGATCCACTGGTTATCCCCGCGTCCGAGGCCAACTGACCGGTATCCGGAGGAACGCCACATGGACGAACTCACCAACGTATATATCCAGGAAAGCCGCGAGCAACTGGCGGAGATGGAAGCCGGACTGCTGCGCCTCGAGCAGAACCCCGATGACGGCGACAACATCGACGCCATTTTCCGTGCCGCCCACACCATCAAGGGAGGCTCCGGGGTCATCGAATGCGCCTTCATCGAACAGTTTACCCATCGGGTGGAGAATCTTCTCGACGCGTTGCGCAACGGCGAGGCTTCGGTCAGCGGAGCGCTGGCCACCTTGCTGCTCGAATGCTGCGACCACATGGGCCGGCTCATCGACGTCCTTGCCGCACAGCAGCCGGAACCGGACGCTCAACTCGTCGAGCATGGAAACGCCCTCACCGGGCGCTTGCAGGCTTTCCTCGACCAGACCGCCGGAACCGGAGCCGGTTCAGCCAACCTGACCGTTCAGGAGGACGAAGGGACGGTGGAAAGCAGCGGGGGCGGCGTGGTGGATACTGACGCATGGCATATTTCGATACGCTTTGGCCCGAACGTCCTGCGCGGTGGAACCGATCCCTTGTCGTTCATTCGTTTCCTGGGCAGCCTCGGCGAAATCATCGGCATCGAAACGATCGCCGACGCCATTCCCTCCGCGGAAGAAATGGATCCAGAATCCTGTTACCTGGGATTCGAAATCAGGCTGCAGACCAAATCGAGCAAGAGCGACATCGAACGCATCTTCGACTTCGTGCGCGAAGATTGCGACCTGCGCATTCTTTCGCCGCAAAGCAAGGTGAGCGACTACGTCAGGTTAATCCAGGAACTGCCCGAGGACACGTTGCGCCTTGGCGAAATGCTGGTGCGGTGCGGCGCGCTGACCCAGGCCGAGATCGACCAGGGGCTGCGTGACCAGAAACAGACGACTGAAGTTACCGGCGAGGAAACGCCGCCTCCGCTCGGAGAAATCCTCGTCGGCAACAAGGTGGTCCACCCCGAGATCGTGGAAGCCGCCGTGACCCGTCAGACCCAGGTCGTCGAAAAGAAGGCCCGCGAAGCCCAACTGGTCCGGGTACATGCCGACAAGCTCGATCAACTGATCGATCTCATCGGCGAACTGGTCATCGCCGGCGCCTCGGCCAATCTGCTCGCGTTGAAGAGCCGTAACGGCGAACTGGTGGAAGCCACGTCGGTGCTTTCCCGGCTGGTGGAGAGCATCCGCGATTCCGCGCTGCAGCTGCGCATGGTCCAGATCGGAGACACCTTCACGCGCTTCAACCGGGTCGTGCGCGATGTCTCGAAGGACCTCGGCAAGGAAATCGAACTGTCCATCAGCGGTGCCGAAACCGAGCTCGACAAGAGCGTCGTCGAGAAGATCGGCGATCCGCTGATGCATCTCGTGCGCAACTCGCTCGACCACGGCATCGAGCCCGTCGAACAGCGCCTGGCGCGAGGCAAGCCGGCCTGCGGGAGAGTGTTGCTGAACGCCTTCCATGACTCGGGAAGCATCGTGATCCAGGTATCCGACGACGGCGGCGGGCTGAACCGCGAGAAAATCCGGGCAAAAGCCATCGAGCGCGAACTCATCCAGCCGACGGATTCCTTGAGCGATGCGGAGATCATCAACCTCATTTTCGAGCCGGGCTTCTCCACCGTGGATCAAGTCTCCAAGCTCTCCGGGCGCGGCGTCGGCATGGATGTGGTGCGCCGCAACATCCAGGCGCTGCGCGGCACCGTCGAAGTCACGTCTGCCGAAGGACAGGGCACGACCTTCACCATCCGTCTGCCACTGACGCTGGCCATCATCGACGGTTTCCTGGTCGGAGTCGGCAAGGCGTCCTACGTCATTCCGCTCGATGCGGTGGTCGAATGCATCGAACACAAGAATCTGGCAGGCGATCGCAATTTCCTCAACCTGCGCGGAGAGGCATTGCCCTTTATCCGCTTGCGCAAACTGTTCGAGGTCGAAGGCAGCCCTCCCGCGCGCGAAAGCATCGTCGTCGTCCAGTTCGGAGGACAGCGCGCCGGCATCGTCGTCGATCAGCTGATGGGCGAATTCCAGACCGTCATCAAGCCGCTCGGCCGACTGTTCTCCAATCTGCGCGGGATCAGCGGCTCGACGATCCTCGGCAGCGGCGAGGTGGCGCTGATTCTCGATGTCGCGGCGCTCGTCAACATCGTAACGCGCAGCGAGGAAGAGCGTCTGCTTACGAACAGAAATTCCGCGTCACCGCAATTGGCATACACAGGTAGCTCAACGTTTGTTTCTTCGGGAAGGTAGATCATGTTCAAAAATCTCAATATCGGCATCCGACTTGGCATTGGCTTCGGTCTCGTCGTCGCGCTGTTGATCGCTCTCGGCATCGTCGGAATCATCCGTGTTGCCAACCTGAATTCGAAAATCGATTATCTGATCAACGACCTTTATCCCAAGGTCCTGATCACCAACAAGATCATTGCCGGAGTCAACGAGGACGCCCGCTCGGTTCGCAACATCATCCTTCTTGACAGTGCCGAAGAACGGAAAGAGCAGAAGGCCCGCATCGATGCCAACCGGCCGAAATACACCGAGTGGTACGGAAAACAGGAAAAAACTTTCCAGACCGAGGCTGGAAAACAGGCGCTCAAGGCGGTCATCGATTCGCGCATGGACTATGTCAAGGCCCGCGACAAAGCGCTTGAACTCGCCATGAACAACCAGAAAGCCGAAGCCACGGCAGTAATGTTCGGCGACGTGCGCAAGTTCCAGGGCCCCTATCTGGACAATCTGCAAAAGCTCATTGATCTCCAGAACACTCTCCTGGAAAAGGCCGGCGGCGAAGCCGACGAGTTGGCAACCAGCACACGCACGCTGATCATCATCCTGCTGCTTTCGGCGGTGCTCATCGCGGTGGGATTTGCCATCTGGGTCACGCGTTCGATCACGCGGCCGATCAACGAGGCGGTGGATGCGGCGACGCGTCTGGCCGAGGGTGACCTGACGGTACGCCTGGAGTCGGACAGCAAGGACGAAGTGGGCAAGTTGATGAGCGCCATGCAGAACATGATCGGACGTCTCACCCAGATCATCGGCGAAGTACGGACAGCGGCGGACAACCTGACCAACGCTGCCAGCCAAGTCTCGGCCACCGCCCAGTCGCTCTCGCAGTCGTCCTCCGAACAGGCCGCCTCGGTCGAGGAAACCACCTCGTCCATGGAGCAGATGACCGCCTCCATCGCCCAGAATACCGAGAACGCCCGCGTCACCGACGGCATGGCGTCCAAGGCCGCCAAGGAGGCGGCCGAGGGCGGTGAGGCCGTCTCCCGCACCGTCGAGGACATGAAGTCCATCGCCGGCAAGATCGGCATCATCGACGACATCGCCTATCAGACCAACCTGCTGGCCTTGAACGCCGCCATCGAGGCCGCCCGCGCCGGCGATCACGGCAAGGGCTTCGCCGTCGTCGCCGCCGAGGTCCGGAAACTTGCCGAGCGCTCGCAGGTGGCCGCCCAGGAGATCGGCGGACTCGCCGATTCGTCGGTCAAACAGGCCGAGCGCGCCGGTTCGCTGCTGACCGAGATCGTGCCGTCGATCCGCAAGACATCCGATCTGGTGCAGGAAATCGCTTTGGCCTCGTCCGAACAATCTTCCGGCGTGGCCCAGATCAACGGCGCCATGGGCCAGCTCAACCAGGCCACCCAGCAGAACGCCTCCGCTTCCGAGGAACTCGCCGCCACCGCCGAGGAACTCGGCGCCCAGGCCGAGCAGTTGCAGCAGACCATGACCTTCTTCCGCCTCGACGAGGGCATGCGCCGCAGTGCCTCCGGCCGTTCCGCCGCCAGCCCCGCCGCGCCTCGCGCCGGATCGCCCCGCCTCGCCGCCGCCACGCCTTCCGGCGCCCTGGCGTTCAACGAGGGCGACTTCGAGCGCTTCTAAGGAACCTCATCATGGGACAACTTGTGCAAGCCCGAACCGGTACCGGAGAACCCCCGCCGAAAGGGACCATGGTCGTGATGGCCGGCGAATCGCCCGCGCAGTACCTGACCTTCCAGCTCGGCGGCGAGATGTTCGCCGTCGGCATCCTCAACGTGAAGGAAATCATCGAGTACGGCCATCTCACCGAGATCCCGATGATGCCGCCCTTCATCCGCGGGGTCATCAACCTGCGCGGCGCCGTCGTGCCGGTCATCGACCTGGCCGCCCGTTTCGGGGGGAAAACCACCCAGGTCGCCCGCCGCACCTGCATCGTCATCCTCGAGGTCGCCGACCAGGACCTCCGCTCCGATATCGGCATCATGGTCGATGCCGTCTCCGAGGTGCTGGAGATCCCTTCCTCCGAGATCGAACCTCCCCCCTCGTTCGGCGCTCGCATCCGCGCCGACTTCATCTCCGGCATGGGAAAAATCGCCGGCCGCTTCGTCATCATCCTCAATATCAACAACGTACTCTCCGTCGAGGAAATCAATATGCTGACCGGCGTGACGGATTATCGACCAGACCAGCTTGTCCCGGGATAGGACACTGCCGGACCACCCCGGTGCGCATTGGCCATATCGGACCTGAAGCACCTGGCGATCTCCACGCGAGGATTCGCAAATGCAAAACAATTCGAATGCCCCTCCCGCCCCCGGCACGCGCAGCGTGCCGCCAGCCCCATTGCGCATGCCGCCGGCGTCGCTCACGCTGCCCGAATCGGCGATCGTGTCTGAAATACAAGCTGATGCACCGCGTCGCAGGGCCACCGACAACGAGGTTGTCCTGATTGTCGACGATTCGCCGGAGAACCTGAGTGCTCTGGGCTCCTTGTTGCAGGAAGCAGGCTACCGCGTCAAGGTCGCCAATTCAGGAGGCGCCGGGCTCCGTCTGGCGGCTCAGCCGCAGAAGCCTTCGCTGATCCTTCTGGACATCATGATGCAGGACATGAATGGACATCAGGTGCTGCACTATTTGCGCAGCAATGCGGAAACCAGGGACATTCCGGTGATCTTCCTCACGGCCCGCGATTCCGACGAAGACGAGGAGCGCGCCTTCGAAGCGGGCATTTCCGATTACATCGTCAAGCCGTTCAAGCCATCGCTGGTCCTTGCCCGCGTGCGCAGCCAACTGCTCGTCAGGCGCGCCCGCTTGTGGCTTCAAGACCAGAACCATGCGCTGGAAGCGGAAGTGGCGCGACGGCTGCGCGAAAACGAGCTGATCCAGGCCGTCAGCATCCGCGCTCTGGCGCATCTCGCGGAGACCCGCGACAACGAAACAGGGAACCACATCGAGCGAACGCAAAGCTACGTCCGGTTACTGGCAACGCACCTGGCAAACCACCCGCGATTTTCCGAAACGCTTACGACCCACTACATCGAGACGCTGGCGCGTTCGGCTCCGCTTCACGATATTGGCAAGGTCGGCATTCCGGACAGCATTCTCCTTAAACCCGGAAAACTGACCCCGGGCGAATGGGAAATCATGAAGACGCATACCCTGCTCGGCAGCGACGCCATCGCCCTTGCGGAAAAGGACATCAATTCGTCGGTGGATTTCCTGAGGCATGCCAAGGAGATCGTGCGTTGGCACCACGAACACTGGGACGGCAATGGCTATCCGGATGGGCTGTCCGGCGAAAGGATTCCGGTTTCGGCAAGGATCATGGCCCTCGCCGACGTTTTCGACGCGCTTATTTCAAAGCGTGTATACAAGGAGGCCTATCCCTTTTCCGAGGTTCGCAAGATCATCGCCAGCGAGCGCGGCCGGCAATTCGATCCAGAGATCACTGACGTCTTTCTCTCCCATTGTGCCGAATTCGAAGCGATTGCCTTACATTTCGGCATCGACAACTGAAGGCGGGGGCATTTCCCGCCAATCGACCACGCGAGAACCGGCACCACGACAAACCATGGCACAACGATCACTTCAGAGCGCTGAAAGGCGAAATGCAGCGGGCCGCCCGATAGCCGTGTCACTGCTATATGTGCTGGTCGCGGGAGTATGCTTCTTCATCCTTCCGTCGTTCCAGAACACTCTCGGCCAAGCCTCGCCATCCCCGCTGATCGCAGCCCTGCAAGCGATCTTCGTTCTTGCGAGCGGTCTTCTCCTGTACCGGATTCTGTCCCGCCAGTTTCCGCGACTGGCAGCAGCAAAGGATGATGAGACTTCCGCGAAACTTCTGGAAAGCCTCTTCGACCAGACATTCGTGGCCATGGCCATTCTCAGTGCCGACAACCGTCGGTTCGTGCGGGTCAATGAGCGAACCTGCGCCATCACCGGCTACTCGCGCGAGGAACTGGAGAACAAGACGGCCCGTGAGCTGATTCACCCCGACGATCTCGATACCATAACCATGCTGATGACACGCCTCCTGAGCGGGGAAACAGATTCTCTCGTCTGCGAAACCCGCATCCTGCGCAAGGACGGTTCGGTCATCTTCGGCCATTTTGATCTCAAGGCAGTGCACAGGGACGATGGCACGCTGGATTATCTGCTGGCCAGCGGCCAGGACATCACAACGAACCGGATGCACGAAATGGCGCTCGGCATCGCCAACGCCCAGCTCAAGGCCAGCCAGGCGGAACTGCGGTCGCAGAACGAGGATCTGCTGCGCACCAAGACGGCTCTCGAGAAATCGCGCAGCAACTACATCGACCTCTACGAGTTTGCCCCGGTAGCCTATTTTGCCCTCTCTCCCGAAGGCGCCATCGAGCGAGTGAATAACAAGGGGGCGCTATTGCTTGGCATCGACGCCGAGCGCCTGCTCGGGCTTGATTTCGGGTCGTTCGTCGCCGAGGAGTCTCGGGAACAATTCGAGCGGTTCATCGAGCATGCCCCGTTCAGCCAGGACCGGCAAAGCGAGGAATTTACCCTGCGCCACGCGGATGGAACCGTCATTTTCGTAAACGCGAGAAGCTCGCTGCAGACGTTCCCCGACGCATCGGTCGCCGTGCGTCTGACGCTGACCGACATCACCCTGCGCAAGACACTCGAGCAGAGCTTGCGAATTCTCTCCGAGGCCGTGGAACAAAGCCCGGAATCCATCGTCATCACCGATACCGCTGGAACCATCGAGTACGTCAACCAGGCGTTTTTTGCGCATACCGGGTATACACGCGAGGAAGCCATCGGTCAAAACCCGCGCATGCTCAACTCGGGCATTACACCGCCTGCAACCTTCCAGGCCATGTGGGACGCGCTGAGCAAGGGCGAGTCGTGGAAAGGAGAATTCCACAACAAGCGCAAGGACGGGTCACTGTTCGTCGAATTCGCCGTCGTCGCTCCGATCCGCCAACCCGACGGAAAGGTGACTCACTACGTGGCGGTCAAGGAGGACATCACCGAGAAGAAGAGACTGGGGGCCGAACTCGACAGATATCGCTTCGGCCTGGAGGAAGTCGTCAACCAGCGTACGGCGCAGCTGGCAGAAGCACGTATCCAGGCAGAAGCCGCCAACATTGCCAAGAGTTCTTTCCTGGCCAACATGAGCCATGAGATCCGCACTCCGATGAACGCCATCGTCGGCCTGACCCATCTGTTGCGCAACAGCGAACCGACGCCTCGCCAGATGGAACGCCTGGACAAGATCGACGCGGCAGCCAACCATCTGCTGGCCCTGATCAACAACATCCTCGACCTGTCCAAGATCGAGTCGGGACGGATGGAGCTCGAAGAAACCGACTTTATCTTGAGCAGCATCACCGACAGCGTCCGCTCCATGATCACCAGCGAGGCACGGGAAAAGCGCCTTCCCGTCCTCGTGGATCTGGAAGGCGTGCCGGTCTGGCTGAGAGGCGACCCGACACGATTGCGGCAGGCGTTGCTCAACTACTGCGCCAACGCGGTCAAGTTCACGCAGAAAGGTCAGATCGTCATCCGTGCGGAATTGGCGCACGAGGATGCTCAAGGGCTTCTCGTGCGATTCTCGGTACAGGACACGGGCATCGGAATCCTGCCCGAGAAGATGGAAGGCATCTTCAACGCCTTCGAACAAGCCGACACTTCGATCACGCGCAAGTACGGCGGAACGGGCCTCGGTCTGGCCATCACCCAGCGACTGGCCATTCTCATGGGCGGAAACGTCGGCGTCGAAAGTACCCCGAAGGTCGGCAGCACGTTCTGGTTCACTGCCAGACTTCAGCGCGGGAGGGGCATCATGCCCAACATAATCAACATCAAGCACGATGACCATGAAGACGAGATTCGCCGCAAGCATGCCGGATCGCGCGTGCTCCTCGCCGACGATGTGGAGGTCAACCTGGAGGTCGCGCAACTCCTGTTGCACAGCGTCGGCCTGCAGGTCGACTCGGCGCGAGACGGCCAGGAAGCCGTCGACAAGATCCGCACCACCACTTATGACTTGATCCTCATGGACGTGCAGATGCCGGTCATGAACGGACTGGAAGCAACGCGCGTCATCCGCCGAATGCCCAAGCGCGATGCCATCCCCATCCTGGCCATGACCGCCAACGCCTATGAGGAAGACCGCCGCAGTTGCCTTGAAGCGGGCATGAACGATTTCGTCGCCAAACCCGTCGATCCGGAAAAGCTCTATGCGGTTTTGCTCAAGTGGCTACCGCATCGAGGTGGACCGGCGACACCCGAAAGCGCGGGAGCGGGCGAAGACGGTTTGCCGCCGCCCCCTGCGCTCAGCCCTTTCCAAAGGCAACTATCGGCGGTCCCAGGACTCGACTACGCAAGCGGCCTGGCCAGGGTACGTGGGAACGAGGAAAAATTCCGGCAGTTGGCCGGACTCTTCCTCAGGGAGCATCGGCAAGACATCGAAAAGATGTCAGAGGCCATTGGCTCCGGCAACACGCAGAGAATCGAGCATGTTGCCCATTCGCTGAAGGGAGCCGCCAGCCTGATCGGCGCATCGATCGTCGCCGGATTGGCGATGTCCCTGCTCGAAGCAGTACGCAAGAATGAGCTGCAGGGTTCGCTCGGTAGCCATCTTCGCGCTCTGGAGGATCCGTTCCGGCAACTCGTGGCGGGACTCGAAAACATTACCGCCATGGCAACTCCTGCGCCTGCGGCGTCGCCGTCAGCGAGCGACGATCACGACGACAACGTTATCATGCGCCTTGAATACCTGCTCCGGAACGGAGACATCGTTGCCGCCGATCTGGCCCGCAAGGAGAATCGCCGTCTGCGGGAGGCTCTCGGAGAGGCCGGTGGCGCCTTCCTGGCCGCGATCGAGGCGTTCGATTACGAGCAGGCGCTGCTCGAACTGCAGGCGGCCAGATCACGCCCGGTCACAGCCGGGTAGAGACCCGGGCGGAAACTCATTGCGATGATCGTTGCGGCACCAGCGGCATGACGTCGATCACCGTGCGCACCAGTTCCGCGACCAACCCAGCCTGAAGTTTCTGCATGATCAATTGGCGGTAGGTTTCGGTCGTCCGCACACCGATACCCAGTTCGTCGGCAATCACTTTCGTGATCTTGCCCTCGAATATACCCTGGAGGACTTCCTTTTCACGGGCCGTCAGTTGCGCAACGCGCTCTCCGATCCTGCGATTTCGTTCCAGCAGTTCGGCACGCTGTTTGTCGATACGCAAACCATCCTGAATGCGGTCGACCAGTTCCTGCGATGAAAACGGTTTCTGGAAGAAATCCAGGGCGCCGCCGCGCATGGCCCTCACCACAGTCTGCACCTCGGCAAATGCCGAGATGAATATGATTGGCAGATTGATGCCACGTCGATGAAGCGTGTCCTGAAGTTCGAGTCCGCTCATTCCTGGCATGCGCAGATCGCTGACAATGCAGCCCTGGAGACCATCCAGATCCTGTTCGAGGAAATCGACGGCGTTTTCATAGACCACATAGGGCAGATTAACCGATTCGACCAGATCGACCATCAGGAAAGTCACCACCGGATCGTCGTCGATCAGATGTACTTTGGGAGTTGTTCGCTCGGACTGCCGGGAATTCATCAGTTATGTCACGCCGTGCCAGTAGAAAAAGGACTGATCCAGAATGGGTGCTGGAAACAGATGATACTGATTCGAAGTTACCGCCGCAACAGCATGAATCGAAACAAATTTAATATGCATAACAGGAACATTGCGAGGCAAAAAAAAGCTCACGACTCCGTGAGCTTCCTGCTTCGGCAAGGCTGCCGGGATCTTTTCCCGACAACCACGAACGCACAGGCGTCAGAGCGCGGCGTCGCCGGTTTCCCCGGTGCGGATGCGCACCACCTGTTCCACCGGCATGACGAAAATCTTGCCGTCGCCAATCTTTCCGGTATGCGCCGCCTTGACGATGGAATCGATGGCCATTTCGACGATGCCGTCGGCAACCACGATCTCGATCTTCACCTTGGGCAGAAAATCGACGACATATTCCGCGCCGCGATAGAGCTCGGTATGCCCTTTCTGGCGGCCGAACCCCTTGACCTCCGTCACCGTGAGGCCGGTAACGCCGATTTCCGACAGCGCCTCGCGCACTTCGTCGAGCTTGAACGGCTTGATAATTGCCTCGATCTTCTTCATTGCATGGCTCCTGAATAACTGCGCGAATCGTAGCAGATCAGTACGGATCGCGGTAGCGGTTGGTAATCGGGAAACGCCAGTCCTTGCCGAACCCGCGCTGTGTCACGCGTATTCCAACCGGCGCCTGGCGGCGCTTGTACTCGCTGATCTTGAGCAGTCGCACGACGCGGCGCACATCGGCTTCGGCGTATCCCTTGGCAATGATTTCGCGCGGGCTGAGATCCTGCTCCATGTAGGCCTCGACAATGGCATCCAGCACATCGTAGGGCGGCAGGCTGTCCTGATCCGTCTGCCCGGGCTTCAGCTCCGCCGACGGCGGCCGCGTGATGATGCGCTCGGGAATGACATCGCTTACGGTATTCCGCCAGCGGCAAATGCGGTAGACGAGCGTTTTGACGAGGTCCTTGATCACCGCGAAACCGCCGGCCATGTCTCCGTAGAGAGTGCAGTAGCCAACCGCCATCTCGGACTTGTTGCCGGTCGTCAGGACCAACGAACCCGTCTTGTTGGACATGGCCATCAGGATCATGCCGCGAATCCGGGCCTGAAGGTTCTCCTCCGTGGTATCGGCAGGCAGGCCGGCAAACTCTTTTTCCAGCATGGCGGCAAACGTTTTCATCGCCGGCTCGATCGGAATCTCGTCGTAGCGCACGCCCAACCGTCGAATCATGTCGCGCGAATCAGCCAGGCTGATTTCGGCCGTATAAGGCGAAGGCATCATCACCGCGCGCACCTTGTCGGCCCCCAGCGCGTCGACGGCAACGCACAGCGTCAGTGCCGAATCGATGCCGCCGGACAGCCCGATGATCGCACCGGGAAAACCGTTCTTGCCAAGATAGTCGCGTACTCCGAGCACCAGGGCTCGATAGACTTCGGGTTCGGTGGCCTGTTCGGAAACGATCCTGCCCGGCACTGGTTCGCCATCGGCAATTTCCACGACTTCCAGCGCCTCGTCAAACTTCGGCAATTGGCAACGAATCTCGCCGCGCGAATCGAGCACGAAGGAACCCCCATCAAAAACCAGTTCGTCCTGCCCGCCCACGAGATTGGCATATACGACCGGCAATCGCGTCGTCTCGATACGCTCACGCAGGACTTCCGCGCGCAGCGCCTGCTTGCCGATATGGTAGGGCGAGGCGTTGAGCACGAGCAGGATCTCCGCGCCAGCTTCCTTGGCTCGATCTGCCGTTCCGGCCTCCCAGACATCCGCACAGATATTGATCCCGCAGCGCACGCCCTTGATCTCCACCACGCACGGCGCATCGCTCGGCTCGAAATATCGCTCCTCGTCGAACACCTCGTAGTTCGGCAACCGCTGCTTGCGATAGGTGGCGGCCAAAACGCCGTTGCTGATCAGTGTGGCCGCGTTGAAGCATCGCCCGTCCTCCTCCAGCGGATGGCCGACAATCACCGAAAAGTCCGGTAGTTCCCGCGCCAGCGACGCCAGTTCATCAGCGCAGGCATCATAGAAATCTCGACGTAGCAGGAGATCCTCCGGAGGATAGCCGCATAGCGCGAGTTCCGGTGTGAGCATCACATCCGCCCCCAGCACCTTGGCGCGACGGGCGAAATCGACAATCCTGGCCGCGTTGCCGGCGATATCGCCGACCACGGCATTCATTTGGGCAATGGCAATTTTTAGTGGCATAGGCGTAACTATAAACGATAGTCCCTGCCTGAAAAAACAGGAGAACCGATAGTCACGCCATTGTTAAGCCGACGGTCGGTATCACGCCAGCCGGAACGCGAGCACCGTCTTGTGCCGGTATTCTTCGCCCGGTTGTAGCCAGCAGCTCGGCTGCGGCCATTCCGGGTGGTTCGGGCTATCGGGGAGGAACTGGGTTTCCAACGCCAGCCCCTGGTGCGCGGAGTAGACGCCTCCACCCCGGGCGGGAACGCCTTCCAGGTAGTTCCCGCTGTAGAACTGCAGGGCCGGCTTGGTCGTATAGATGTCCATAGCCAACCGGTTATCGCCGGAAACCAGCGTGGCAGCGGCGCGGGTCAGAACTTGGCATTCCGGATCGAGCAGGAAGGCGTGGTCGTAGCCGCGCGACAGTTCTTGCTGCGCGTCGGCCAGAAAATCCTGTCCGATGGGCTTGGCACGGGTGAAATCGAAGCCCGTCCCGGCCACCGGGGCCAGCGCGCCGAGCGGAATCAGGTCACTGGCGACGGGCACGAAGCTCCGGGCGTTGATCTGCAACCGGTGCCCGCGGATGTCGGTCGCGGCGCCGTCGAGGTTGAAATAGGCGTGGTTGGTCAGGTTGACCGGGCACGGCGTATCGACGGCGGCTTCGTACTCGATGCTGATGGCCGATGCGCCCTGCACGCGAAAGCACACCGAGACACTCAGGTTACCGGGAAATCCCTGGTCGCCGTCGGGCGAATCGAGGCGCAGCACGGCATGCGATTCCGAGACTTCGGCGATGTCCCAGCGGCGCTTGAAGAAGCCGTCCGGGCCGCCGTGCAGTTGGTTCTCCCCTTCGTTGGGAGTCAACTTGACCCACTGGCCGCCGCTTTCGAACCGCGCTTTTCCGATGCGGTTGGCGTAGCGGCCGACCGTCGCCCCGAGAAACGCCTTCTGGTCAAAGTAGTCTTCGATGCAGTCGCACCCGAGCAGGACTTCGCGCCGGACGTCTCCGCTCGGCACCAGGCAGGACAGCCAGGTCGCCCCCCAATCCATCACCGTCAGCCGGATCCCTGAATCGCTGCCCAACACGATCAGGCGCGGCGGGTTGCCGTCGGGACATTGCAAGCTGCCGGCCATTGTCACCCACTCCTTTGCATTGAATTCTCTTCCGCGCAGGAGACTCCGGCGCCTTCGTTCTTCACGCCATCGGGGATGACACAGGCTGCCGGCGATGCCTCGCTGGTGCGCCGGAATTCGCTCGGGCACGTCCCGACCCGCTTGCGGAACACCCGCGAGAAATACATCTGATCCTCGTATCCGACCAGGCTGGCGATCCGCGCGATCGGGTAGCGCGAGGCGTGCAGCAGATGCTTGGCCAGAATCATGCGCTGGTCTTCCCGCCAGCGTACGATATTGACCCCCATCTGCTCGCGGAAAAGGTGCGCCAGACGCGACGTCGACAGGCAGACATGCCGCGCCACGTCGTCGAGATTGATTTCTTCCGCCAGGTTGCGCGACAGGTATTGGCACGCTTCCTCGATGCGCCGGTCGACCGGCGTATTGGCGTTTTCGGGCGTTTCCTCGAAGCACCGGATCAACAGGCGTTCGAGGAGATTGATGGCGAGTTCTTCCGACGAGCGCCGGCCGACCTTGTACGTCGCCTCGATCTGCTGGAAAAGTCCGTCGAACTCGGCGATCAGCGCGTCGTCCCGGAGCGTCATCCGGCCCACCTTGTTGACCTGATCGCGCCATTGCAGCCACGGTGCCCAGAACCCGCGTGGACGGAAGTAGACCCAGCGGTGGTACCAGTCCGGGCTATCCGGCGCGCGCCCGTAGAAATGCTGCGCCTCGGGTGGAAACAGCAGCAGATCTCCCGGTTCGCAATAAAAGGCATCCGGTCCCTCGAATACCTTGCCGCGTCCCTTCACCGTCATGTTGATGATGAAGCCGCTCATCCCGTTCTTGCGGTCGATATAGAAATCGAGCGGCCCGTTCTCGATGATCGGCGTCGTTCCCGCCACGAGGTAGATGTTGAACGAGTATCCCGGCAACAGGGGGTTGAGCTGCTGTCCTGATTCCTGATGATGACGCATCATACGAGAGTATCCCGGGAACGGTCGCGCGCCTTGCTCTTCACTCCTTGCTCCTCACCCCTCACTTGTTCTTGTTATATACATCGACGAACACCGCGGCGACAAGAACGACGCCCTTGATCACCTGCTGCCAGTCGATGCCGATGCCGAGGATCGACATGCCGTTGTTCATCACGCCCATGACGAATGCCCCGATCACCGCCCCCATCACCTTGCCGACACCTCCGGTGGCAGACGCCCCGCCGATGAAGCAGGCCGCGATGACATCCAGTTCAAAACCGACCCCGGCCTTGGGCGTCGCGGTGTTCAGGCGCGCGGCGAAGACCAGACCGGCCAGCGCGGCGAGCACGCCCATATTGACGAAGGTATAGAACGACAGACGGTCGGTCTTGATGCCGGAAAGACGCGCTGCTTTTTCGTTGCCGCCGAGTGCATAGATGCGCCGGCCGATCGTCGTGCGATTGGTGATGAAGTCATAGAACAGCATCAGCGCGAACATGATGACCATCACGTTGGGCATCCCCTTGTACGAGGCCAGCAGGTAGCACAGGTAGATGATCGCGGCAGCGAACGCGACGTTCTTGCCGATCAGGAAGCCCAGCGGTTCGGCGGCTGCGCCATACTGGAGCTTGTTGGCGCGCTCCTTGAGGCTCATGTAGAAAAAACCGCATGCCACCAGAACACCCAGCAGCAGAGAGGTCACTCGCAGCCCCTCTCCGCCAAACGGATCGGGGATGAAGCCCGAACTAAGCAACTGGAATTCCCTGGGGAATGGGCCGATCGATTGCCCGTGCAGCAACCAAAGCGCCAGCCCGCGAAATACCAGCATGCCTCCGAGCGTGACGATGAACGCGGGGATGCGATGAAAGGCGATGAAGTAGCCCTGCACCGCGCCGATCAGCGCGCCGGCCATCAGGCAGGCCATGGTCGCAGGCAGGTAATGCCATTGGTACTCGACCATCAGCACTGCCGCCAGGCCGCCGATGAAGCCGGCCACCGAGCCGACGGACAGGTCGATGTGCCCGGCGACAATGACCAGCAGCATGCCCAGCGCCATGATCACGATGTAGCTGTTCTGCAACAGCAGATTGGTCAGGTTGAGCGGCTGCATCAATGTGCCGTCAGTCATGTATTCGAAGAAGGCCATGATCACGACCAGCGAGAGCAGCATCCCGTACTCGCGCAAATTCTTCTTGATGAAACCCGATGCCGAAACACTTTCCGCTGCCGGCGCCATTGCTTCCACGATGCTGTTCATTTCAGTCCTTCCCCGCCTTGACAATGGCGCGCATGATTTTTTCCTGGCTGGCTTCCGCCACGTCCATTTCGGCCACGAATGCCCCCTCGTTCATCACGTAGAGGCGGTCGACCATCCCCAGCAATTCGGGCATTTCCGACGAGATCAGGATGATGCACTTACCCTCCCTCGCCAGTTCGGCCATCAGGCAGTAGATCTCGTACTTGGCGCCGACGTCGATGCCCCGCGTCGGCTCGTCGAGGATCAGCACCTCCGGCCCGGCGAACAGCCACTTGCTGAGCACGACCTTCTGCTGGTTTCCGCCCGAGAGGTTGCCGACGTGCTGGAACACGTCCGGACAGCGGATGTTGATCTTGCGCTGGTAGTCCTTGGCCACGGAATACTCCCGGCCTTCATTGATGACCCCGAGCCTGGAGACTCCGGGCAGGTTGGCCAGCGAGACGTTATGCTTGATCTCGTTCTCCAGCACCAGCCCGTAGCCCTTGCGGTCCTCGGTCACGTAGGCGATGCCGTGATTGACGGCTTTTTCCACCGTGCTCACGTCGACCTCCTGGCCACGCAACAACACGTGGCCGGAAATGTGGCGACCGTAACTGCGCCCGAAGAGGCTCATCGCCAGCTCCGTCCGCCCCGACCCCATCAACCCGGCGATGCCCAGGATTTCGCCCTGGCGCACGTGGAAGTTCACGCCCTTGATGAACTTGCGGTCGGCATGCTGTTCATGGAACACCGTCCAGTCCCTGACCTCGAACACCGTCTCGCCGATCTGCGGCTCGCGGTGCGGGTAGCGGTCGGCCATCTCGCGCCCGACCATGTGGCGGATGATTTCGTCCTCGTTGATCGGCGCATCGCCGCAATCCATGGTGGTGACTGTCGCCCCGTCGCGCAACACGGTGACCGAGTCGGCGATGCGCGAGATCTCATTGAGTTTGTGCGAGATCATGATCATCGTCATGCCCTGCGCCTTGAATTCGAGCAGCAGGTCGAGCAGCGCCTGGCTGTCGTTCTCGTTGAGGCTGGCCGTCGGATCGTCGAGGATCAGCAGCTTGCATTTCTTGGCCAGCGCCTTGGCGATCTCGACCAGTTGCTGCTTGCCCACGCCGAGGTTGGTAATCAGCTCTTCGGGCGACTCGCTGAGGCCGACCTTTTTCAAGAGTTCGACGGTGCGGCGATGCGTCGCTTCGGCATCGATCACGCCGGCCCGTGTCAGTTCGTTGCCGAGGAAAATATTCTCGGCAATCGACATCAGCGGGACGAGCGCCAATTCCTGGTGGATGATGGCAATGCCCAGATCCTCGCTGTCGCGGATCGAGTCGAAGCGCTGCTCCCGCCCCTCGAAGTGCACATCTCCCTCGTACGTCCCGTGCGGATAGACCCCGCTCAGGACTTTCATCAAGGTCGATTTTCCGGCCCCGTTCTCACCGCAGATGGCGTGAATTTCCCCCGACCTGACGGCGAGGTTGACGTCCTTGAGAGCCACGACCCCGGGGAAACGCTTGGTGATCCCCTTCATTTCCAGAATCGCGTCCACCGATTCTCCTTCTGTTCCGGACATACAAAGCGCCCCGCAAAACGGGGCGCGGCCTGCATGCAGCGACTTACTTCACCTGGCTTTCCTTGTAGTAACCGGTGTCGATCAGCGCCGTCTTCCAGTTGGTCTTGTCGACGCTGACCGGCTTCAACAGATACGACGGCACGACCTTGATGCCGTTGTTGTAGGTCTTGGTGTCGTTGATCTGGGGTTGCTTGCCGCTAAGCAGCGCGTCGACCATGCCGACCGTCACCTTGGCGAGTTCGCGCGTGTCCTTGAACACGGTCGAGTACTGCTCGCCGCGCAGGATCGACTTGACCGACGGGACTTCCGCATCCTGGCCGGAAACATACGGGCAGGGCTGTTGCGCGGTGCAGTAGCCGACGCCCTTCAGCGACGACAGGATGCCGATTGACAGGCCGTCATACGGCGACAGCACGGCGTGCACCTTGTCCTTGCCGTAGAACGCGGAGAGCAGGTTGTCCATGCGCGCCTGCGCCACGGCGCCGTCCCAGCGCAGCGTGCCGACCTTGTCCATGCCCATCTGCTTGCTGCGCACAACCAGCTTGCCGCTGTCCAGATAGGGTTTGAGCACCGACATCGCGCCGTCGTAGAAGAAGAAGGCGTTGTTGTCGTCCGGCGATCCGCCGAACAGTTCGATGTTGAACGGCCCCTTGCCTTCCTTGAGTTTCAGCGCATCAACCAGCGAATTGGCCTGTAGCACGCCGACCTGGAAGTTGTCGAAGGTGGCGTAGTAGTCGACGTTCTTCGAGCCCTTGATCAGGCGATCGTAGGCGATCGTCTTGATGCCCTTGTCGGCGGCCTTCTGCAGCGCATCCGAGAGCGTCGTGCCATCGATGGCGGCGATCACCAGCACCTTGGCCCCCTTGGTCACCAGGTTTTCGATCTGGGCAAGCTGATTGGGAATATCGTCTTCCGCGTACTGCAGGTCGGTTTTGTACCCCGCTTCCTTGAAGTACTTGACCATGCTCTCGCCATCCGAGATCCAGCGCGCGGACGACTTCGTCGGCATCGAGATGCCGATGAGACCCTTGTCCTGGGCTTGCGCCATGGGCGCCAGTCCCAGCGCGCCGATCAACAGCGAGGCAACGAGCATTCTTGTTCTGTTCATCATGATCCTGTCTCCGATTCAAATGGATATACGGTTATAGCCACTGACGCTTTTTTTATGGTCATCCTGCGTTCTGGTTGTTGCTGCACGACCCGGCATCGGCCGGACGGGCAGGTTCGACTCCGGGTTCGGACCGTTTCGCCCGGAGCGCCATGATCGCTCCGACCTGTGCACTCCGGACGGTTACACACCGTCACCAACGGTCACCAAATTACGGTACATCCAACGTTGCCCGCTATGGAAGTGGGCTTCCGGGAAAAAGACCAATTAAAGCAGCTTTATCCATATCTACGACGTGTTTTTCTAAATCACCCTTTGATTTTGAACGATTCCGTACCGAATTAAAGCCATTGTGTGCATATAAACGGCAGAACAATCCTAACCCGGACACGCATTTAATCCATATCGTGCCGTCCATAAACACTCCGTTCCACCTGCCTCGAGGATTGCGCAATGCAGGAAAAAATCGTTCTCGGCCTCGATTTCGGCAGCGACTCGATCCGGGCGCTCGCCGTCGCTTGCCGCGACGGAACCGAACTGTCCTCCGCCGTGGCGTACTACCCGCGCTGGACCGAGGGCCGCTTCAGCGACCCGACGGAAAACCGCTTCCGCCACCACCCGCTCGACTACATCGAGGCGATGACCGACGCCGTGCGTGAAACCGTCGCCGCGCTGAGCGAAGCGCAGCGCGCGGCCATCGTCGGCATCGGCGTGGATACCACCGGCTCGACACCCGCACCGATCGACGAGAACGGCGACGTGCTGGCGCTCCGCCCCGATTTCTCCGAGAACCCCAACGCCATGTTCGTGCTGTGGAAGGACCACACCGCCATTGCCGAGGCCGAGGCCATCACCGCGCTGTGCCACAGCGGCTGCTTCCCCGATTACAGCCGCTACATCGGCGGCATTTACTCGTCCGAATGGTTCTGGGCCAAGATCCTCCACGTCTCTCGCCAGGATGCGCAGGTCCGCGCCGCGGCGAAGAACTGGATCGAGCTTTGCGACTGGGTCCCCGCGCTGCTCACCGGCACCACGCGCCCCGCGCAGATCCGCCGCGGACGCTGCTCGGCCGGCCACAAATCCCTGTGGCACCAGGAATGGGGCGGCCTGCCGTCGCGCGCCTTCCTGGCCGAACTCGACGCCTGCCTCGTCGATGACCTGCCCTACCCGCTATTTGCCGAGACCTTCACCGCCGACCTGCCGGTCGGGCGTATCACGCCGGAATGGGCGGCCAGGCTGGGAATTCCCGCCAGCGTCGTTGTCGCGGGCGGCGCTTTCGATTGCCACATGGGCGCGGTCGGCGCCGGCGCCAACGACCACGCGCTGGTCAAGGTGATCGGCACTTCGACCTGCGACATCCTGATCGCCGATGAGGCGCTGATCGGCGGACGCGCCATCGAAGGCATCTGCGGCCAGGTAGACGGCAGCGTGGTGCCCGGCAAAATCGGCCTCGAGGCTGGGCAATCGGCGTTCGGCGACATGTACGCGTGGTTCGCCAACCTGCTGCGCTGGCCGCTGCAACTCGCGGCGAAACAGAACCCGGCGCTCGCCGATTCGTTGCGCCAGGTCGAGGACAACCTGCTACCCGCCCTCACAGAAGCGTGGGCGACGAAGGTCGACTACGCCCAGCTTCCCGTCGTGCTCGACTGGTTCAACGGCCGCCGCACGCCGTTCGCCAATCAGCGGTTGAAGGGCGTCATCACCGACCTCAACCTGGGCAGCGACGCGCCGACGGTGTTCGGCGGCTTCATCGCCTCGACGGCTTTCGGCGCCCGCGCCATCATGGAATGCTTCACGCAACAGGGTGTACCGGTCGAAAACCTGATCGCGCTCGGCGGCATCGCGCGCAAGTCACCGACAGTCATGCAGGTCTGCGCCGACGTGATGAACCGCCCTATCGACGTCGTCGCTTCCGACCAGTGTTGCGCGCTGGGCGCGGCGATTTTCGGTGCGGTCGCCGCCGGGGTCTTCGACAACGTCGACGCCGCCCAGCAGGCCATGGCCAGCCGCATCGAACACACCTACGCGCCCGACCCGGCGGCCGTTCCGCATTTCGAGCGCCTGTACCAGCGCTACCTGAACTGGGCGCAACAGGCCGAGCCGCTCTACACTCCGGGCCAGGCGTCCTGACCCCCTCTCCCTACCGCTGATCCATCGCAAAGGACACCAACAATGGAATACCTGAAGAATCTCGAAGTCTGGTTCGTCGTCGGCAGCCAGCACCTTTATGGCCCGAAGACCCTGCAGCAGGTCGCCGACAACGCGCGCGCCGTGGTCGAGGGACTCAATGCCGGCGGCAAGCTGCCGGTGAAGCTGGTGCTCAAGCCGACCGTCAAGACACCCGACGAAATCCTCGCCGTGTGCCGCGAGGCCAACCATGCCGAGTCCTGCATCGGCATCGTCGCCTGGATGCACACCGTCGCGCCGGCCAAGATGTGGATCGGCGGACTGTCCGTGCTGGAGAAGCCCGACCTGCAGGTCCACACCCAGTTCAACGCCCCGGTGCCTTGGGACACCATGGACATGGACTTCATGAACCTGAACCAGACGGCGCACGGCGGCCGCGAGTTCGGCTTCATCGGGGCGCGCATGCGCCAGCAGTACGCGGTCGTGGTCGGCCACTGGCAGGACGCCGGCGCGCAGCAGAAGATCGACCGCTGGATGCGTGTCGCCGCCGCCGTGTATGACAGCCGCCGCATGAAGGTCGCGCGCTTCGGCGACAACATGCGCGAAGTGGCGGTCACCGAAGGCGACAAGGTCTCCGCGCAGATCGCCTTCGGCTACTCGGTCAACGGCTACGCCATGGGCGACCTGGCCAAAGTCGTCGAATCCGTCGGCGGCGCCGAGGTCAACGCGCTGGTCGAAGAGTACGACGCGACCTACGAACTGTCCGCCGCCGTGCGTCCGGGCGGCGACAAGCGCGCCAACCTGGCCGATGCCGCGCGCATCGAACTGGGCATGAAGCGCTTCCTGACCGACGGCGGCTTCTCGGCTTTCACCACCACTTTCGAGAACCTCTACGGCCTGCCGCAGCTGCCGGGCCTCGCCGTGCAGCGCCTGATGCAGCAGGGCTTCGGCTTCGGTGCCGAGGGCGACTGGAAGACGGCGGCGCTGCTGCGAACCGTCAAGGTCATGGCGCACGGCCTGCCCGGCGGCACGTCCTTCATGGAGGACTACACCTACGACTTCACGCCGGGCCAGGAACTGGTCATCGGCGCGCACATGCTCGAAGTCTGCCCGTCGATCGCCCGCGAGAAGAAGCCCACGCTCGACGTGCAGCCACTGTCGATCGGCAAGAAGGACGACCCGGCGCGCCTGCTGTTCTCGGCCCGGCCCGGCCCGGCGCTCAATGCCAGCCTGATAGACATGGGCGACCGCTTCCGCCTGATCGTCAATGCCGTCGACGTCATCGAGCAGCCGCATCCGCTGCCGAAGCTGCCCGTCGCGCGCGCCGTGTGGAAGGCGCTGCCGAACCTGGCGGTCGCCGCGGAGGCGTGGATTCTGGCCGGCGGCGCACACCACACCGTGTATAGCCAGGCAGTCACGCCGGAATACCTGCGCCTGTTCGCCGAAATGTTCGGCATCGAGTTCCTGCTGATCGACAGCCAGACGCACATTCCCGATTTCAAGAACGAGATTCGCTGGAACGAACTTGCATTCGGCCTGCGCCGCTAGTGCCCCTGTCATTCCGGCACAAGCCGGAGTGACGGATTTCACAGGGACGATTTGATTCATCGCAGCTTTGTCGTGACGTTAACCCAGTTGTTCAATCAACCAAAGAGGAGTGTCATCATGCAAAGAACCAGAAGAACCGTGATTTCCACTATCGCCGCCGGACTGATTGCCGGCACCCTGGCCATGCCGATCAGTGCCTCGGCGCTCACCCTCGGCTTCGCCCAGGTCGGCGCCGAGAGTGAATGGCGCACCGCGAACACCGGCTCGATCAAGGACGCCGCCAAGGCCGCCGGCATCACCCTCAAGTTCTCCGACGCCCAGCAGAAACAGGAGAACCAGATCAAGGCCATCCGCAGCTTCATTGCCCAGAAAGTCGACGTCATCGCCTTCGCCCCGGTCGTCACCACCGGTTGGGACACGGTGCTGGCGGAAGCCAAGAAGGCCAAGATTCCGGTCGTTCTCACGGACCGCAGCATCGAAACCAAGGACCCGTCGCTGTACGTGACGATGATCGGCTCGGATTTCACCGAGGAAGGCCGCAACGCCGCCCAGTGGCTGCTGCAGAACTACAAGGGCCAGGGCGACGTCAATATCGTCGAACTGCAGGGCACCGTCGGCTCCGCCCCGGCGATCGAGCGCAAGAAGGGGTTCGAGGAAGTCATCAAGTCCGAGCCGCGCTTCAAGATCACCCGTTCGCAGACCGGCGACTTCACCCGCGCCAAGGGCAAGGAAGTCATGGAAGCCTTCCTCAAGACCGACAAGAACATCCAGGTCCTCTTCGCACATAACGACGACATGGCCATCGGCGCCATCCAGGCCATCGAGGCAGCCGGCATCAAGCCGGGCAAGGACATCATCATCGTGTCGATCGACGCCGTGAAGGGCGCCTTCGAAGCCATGATGGCTGGTAAGCTGAACGTCTCGGTCGAATGCAACCCGCTGCTCGGGCCGCAACTGATGGAAATCGTCAAGGACGTGAAGGCCGGCAAGCAGTTTCCGAAGCGCATCAACACCAAGGAAGGCATCTTCCCGATGGAAACCGCCGCGAAGGAGTTCCCGAGCCGGAAGTATTGAGCGCCACAGCCCCGAATCGTCCCTTTCGAAGGGGAGGATTCGGGTTTTCTCAACGGCGGGGAAACGCCGAAAAAATGCAAATGGGTTGGGAGGTGATTCGTCATGGCGGCTGAACCCGTCCTGGTGATGCAAGACATCTGCAAGTCATTCCCCGGGGTCACCGCCCTGAAGGACGCGCAGTTGCGTCTGTTTCCTGGCGAAGTTCACGCCGTCATGGGGCAGAACGGCGCCGGCAAATCGACGCTGATCAAGGTCTTGACCGGGGTGGAAACACCGGATTCGGGCGAAATCCTGCTCAACGGCCGAGCGATCCAGCCGGAATCGGTTGACGCGGCGCAGAAGCTCGGCATCAGCACGGTGTTCCAGGAGGTCAATCTTTGCCCCAATCTCTCGGTTGCCGAGAATATTTTCATTGGCCGGTTCCCCATGCGCGGCCTCGCCATCGACTGGAAGACCATCGAGCGCGAAGCGCAGGCGGCGCTGGCGGCATTGAACATTCATGTCGACGTCACGCGCACACTGTCGGAATTTCCGGTCGCCATCCAGCAGATGGTGGCCATCGCCCGCGCCCTGTCCACCGAGGCGCAGGTGCTGATCCTCGACGAACCGACCTCGAGCCTTGACGAGGACGAGGTCGAGCGCCTGTTCGACGCCTTGCGTGAGCTGAAGCGCAAGAACATCGCGATCCTGTTCGTCACCCACTTCCTCGACCAGACCTACGCCATCTCCGACCGCATCACCGTGCTGCGCAACGGCGAGTTCGTCGGCGAATATCCGGCCAGCGAACTGTCCCGGCTTGAGCTGATCAACGCCATGGTCGGCCGGGAAATCGACGAAGCCGGGTATGCGGCGCAGGACGGCGAATCTACCTCCCCGCACGCGGAGCGCCCGTTCGTCTCCGTGCAGGGACTCGGTGCCAGCGGCCGGATCCACCCGATCGACCTCGACATCTACCGCGGCCAGGTGCTCGGACTCGGCGGGCTGCTCGGCTCGGGACGCACGGAGACGGCGCGCCTGCTGTTCGGCATCGACCGCGCCGAATCGGGAACCATCGCCATCGACGGCGCGCCGGTCCGGCTCAATTCGCCGCGCAAGGCCGTGCGGCAGGGCATCGCCTTCTGCCCGGAAGACCGCAAGACGGAAGGAATCGTCGCCGACCTGTCGATCCGCGAGAACATCATCCTCGCCCTGCAGGCGCGGCGCGGCATCTTCCGTTACCTGCCAAGGCGCGTGCAGTCGGCAATGGCCGATCAATTCATCAAGCAACTCGGCATCCGCACGCCGGACGCCGAGAAACCGATCGGCCAGCTTTCCGGAGGCAACCAGCAGAAGGCCCTGCTCGCGCGCTGGCTGGCCACCGAGCCGAAGATGCTGATCCTCGACGAGCCCACGCGCGGCATCGATATCGCGGCCAAACTCGAGATCATGGACCTCGTCAAGGCCCAATGCCGCAAGGGCCTGGCGATCCTTTTCATCTCGTCGGAGATGAGCGAGGTGCTGCGCGTCAGCGACCGCATCGCGGTGCTGCGCGATCGCCGGAAGGTCGGCGAGATCGATGGCAAGGCCGCCGACGAACAAAGCGTGTTCCGCATGATCGCGGGGGCCGAGGCATGAAAGCGACGCTGCTCAAACTGACCCGCAGCCACCTCTTTTGGCCCTGCGTGACGCTGGTTCTGCTGTGTCTCGTCAATGTTCATTTCAATCCCGGATTTTTCAACATCGAGATCAAGGACGGCCACCTCTACGGCAGCGTGATCGACATCCTCAACCGTGCTGCGCCGCTGATGCTGATCGCCATGGGCATGACGCTGGTGATCGCCACTCGCGGCATCGATATCTCGGTCGGGGCCACCGTGGCCATCGCCGGGGCCGTCGCCGCGTCGCTGATCGGTGGCTCGCTGGTGATCAAGGAGGGCGTGCAGACCTACGTCTCGAACACGCCGATGCCGCTGGCCTTCGCCGCCGCGCTGTTCGTTGCCCTGCTGTGCGGCCTGTGGAACGGCCTGCTCGTCGCCGGCGCCGGCATGCAGCCGATCGTAGCCACGCTGATCCTGATGGTCGCGGGGCGCGGCGTCGCCCAACTGATCACCGAAGGACAGATCGTCACCGTCTATTACGAGCCGTTCTTCTTCATCGGCAACGGTTTCATTTTCGGCATCCCGGTCTCGCTGTACATCGTCGCCGCCGTGCTTGGCGTCCTGCTGCTGCTCACCCAACGCACGGCGCTCGGACTGTTCATCGAGTCGGTCGGCATCAACCCGGTCGCCTCGCGCTTTTCAGGCATCAGCGCCCGCGCCCTGGTGTTCTGGGTCTATGCCTTCTGCTCGGTGACCGCCGGCATCGCCGCGCTGATCATCACCTCCAACGTGAAGAGCGCGGACGCCAACAACGCCGGACTGCTGCTCGAACTCGACGCGATCCTCGCCGTGGCCCTCGGCGGTACCTCGCTCGCCGGCGGACGCTTTTACCTGATCGGCACCCTGGTCGGCGCGCTGATCATCCAGACGCTGACCTACGCCATCTACTCGCTCGGGGTCCCTCCCGAGATCAACATGGTGGTCAAGGCCATCGTCGTCTTCGGCGTGTGCATCATCCAGTCGCCAGCCTTGCGTGATCTGTTGCTCAAGCACGCCCTCCGCTCGGGAGGTCCGGCATGAACCTGGCCGGCACCATCAACACGCGCACGCTGCCGCTGCTCGTCACCAGCGCCCTGTTCGCGCTGCTCTTCGGCTTCGGCTCCGTTTCCTACGACAACTTCTTTTCCGTGCAGGTATTCCTCAACCTGCTGATCGACAATGCCTTCGTCACCGTCGTGGCGATCGGCATGACCTTCGTGATCCTCACCGGGGGCATCGACCTGTCGGTCGGCTCGATCGTCGCCCTGACGACGATGGTCACCGCCGCGCTGGTCGAGCAGCACCACTGGAGCATCTGGGCCGTTGTGCCGCTGGTATTGACCATGGGCGCACTCTTCGGCCTGTTGATGGGATCGTTGATCCATTATTTCCGCATGCAACCGTTCATCGTCACGCTCGGCGGCATGTTTCTCGCCCGCGGCCTGTGCTACGTGATCAGTATCGACTCGATCGCCATCACCGACCCGACCTACGCGGCCGTTTCGGAATACCGGATCGCCTTCGGCGAAGAAGCCTTTCTTTCGGTCAGCGCCATAATCGCCCTCCTCACGCTGGCGCTGGCCATTTTTCTCGCTCAGTACACGCGCTTCGGCCGCACCGTCTACGCTATTGGCGGCAACGAACGTTCCGCCTTGCTGATGGGTTTGCCGGTCGGGCGCACCAAGATGCTGGTCTACACCTTGAGCGGCTTCTGTTCGGCGCTCGGCGGCGTGCTGGTTACCTTCTACATGCTATCCGGATACGGCCTGCACGCGCTGGGGCTGGAGATGGACGCCATCGCCGCCGCCGTGATCGGCGGTACGCTGCTCACCGGCGGTGTCGGCTACGTCGCCGGCTCGCTGGTCGGCGTGATGATCCTTGGCGTCATCCAGTCGCTGATCGCCTTCGACGGCTCGCTCAGCTCCTGGTGGACACGCATCGCCATCGGCGTCCTCCTCTGCTCATTCTGTCTCATGCAGCGATTGCTCGAACGCGGTGGCACGAACCTCGGCTTTCTCTTCTCGTACTGGAAGAAACCCGAAGAACAGGCCGACGCCGTCAAGTAGACGGTACACTTCCGCATGCCAAACGACTCTTGATTGCCACGATGTTCGACCCCGCCGACCACCCCCACCGCCGCCTGAACCCGCTGACCGGCGCCTGGGTCCTCGTCTCCCCCCACCGCGCCAAGCGCCCGTGGCAGGGGCAGCAAGAGACGCCTGACCATTCTGCGCGGCCGGCGCACGATCCGGAGTGCTATCTGTGCGCCGGCAACAGGCGCGTCACCGGGGAAGTGAATCCCGACTACGCCGAAACCTTCGTGTTTACCAACGACTTTGCCGCGCTCACCTCCGATGCGCCCGAAGTCCCCCTGCCGTCCGGACCGCTGTTCCAGGCCGGGACGGCACGCGGGACGAGCCGGGTCGTCTGCTTTTCGCCCGACCACAGCAAGAGTCTGCCCGAACTGCCGCTGAGCGTGATCCGCGGCGTCATCGACACCTGGTGCGAGCAGACCGTCGACCTCGGCGCGACCTACCCTTGGGTGCAGGTCTTCGAGAACAAGGGTGCGATGATGGGCTGCTCCAACCCGCACCCGCACGGCCAGATCTGGGCCAATAGCTTCGTGCCCAACGAGCCGGCGGCGGAAGATCGCAACCAGCGCGATTACCTCGGGAAGTGCGGCGCCCCGATGCTGCTCGACTACGCGGCCGCCGAGGCCGGCGGCCCGCGCGCCGTCGTCGAAACCGCCCACTGGCTGGCCGTCGTCCCCTACTGGGCGGCCTGGCCTTTCGAGACGCTGCTGCTCCCCAAGGGCTCCGCGCGTCGGCTCCCCGACCTCGACGATGGGCGGCGCAGCGACCTCGCCGTCGCCTTGAAGCAACTGACCAGCCGCTACGACAACCTCTTCCAGTGCTCATTCCCGTACTCGATGGGCTGGCACGGCGCGCCGTTCAACGGCGAAGATAACGCCCATTGGCAGCTGCACGCGCACTTCTATCCGCCGCTGCTGCGCTCGGCCAGCGTGCGCAAGTTCATGGTCGGCTACGAAATGCTCGCCGAACCGCAGCGCGACCTCACGCCCGAACAAGCCGCCGACCGCCTGCGCACTGTCAGCGCCATCCACTACCTCGAATCCTGATAGCAATACCATGGACCCGCTGCACAACGCGCGTGACGCCTTCATCACCGCTTTCGGAACAACTCCCGCCCTCGCGGTGCAGGCCCCCGGCCGAGTCAACCTGATCGGCGAGCATACCGACTACAACGACGGTTTCGTGCTGCCCTGCGCCATCGACTACCGCACCGTGATCAGCGGGTCGCCGCGCGATGACGGCCAGGTGCGCGTCATCGCCGCCGACTACGCCGGCGAAGGCGATGAATTTAGCCTCACCGCCGCCATCGAACCGCGCTACGACCGCCTGTGGGCAAACTACGTGCGCGGCGTCGTCAAATACCTGCAGGAGGCGGGGCACAGCCTGCGCGGCGCCGACCTCGCCGTCAGCGGCAACATCCCGCAGGGCGCGGGCCTGAGTTCCTCGGCCTCGCTCGAAGTCGCCACCGGCCAGTTCTTCAAGGCCCTCGGCGGCCTCGACATCGACCCCACCGAGCTCGCGCTGATCGGCCAACGCGCCGAGAACCGCTTCGTCGGCTGCAACTGCGGCATCATGGACCAGCTGATCTCGGCACGCGGCGAGGCCGGCCACGCGCTGCTCATCGACTGCCGTTCCCTCGCCACGCAGTCCGTCGCCATACCCGAGGGTATCGCCGTGCTGATCATCAATTCCAACGTCCAGCGCGGCCTCGTCGGCAGCGAATACAACACCCGCCGCCGCCAGTGCGAGGAAGCCGCGCGCTTCTTCGGCGTCAAGGCGCTGCGCGACGTCGATCTGTCCACCTACGCGGCCATGGCCGCCAGCCTCGGCCCCGTCGTCGCCCGACGCGCCCGCCACATCATCACCGACAGCCAGCGCGCCCTCGATCTCGCCGCCGCCCTGCCCGCCGGCGACATGCGGCGCATCGGACAACTCATGGCCGACTCGCACGCCTCGATGCGCGACGACTTCGAAATCACCTGCCCGCAGGTCGATGCGCTGGTCGATATCGTCAAGGAGGTCATCGGCGACGCCGGCGGCGTGCGCATGACCGGCGGCGGCTTCGGCGGCTGCGTCGTCTCGCTGGTTCCCGACGCGCTCGTCGCGCCGGTGCGAACGGCGGTCAGCGATCGCTATCCGGCCGCGACCGGCTTACGGGGTGCGATCTATGTGTGCCACCCCTCGGCGGGGGCGGGTATCTGCCAGTAGTCTGCTCAGAGCTGTCGCCCCAGGCGTTTTTCGACCTGTCGCTTTTCCCAGTCCGGGCCCAGCATCCAGTCCGGTCCGAAGACGCGGAAGGCGTGCAGCAGCAAGCCGAGGCCCCAGCCGCCGATCACCCAGAGCACCCACAGGCGCTCCGGCGCCTGGATCAAGTTGACCGCGACCAGAATGGCATTCACCAGCACGTAGCGAAGGCAGTGCTGGTAGAACCTGCGCAGCCTGCGCACGTATTCGAAAGCTTCCGCTTCCAGTTTTTCATTCAGGGGAATTTCCGTCGTCGCCATTTGTTTCTCCGGATCAAGGGTTGAAAAATCCACCTCGAACACGGCGGCGATCGACTTGAGCGTTTCGACGCTGGCGGGTTGCCCGGCCTCGATGCGCTGGATGGTCCGCACGCTCAGCCCGCTCGCTTCGGCGAGCTGCTGTTGGGACCATCCCCGCTTCAGACGCAGTTTCTGGATCAGCATATCAAGTCTCCCGTTACCGTGGTGTGGTGCGCCAAGACTGGCGCAAGCCCGGGAAATACGCCACGACAGCGGCACGACAATAGCACGACACGACGGCGACAGACGCCGTCAGACGGGGCCAACGGCGGCTTTGATCAGCGACCCAACCGGGGGCGGACTTCACAACCGACCTTGACCTTACCGGTCACGGCAGCATCATCCCCCGGATCGTGAAGTACAGCATCGCGGCCATGAACGCCGATGCCGGGACCGTGATTACCCATGCCGCGGCGATACGGATCACCTGTGAGCGCTTGACGAGTTCCCGTTTGTGCAGCTTCTTGAGCTCCTTGCGTTCCCCCTTGGAAACGGGACTTGCGGCTTCCGTCGTTTTGGCCCGTGCCTTGAGTTCGCGCAGCATCTCGCCTTTTTTCTCGATCGAAGCGCTCTCGAAATCCCGGATAAACGCCTCCACGGCCACGGTGTCACCGGTCGCGTTGTGGTGTGCGTGGATTTCGGCGAGCATCCGGTCGTAGTTGGTCTTGAGGTACTCCCGCAGGAATCCAACGCCGAATACACCGCCGACCGCGATGTGCGTGGAACTCACGGGCAAACCAAGCTGGCTGGCGACGATCACGGTGATCGTCGCGCCCATGGCAATGCAATACGCTCGCATCTGGTCGAGCTCGGTGATTTCCGAGCCGACGGTCCGGATGACCTTGGGCCCGAACAACGCCAGGCCGACGGAAATGCCGAGTGCGCCGAGCATCATGACCCAGGCCGGGATGGGCGCGGACTTCGTGACCACGCCGCCGCTGACGATATCGACGATCGCGGCGAGGGGTCCGATCGCATTGGCCACATCGTTCGAACCATGGGCGAAGCTGAGCAGCGCCGCGGCAAACACCAGCGGGACGTTGAACAGTTGATTGACGCTCTGCTTGGTATTCGACGCCAAATCATCGTGACCGGCCAGGCGCCGCCGCACGAGAAAGAACACCGCAACGCCCGTGATCAGTCCATAGGCCATCGCGGCACCGAAACCGACCTTCCACACCTTGTTCAATCCTTTCAGGATCAGGTAGGAGGTGAAGGTCGCCACCATAAAACCGATCAGCAGCGGAACCATGCGCCGCGCGGCCTCGCTCATGTCCTGCTGATAGGTGATGCTGCGCTTGATCAAATAGAGGAAGCCCGCGGCAAACAGCGCACCCAGCACCGGCGATATGATCCAGCTCGCGGCGATGCCACCCATCGTCGACCAATTGACGATTTCCGTTCCCGCCGCCGCAATACCCGCCCCGAGCACCGCGCCGACGATCGAGTGCGTCGTCGATACCGGTGCGCCGACCGCGGTGGCGATGTTCAGCCACAGCGCTCCGGCAAGCAGGGCGGCCAGCATTACCCAGACGAAAACGCTCGGGTCGCGGATGAAATCGGGATAGATGATCCCGCTACGAATGGTGCCGACCACCTCGCCGCCGGCAATCAATGCCCCAGCCGCCTCGAAGATTGCAGCGATGAGGAGCGCGCTGCCCATGGTCAATGCCCGGGAACCGACAGCCGGGCCGACGTTGTTCGCGACGTCGTTGGCGCCGATGTTCATCGCCATGTAGCCGCCGATCGCCACCGCCATGAGGAGTATCAGGCCCGGTTGCCCCGAACCAAAGTAGATCAAATAAACAACCGCCGCGGCAATGAAAAGCACTCCCATGCCGATACGGGCCATGTCCTTCCAGATCCCGGTGGGCAAAGGCGCTGCAACGCCGGGCTGCGCATATTCCGTATTGGTGTGTGGCATTGAACTATCCAGGTTTGATCAAACTTAAACGTACGCCTCGCGGAACCCCGCAACCGTCAACTACTCCGACCACGCCGCCGCGAACTCATCCCAATGCGGTTTGTTCAGTTTCGCCAATTCGGCGCGCACGAAGCTCATCTCGGCGTCGTACTCGGTACGCGACAATTCCCCGCGCATCAAACGGAAACGCAGGTAAACAAGGTAAGTGTTCATCACGTCGGTTTCGCAGTAGTCGCGAATCCCCGCGATTTCGCCGACCTGCCAGGCGTCCCAAACCTTGCCGCCGTCCATGCCGAGCTTGCCGGGGAAGCCGATCAGCTTGGCGAGGTCGTCGAGCGGCGCGTTGGCGCGCGGCTGATACATCGCCAGCAGGTCCATCAGGTCAAGATGGCGCGTGTGGTAGCGGCTGATGTAGTTGTTCCACTTGAAGTCGCGGCTGTCGCCGTAGTCGCCGTCGCCGAGATCCCAGTAGCGCGGAGCGACGACACCATGAATCAGGCCGCGATAGTGCAACACCGGCAGGTCGAAGCCGCCGCCGTTCCAAGAGACGATCTGTGGCGGAAATGTCTCGATGCCGTCGAAGAAGCGCTGGATGATCTCGCCTTCACTCTGTTCAGGCTCGGCCAGCGACCAGACGCGCAGGTCCTTCCCGGCGCGCAGCACGCAGGAGATGACGGCGACGCGCTGCAGGTAGTGCGGCAGGAAGTCGCTGCCGTTCTGCGCCCGCCGCTGCTGGAAGGCCATCTCCGCCACTTCGGCATCGGAGAGGGTCGCGTCGAGTCCGTGCAGGCGCCGCAGTCCCGGCACGTCGGGAATGGTTTCGATATCGAAGACGAGGACGGGTTTCATGCTCACGCCGGGAACACGCCGGTAGACAGATAGCGGTCGCCGCGGTCGCAGATGATGGTCACGATCGTCGCGTTGCGCACTTCGGCGGCGAGGCGCAGGGCCACGGCCACGGCGCCACCCGACGAAATCCCGGCGAAGATGCCTTCCTCGCAGGCGAGGCGGCGCGTCATCTTTTCCGCCTCGCCTTGCGAGACAGATTCGGTACGATCGACCCGCGAGCGGTCGAAGATCTTCGGCAGGTAGGCTTCCGGCCACTTGCGGATGCCGGGAATCTGCGAACCGTCCTCGGGTTGACAGCCGACGATGCACACATCCGGGTTCTGCTCCTTGAGGAAGCGCGACACGCCCATGATCGTGCCGGTGGTGCCCATGCTGCTGACGAAGTGCGTAACGCGACCCTCGGTGTCGCGCCAGATCTCCGGGCCGGTGCCTTCGTAGTGCGCCAGCGGATTGTCCGGGTTGGCAAACTGGTCGAGGATCACGCCCTTGCCTTCGTCACGCAGTTTTTCGGCCACGTCGCGCGCCAGTTCCATGCCACCATCGCGCGGGGTGAGCACCAACTCCGCGCCGAAGGCCCTCATCGTCTGGCGGCGCTCGACGCTCTGGTTCTCGGGCATGACCAGGATCATGCGGTAGCCGCCCATCGCCGCGGCCATGGCCAGCGCGATGCCGGTGTTGCCGGAGGTGGCCTCGATCAGCGTGTCGCCGGGCCGGATCTCGCCGCGCTTTGCCGCGCGCGTGATCATCGACAGTGCCGGCCGGTCCTTCACCGACCCGGCCGGGTTGTTGCCCTCCAGCTTGGCCAGGACGACGTTGCCACGCGCCTCGACCTCCTTGCCAGGCAGGCGCTTCAGGCGCACCAGCGGCGTGTTGCCGACGTAGTCTTCAAGCGTCTTATACATGGCGGTTCAGCCATTGGACGTATTGCGCCACGCCTTCCTCGACGCTGGCGAACGGGGCTTCGTAGCCGGCCGCGCGCAGCTTGGTCAAGTCAGCCTGGGTGAAGCTCTGGTATTTGCCCTTCAATGCCTCGGGGAACGGGATGTATTCGATGAAGCCCTGCTTGAGCAGCGCGTCGAGCGCTTCCGCCGGCTTGCCCTGCAGGGCACGGCAGCTATTGACGTTGGCCGCGGCGAGTTCGTTGAAACTCTGCGCCCGCCCGGTGCCGACGTTGAAGATGCCGGACCGGTCCGGGTGGTCGAGGAAAAAGAGATTCACCTTGGCGACGTCGCCGACAAAGACGAAATCGCGCTTCTGTTCGCCGTTGCCGTAACCGTCGCAGCCCTCGAACAGCTTGACCTTGCCCTCGGCGCGGAACTGGTTGTAATGATGGAAGGCCACCGAGGCCATGCGCCCCTTGTGCGACTCGCGCGGGCCATAGACGTTGAAGTAGCGGAAGCCGGCGATCTGCGCGGTGGCCTCCGGCAGGCGCTGGCGGACAATCTGGTCGAAGAGGAATTTGGAATAACCGTACACGTTCAGCGGCCCCTCGCAGGCGCGTTCCTCGCGGAATTCGCTGCTGCCGCCGTAGGTCGCCGCGCTGGACGCATAGAGAAACTGCACCTTCTGCTCCTGGCACCAGTCGAGCATGGCCAGCGAGTAACGGAAGTTGTTCTCCATCATGTAGTGGCCATCCTGCTCCATGGTGTCCGAGCAGGCGCCCTGGTGCAGCACGGCGCCGACGGCACCGTCGAAGTGCCCGGCCAGCAGGCGCTCGATGAAGCCTTCCTTGTCGAGATAGTCGGCGATTTCGCAGTCGACCAGGTTCTTGAATTTCTCGGCGCGCTTCAGGTTGTCGACGGCAATGATCTTTGTCACGCCGCGCTCGTTGAGCGCCTTGACGACATTCGATCCAATGAATCCGGCGGCGCCGGTGACAATGGTGTACATAGGGACTCCTCAGTTCAAAGCGGCGGCCAGTTCGTCGCGGGAAACGACGGCGGTTCCCAGCTTGCCGACCACGATTCCCGCCGCGACGTTCGCCACGTGGATCGCGTCCGCCCAGTCGGCCCCGTGCGCGGCCATCGCCGCAAGGGTGGCAATGACGGTGTCTCCGGCGCCCGACACGTCGAACACTTCGCGCGCCACGGCCTTTTCGTGAATCGTCCGACCGGGAAGGAACAACGACATGCCTTCCTCGCTGCGGGTGACGAGCAGCGCCCCAAGATCAAGCCGCTCGCGCAACTCCGTCGCCCGCCGCTCGAGGTCGGCCTCGTCCTTCCAGCGGCCCACCACTTCTCGCATTTCCGAACGGTTCGGGGTGATGATCGTCGCGCCACAATAGGCCGAGTAGTCGTCTCCCTTGGGGTCGACCAGCACGACCTTGCCGGCGGCACGGGCCAGTTGAATCATCTCGCTGATGTGCGTCAGGCCGCCCTTGCCATAGTCGGAGAAGACTACGGCATCGCAGTCCGGCAAGCGCTGCTGAAATTCCTTGAGCTTGGCGCGCAGCACTTCATGCGACGGCCGGTTCTCGAAATCGATGCGCAACAGTTGTTGCTGGCGCCCGATCACGCGCAGCTTGACGGTCGTGGAGACGCCCTCGTCCACATGCAGGCTGGCATCAATGCCGGCCTCCGTCACAAGCCTTGCCAGGCTTTCTCCGGCTTCATCCTTGCCCACAAGCGACAGCAACGCCACCCGCGCGCCAAGCGCGGCGGCGTTCCTCGCCACGTTGGCGGCGCCGCCCGGACGCTCCTCGCAGCGTTCAACCTTGACCACCGGCACCGGTGCTTCGGGAGAAATGCGCGAGACTTCGCCGAACCAGTAGCGGTCCAGCATCACGTCGCCGACGATCAGCAGGCGGACGGTAGAAAGATCGGCCAGGGCCATGCGGAATTCCTAAGGGGTCAGGTCGAATTCTTCGGTACGCTTCGGCGAGTAGGTTTCCCAGCCGCCGCACGCAGGACATCGCCAGTAGAACTGGCGCGCCTTGAAGCCGCAATTATCGCACCGATAGCGTGCCAGACGACGCGTATAGCCCTGGACGATGCCCTTGGCCAGATCGAGGTCCGCCCTGGATTCCGGCGGCGTAACCAGCGAGCGCGCCTCGATCAGCTTGTCGAAACCGAGCAGCGTCGGATTGCGTTTCAATTCGTCGCGCACCAGGGCGTAGGCCGCCTCGGGTCCCTCGCATTCGAGCACCAACTGGAAGACGACATCGAGCAGGTCGAGCGACGGATAGCGTTCAAGGTAGCCGCGCAGCAACAGCAATCCTTCGTCGCGCCGTTCCAGTTTTCGGAATGCATCCAGAAGGCGCTTGGCCACCAGCGCCAGGTAGGGAGGATCCTGCTGCTCGATGCGCTGCCAGCAGCCGATGGCTTCATCCAGGCGGTCCTGCTGCACCGCGATATCGCCCTGCAGCAGGCTGGCACGTACGCACTTGCGGTTGCGCTCCAGCGCGGATTTCAGATGCCCGGAAGCCGTATCCGGCCGGGAACGGATCATTTCGGCCGCGGCCAGTTCGCAATAGTATTCGGCGATTTCCTTCTGCGAGGCCACATCGGGCAACTCTGCCGCGATGGCGATGGCCTTTTCCCAATCCTTTTCGAGTTGATAGATTTCCAGCAGATTGCGTTTGGCATCTTCCGCTCGGGGCGATTCGCGCAGTTTGTCGAAGACTTCCTCGGCACGGTCGAGCAGACCGGCTTTCAGATAATCCTGACCAAGTTCGGACAATGCCTCCAGCTTCAGATCCTGCGGCAGATCATCCCGTTCGATGAGACTTTGGTGCATGCGGATGGCGCGCTCGGTTTCGCCACGTCGGCGAAACAGGCTGCCCAAGGCAAAATGCAGTTCGACCGTCTGAGGGTCGATCCGGACCGCCTCGACAAAGGCCTCGATCGCCCGGTCGGGCTGTTCATTGAGCAGGAAATTCAGCCCCTGGAAATAGGAGCGCGGCAACGCTCTCGACTCCTTGACGAGATGACGGATATCGATGCGCGCCGCCGCCCACCCGAGTCCGAAAAAGAGCGGAAAGAAAAGGAGCTGCCAATATTCGAATTCGATCATTTTTCTTGGTTATCCAGTTCGACCCCTCAGCCACCCGGGGGTGCTACCCTATTCATTCGTCGTCAGGACCGCGAGGCTGTTCCAGGAATGCTTTCCTTGTCATCGGGTGCCTTGGCACCCCGCTTCAGCCGGGATATTTCACGCCTCAATCCGAAGATGGTCCCGAGCAGGGCAAGAATGCCGAGCGCAACCCCGCCGGCAAAGAACGCCAGCACAACGATAATCAACGGCGCTTGCCAGGAAGTTTCAAAAAAGAAGCTGACGCTGACCGGCTCGGTGTTTTTCAAAGCGAACGCCAGCAGGAACAGAAAGATGAAGACCCTGCAGCACCACAGCAAGACACGCATCGACAATAGCCTCCTCCAAAGAAAAGGGCGGCAACTGAGTTGCCGCCCCGATCACATTAGCACACTTGTCATTCAGACCGCATTGAGCGACTTGTCGACCCGCTCCCGCAATTCCTTGCCTGCCTTGAAATGCGGTACCCATTTCTCCGGAACGCTGACCTTGTCTCCGGATTTCGGGTTGCGGCCGACGCGCGGCGGCCGGTAGTTCAGCGAAAAGCTGCCGAACCCCCGGATCTCGATGCGATCGCCCTTGACCAGCGCCTCGGACAAGGCATCGAGAATCATCTTGACCGCAAAATCGGCGTCCTTAGCGACCAACTGAGGAAACCGCTCAGCCAGCCGCACGATCAGATCTGACTTGGTCATGCCCGAACCTTATTGCTGGCTGTTGAGCTTGGCCTTCAACAAGGCGCCAAGGTTGGTCGTACCCGAGCTGACATTGCTCTCGGCCGAGAACTTCTGCATGGCTTCGTGCTGCTCGGCCTGATCCTTGGCCTTGATCGACAGGTTGATCGAACGCGTCTTGCGGTCGATGTTGATGATCATCGCCTCGATCGCGTCGCCTTCCTTGTAGACCTTGGTCAGGTCGTCGATGCGATCGCGGGAAACCTCGGAAGCGCGCAGGTAGCCTTCCATGTCGCCATCAAGGGTAACCACGGCACCGCGAGCATCCACCGATTTCACCGTACCGCGGACGATGGCGTTCTTCTCGTGGGTAGCGATGAAATTGGTGTAGGGGTCACCGTCCAATTGCTTGATGCCGAGGGAGATACGCTCCTTCTCGGTGTCGATGGCCAGCACCACGGCCTCGACTTCGTCGCCCTTCTTGAAGTTGCGGATGGCTTCCTCGCCCGGGGTCGACCACGACAGGTCGGACAGGTGCACCAGACCGTCGATACCGCCCGGCAGACCGATGAACACACCGAAGTCGGTAATCGACTTGATGGCGCCGCGAACCTTGTCGCCCTTCTTGTGGTTCATGGCGAAGTCGTCCCAGGGATTGGCCACGCACTGCTTCATGCCAAGGGAGATACGACGACGCTCTTCGTCGATTTCGAGGATCATGACTTCGACTTCGTCGCCGAGCTGGACGACCTTCGACGGATGGACGTTCTTGTTGGTCCAGTCCATTTCCGAAACGTGCACCAGACCTTCGATGCCCTGCTCGATTTCGACGAATGCACCGTAGTCGGTCAGGTTGGTGACCTTGCCGAACAGGCGGGTGCCTTGCGGGTAACGGCGGGCAATGCCGACCCACGGATCTTCGCCGAGTTGCTTGAGGCCGAGCGAAACGCGGTTCTTGTCCTGGTCGAACTTGAGGATCTTGGCCTGCACTTCGTCGCCAACCGCCAGGACTTCCGACGGATGACGGACACGGCGCCAGGCCAGGTCGGTGATGTGCAGCAGACCATCGATTCCGCCGAGGTCGACGAATGCGCCGTAGTCGGTGATGTTCTTGACCACACCCTTGACGATGCTGCCTTCCTTCAGGTTGGACAGCAGCGCTTCGCGCTCTTCGCCCACCGTGGCTTCGAGCACGGCGCGACGGGAAACGACGACGTTGTTGCGCTTGCGGTCGAGCTTGATGACCTTGAATTCGTAAGTCTTGCCTTCGTACGGCGAGGTGTCCTTGACCGGACGCATGTCAACCAGGGAGCCCGGCAGGAAGGCGCGCACGCTGTTGGTCATGACGGTAAGACCGCCCTTAACCTTGCCGGTGATCGTACCGGTAACCAGCGAGCCGTCGTTCAGGGCCATTTCGAGGGAGTTCCAGGCGGCCACGCGCTTGGCGCGTTCGCGCGAGAGACGGGTTTCGCCGAAACCGTTTTCCAGTTGCTCAATGGCGACCTGGACGAAGTCGCCGATATTGGCTTCGATTTCGCCGGCGTCGTTCAGGAATTCTTCACGGTCGATGTAGCTCTCGGACTTGAGTCCGGCATTGACGACCACGAAATTCTGGTCGATACGCACGACCTGGGCGGTAATGACCTCGCCTTGGCGCATTTCCTGACGAGTAAGACTGGCCTCGAAGAGATCGGCAAAACTTTCCTGCATGATGGGATTGGCTGACATAAGAAATTGTGTGTTACCGCGTGTTGCGGGTTATGTTGATCAACATCGCCGGACAGAACGCATCCCGTCACGGCGACACCAAAGCGCCCCGGCGACCTCGCCGAACCGCTCCTGCTACGAGGGTTTTCCGCTCCACTCCAGAACCTGCGCCACAGTTTGCGCTATGGTCAGTTCCGTCGTATCGAGCAGGTGAGCCCCTTCACTCTGCTGCAATGGCGCCACGCTGCGTTGGCTGTCGCGCAAGTCGCGTTCACGCAAGTCCAGCAAAAGAGGGTCAATACTAGCAGCGATTCCTTTTTCGATCAACTGCTTATAGCGTCTTTGCGCACGCACCTCGACGCTGGCGGTCAGGAATACCTTGGTCCGGGAGTCGGGAAAAACGACGGAAGCCATATCCCTTCCATCGGCCACCAGTCCGGGCGCCCGACGGAACAGCCGCTGACGGAACAACAGCGCCTGCCGCACGGACGGCAAGGCCGCTATGCGTGAGGCGCCAATGGATATCTCCTCGTAGCGGATGGCATCCCCGACCTCCTCACCGGCCAGCCGGATCGAGTTCTCGCCGAATTCCACGTCGAGTCCTGCGGCAATCTCCGCAACGCCGGCCTCGTCATCCCACGATACGCCGGCGCGCTGCGCGGCCAGCGCCGCCAGCCGATAGATCGCCCCGGAATCCAGGTAATGCCAACCCAACTGCGCCGCCACGCGCGCGGCGATCGTCCCCTTGCCGGACGCCGACGGCCCGTCGATGGCGATCACCGGCACCGCCTCCGTCACTTCGGCAAAACGCTCGAAATAGTCGGGAAAGGTCTTGGCCACGCAGCCCGGATCGTTGATGCGCACAGGGGTGCCGAAAGTCGCCAGGGAAAAGCACATGGCGATGCGGTGGTCGTCGTAAGTGTCGATTCCCCCGTGAGGAGTGAGGAGTGAGGAGTGAGGGGTGATGCGGATGAAATCGCCACCCTCTTCCACCGTTGCGCCGAGTTTGCGCAATTCTGCAGCCATCGCCGCGATGCGGTCGGTTTCCTTGACGCGCCAGCTGCCGATGTTCTTCAAGGTCGTTGCGCCCTCAGCGAACAGCGCCGTTGTCGCCAGCGTCATCGCCGCGTCGGGAATGTGGTTGCAATCGAGCTCGATGCCCCGTAACCGGCCATGGGCAGGCCCGCTCGCTTCGATCCAGTTTTCGCCCATCTCGATGCGAGCCCCCATTTGGGCAAGCGCCTCGCAAAACCGCACATCGCCCTGGATCGAATCACGCCCAACGCCCTCCACCCGCAACGGTCCCCCGCCGATAGCGCCCAACGCCAGGAAATACGACGCCGACGACGCATCACCCTCGACATAGGCCGTGCCGGGCGAGCGGTAAGCGCAACCTGCCGGCACGATAAAACGCTGCCAGCCGTCGCGCCGGATCTGCACTCCGAAGCGCGCCATCGTCGCCAGCGTGATTTCGATATAGGGTCGGGATATCAGTTCGCCGATCACCTCGATCGTCGTCTCGACGCCCGTCAGCGGCAGCGCCATGAGCAAGCCGGTCAGGAATTGGCTCGAGACATCGCCGCGGATGCGCACCACCTCACCGGGCTTGATCGCCGCAGGACGGATGTGCAACGGGGGATAGCCTTCGTTTTCCGTGCAGACAATGTCAGCACCGACTTGGCGCAAGGCATCGACCAGATCGCCGATCGGCCGTTCGTGCATGCGCGGCACACCGGACAGCCGATATTCCCCGCCGCACAGAGCCAGCACCGCCGTCAGCGAGCGGAAGGCCGTTCCGGCGTTGCCGAGAAACAGCTCGGCCTGACGCCGAGGGAAGACGCCACCAACCCCTTTTACACGCCAGACGCCTCCACCCAGCGAAACAATCTCCACGCCCAAGGCACCCAATGCTTCAAGCATGCGCGCGGTATCGTCGGATTCGAGAAGATCGCGTACCTCGGTCACCCCGTCGGCAAGCGCTGCCAGCAGCAGGACGCGATTGGAGATGCTCTTGGAGCCGGGGAGCCGCACGTTTCCTCTGGCCGAAAGCAGCTCCGGCAGATCGATGAATCCACTACTCATTTCGTCTTGTTCCCGTCCCAGGCGCGACGTGCCGTCCGCGCCACATCGAAGGTCTTTTCCAGGACCGCGCCATCCCCCTTCGCCAAGGCATCGCGCAGTTCGTCGAGCTGCGCCCGATAGCGGTCCAGTTCGCCCAACAGCGCGCCCCGGTTGGCCAGGCAGATGTCCCGCCACATCTCGGGGTGGCTGGCGGCAATGCGCGTGAAGTCGCGAAAGCCGCTCGCGGCAAAATTGAAATAGAGTTCGCTGTTTTCGCGCACGGCCAGATCATGCACCAGGGCGAACGACAGCAGATGCGGAAGGTGGCTGACGGCGGCGAAGACGCGGTCGTGTTCCGCCGGCGAAAGCTCGAAGATCTGCGCGCCGCACCATTCCCAGGCTGAACGCACACGAGCGATGCTCAGCACTGAATTCTCGGGCATCGGCGTCAACACTACTTTCTTGCCCCGGTACAAGTCGGCCCGCGCAGCGGCAGCTCCGCTATTCTCCGCCCCGGCAATCGGGTGTGCCGGAATGAACTGGCCGGCCCGTTCACCCAAATGCTCGCGCACCGCGGCAACGACATCCGCCTTGGTGCTGCCTCCGTCGGTAACCAGCGTTTCCGGGCCGAGGTAGGGTGCGATCCGGGACATGATCTCCGGCATCTGGCCAACCGGTGTCGCAATCAACACCAGGTCGGCATCGCTCACTTCCTGCCCCGGATTGGCCCCCACCCGGTCAATGATGCCGAGATCAAGTGCCTGAGTCAGCGTGGCCAGACTGCGCCCGAAGCCCACCACTTCGCCGACCTGCCCCGCGGCCTTCAACGCGAGCGCAAACGATCCGCCGATCAGGCCGACACCGAAAACGACAACCTTCCCGAACTCAGGCCCGGAACTCATTCGCACACCCTCAAGCGCGTGCCTTCTCGAGTGCTTCCAGGAAGCGACTGTTTTCCGCCTCGGTACCGATAGTCACCCGCAGCCATTCAGGCATGCCGTAACCGGCAATCGGACGGACGATCACGCCTTGCCGCAGCAGTTTCTCGTTGACGGAAGCGGCATCGCCCGCCCGAAAGGCAATGAAGTTGCCGTACGAGGGGATGAAACCGAAATCCAGTCTCCGAAAACCGGCCGTCAGCTGTTCCATCCCCGCGCGATTGAGCTCCTGGCTGCGGGCCACGAATTCACCATCGTCGAGGGCTGCGGTTGCCGCCGCCAGCGCCAGATTGTTGCAATTGAACGGCTGGCGCACACGATTCATCAGGTCGGCAATTGCGGAAGAGGTCAACGCATAGCCGATACGCAGTCCGGCCAGCCCGTAGATCTTGGAGAACGTTCGGGTGATGATCAGATTCGGAAACTCGGCGAGCCACTCCTTGGAATCGGCGCGGACCTCCGGCGGAAGATACTCGTTGTAGGCCTCGTCAAGGACCACCACGACGTCGGCCGGCACCGATTGCATAAAGGCCTTGAGCTGCGGATACGGCACGAAGGTGCCGGTCGGGTTGTTCGGGTTGGCGATCCAGATCAGGCGTGTATCCGGTCGGACGGCAGCGCGCATGGCATCCAGATCATGGCCGAAATTCTTCGCCGGGACGGCGATAAGTTCTGCGCCGACCGACAGCGAAGCCAGCGGATAAACGGCGAAGGCATGTTGTGAAAAGATGGTGGAACGCCCAGGCGCCAGAAATACCCGTGCGGCCATGTCGAGCAGGTCGTTCGACCCGTTGCCGAGAACGACACGTTCCATGCCGAAACCGGTGTGCGCGGCCACCGCGGCCTTGAGCTCGAAGTCGTCGGGATAGCGCTCCAGGCTTCCGACGGCTTTCTCCAGCGCAACCTTCGCTTTCGGACTCATGCCCAACGGGTTTTCGTTGGACGCCAGCTTGACGATCCGCTCGACGGGAATTCCCATTTCACGGGCCAGCTGAGTGATCGGCTTGCCAGGCTGATACGGCGAAATGGCGCGAACGTAAGACAACGATTGGTCACAGACGGACATGCTCGATCCTCGAAAAAGGAGATGTTGGAACGATGGAGGCTTTACTCTTTACTCAGTAGACAGCGACGGGATAGGAACCAAGCACCTTGAGGTAAGCGGCGCGGCGCGCCAGTTCGGCCAACGCCCTGGCCACCCCCGGATCGTCCTTGTGCCCTTCGATATCGACGTAAAACACGTATTCCCACAGGGTGTGCCGCGCCGGACGCGACTCCAGGCGAGTCATCGACACCCCGGCCTCGGACATGGGGGCAAGCAGTTCACAGAGAGATCCGGTACGATTGGGCGCGGACATGATCAACGATGTCTTGTCTCGCCCGGAGGGCCCGGCCTCCTGCCGGCCGAGAACGACGAAGCGCGTGGTATTGTTCGGCTCGTCCTCGACGTTGCTGACCAGCATCGGCAAGTCATAGCGCTCGGAGGCTGCCTCGCCCGCCAGCGCCGCAGACCCGGACTCCGATGCTGCCAACTGGGCAGCCTGCGCATTGCTCCCCACCGAGATACGCTGCACATTGGGCAACGAGCGGTTGAGCCATTCATGGCACTGAGCCAGCGACTGCGCATGCGAATAAACCTTGCCGATTGCGTCAAGCGACGTTTCCTTCGTCAGCAAATGCTGATGGATACGCAGGACAACTTCACCGCAGACTTTCAGCGGCGTGGACATCAGCAGATCCAGTGTCCGGCCGATGGCGCCTTCGGTCGAATTTTCGACAGGTACCACGGCAAAATCGGCATGACCGGCCTCGACTTCCCGGAATACGTCGTCGATCGAGGCCTGCGGGAGAAGCTGCGCCGCGTGCCCGAAATGCTTCGTGGCCGCGCTTTCGGAAAAGGTCCCGAGCGGCCCGAGGAAAGCCACGCCCAAAGGCCGCTCCAGAGAGAGGCATGCCGACATGACTTCCCGGAAAAACCACGTCACGCTTTCGTCGGGCAACGGTCCATGGTTCAACTCCTGAATACGCCGCAAGACCTGGGCTTCGCGCTCCGGACGGTAGATGAAACCGGCTTCGCCGTGAGCCGCCTTGATTTCGCCAACCCTTTGCGCGCATCCGGCACGGCGGTTCAGCAGTTCAAGCAACTGCGCATCGATCGCATCGATTTCGCCGCGCACAGCGGAGAGTTCTTTCTTCAGCTCGTCGCTCATATCAATACAGGCAGTCCCGTCAAAAAGAAACACTCGCTTTTGGCATGGAATACGAGGGGAGTACGCTCACCGCTGAAACCGGCACATCACTCCTGAGGTTGCTCCGGTGCCGCATTGCCATCGGTGCCGTTATCCGAATCATCTTCGGTTTCAACCACTTTCTCCAGACCGGCCAGCTTTTCGCCCTCGTCGAGCGCAATCAAGGTCACCCCCTGGGTCGCCCGACCGAGTTCGCGGATTTCGGCAACGCGAGTACGGATCAACACGCCGCCGGTCGTGATCAGCATGATCTCGTCCTCGTCCTTGACCAGTCGCGCCGCTACGACCTTGCCGTTGCGCTCGCTTGAGGCAATGGCGATCACGCCCTGGTTGCCGCGGCCGGAGTGCCGGAAATCCGCCAGTACCGTGCGCTTGCCGAAACCGTTTTCGGTGGCCACCAGTACTGTTTCCTGATGATTCTCCGCCACCAGCAGCGACAGAACCTGCTGTCCTTCTCCCAGACGCATGCCGCGAACGCCACGCGCCGTGCGGCCCATCGGGCGAACTTCTTCCTCATCGAACCAGACAGCCTTGCCGGCATCTGAAACCAGCACGATGTCTTGCGTCCCGCTGGTCACCTCGGCACCGATCAGGAAATCCCCCTCGTCCAGCGCCACGGCGATGATGCCGGCCTTGCGCGGATTGGAAAAATCGGACAACGGTGTCTTCTTGACCGTTCCCTGCGCCGTGCACATGAAGATAAAGCGGTCCTCGACGAATTCCTTGATCGGCAGGATGGCGTTGATCTTCTCGCCCTCCTCGAGCGGGAACATGTTGACGATCGGCTTGCCGCGCCCGCTGCGCGCGCCTTGCGGCACCTCATACACCTTGAGCCAGTACACCCGGCCACGGTTGGAGAAGCACAGGATGTAATCGTGGGTATTTGCAGTAAACAAATGGTCGACGAAATCGTCTTCCTTGACCGACGCCGCCTGCTTGCCGCGTCCGCCGCGGCGCTGGGCGCGATAGTCGCCGAGCGGCTGCGACTTTATGTAGCCCGTGTGCGAAAGCGTGACCACCATGTCCTGCGGGGTGATGAAATCCTCGATACCGAGATCCTGCGTGTCGAGGACGATCTCCGAGCGGCGCTTGTCGCCGAACTGGGCGCGGATCGCCTCCAGTTCCTCGACGATGATCTCGGTAATGCGCTCCGGGCGGGCCAGGATATCCATCAGATCGGCAATGCGTTCCAGCAGTTCGGCAAAATCGGCGACGATCTTGTCGCGTTCGAGCCCCGTCAGGCGTTGCAGGCGGAGTTCGAGAATGGCCTGCGCTTGCGCTTCGGAAAGCAGATAGCCGCTCCTCGACAATCCGTACTCCAGCGCCAGCCCTTCCGGCCGCGTGGCGTCCAGCGTCGCGCGCTGCAGCATTTCGGCCACGGTTGCCGACTGCCATAGCCGCGACATCAGCCCGCGCCGCGCATCCGCCGGCGTTGGCGAGGCCTTGATCAGGGCAATGATTTCGTCGACGTTGTCCAGGGCCACCGCCAGGCCTTCCTGGATGTGCGCCCGTTCGCGCGCCTTGCGCAGTTCAAACACCGTACGCCGGGTAATAATCTCCCGCCTGTGCGACAGGAAACAGTCGAGCATCTGCTTCAGGTTGAGCAGGCGCGGCTGGCCATCGACCAGCGCCACCATGTTCATGCCGAACGTGTCCTGCAATTGCGTCTGCTTGTACAAGCAGTTGAGCACGACCTCAGGGACTTCGTTGCGCTTCAGTTCAATGACCACGCGCATGCCCGACTTGTCCGATTCGTCACGCAGGTCGGCAACGCCCTCGATCTTCTTGTCGTTGACCAGTTCGCCAATCTTCTCCAGCAGCGAGCGCTTGTTAACCTGATACGGCAACTCGTCGATGATGATCGCCTGGCGATCGGCGCTGCCCTTGATGTCCTCGAAATGCGTGCGGCCGCGCATCACGACGCGGCCACGGCCAGTCTGATAACCCTCGCGCACGCCGGACACCCCGTAAATGATCCCGGCGGTAGGGAAATCCGGCGCCTGGATGATGTCGATCAATTCATCGATCGACATCTCGGGGTTTCTCAACAAGGCGAGACAGGCGTCAATCACTTCATTGAGGTTGTGCGGTGGAATGTTCGTCGCCATGCCCACGGCAATACCCGACGAACCGTTGATCAGCAGGTTGGGTATCCGCGCCGGCATGATCAGCGGCTCCTGTTCCGAACCATCGTAGTTCGGCCCGAAGTCGACGGTTTCCTTGTCGATGTCGGCCAGCAGTTCGTGGCCGATGCGCGCCATGCGAACTTCGGTGTAACGCATCGCCGCGGCGTTATCCCCGTCTATCGATCCAAAATTGCCTTGGCCATCGACCAGCATGTAACGCAGCGAAAAATCCTGCGCCATGCGCACGATGGTGTCATACACCGCCGTGTCGCCGTGAGGGTGGTACTTACCGATCACATCGCCGACGATACGCGCCGATTTCTTGTAAGCCTTGTTCCAGTCGTTGCCCAGCTCGTGCATGGCGAAAAGCACTCGGCGGTGAACCGGCTTGAGGCCGTCCCGGGCATCCGGCAACGCCCGTCCGACGATCACGCTCATCGCGTAATCGAGATACGAGCGGCGCATCTCGTCTTCTAGACTGATGGGGAGAGTTTCTTTGGCGAAGGTTTCCACGGCTTGTTCCAATTCTGAAACCGGTTGATCCGGCAACTCCTGACTTCGGCGTCGGTATTGTCATTCTGTCGAACGCGCAATTCTAGCACGTGACCACCCCCCAGTCCGGGCGGCTGAACCCTTCCCGGCGATCCTCGGACAAAAAATCCCGTATCCGAAGTAAGCTAACGAAAAACCGGACTCTCGCCGACCGGACCGACCCAAAACCCATACCCAAGCCCTACGATGCCATTACCCATTGACCTCCTGATCGAAGCAAAGTGGATCATTCCCGTAGAACCGGCCAATACTGTTCTCGAAAATCATTCCGTCGCGATTGACCAGGGGCGGATTGTTGCAATTTTACAACACTCCGAAGCACTTGCCCGATTCATTCCAAAAGAAGTAAAGCGACTGCCCAATCACATCCTGATTCCGGGGTTGGTCAACCTGCACACGCATGCGGCAATGAGCCTGCTGCGAGGCCTTGCCGACGATCTGCCACTGATGGACTGGCTGCAAAAGCACATCTGGCCTGCCGAGGCTAAACACGTATCGCCGCAGTTCGTGCATGACGGAACGTTGCTGGCCTGCGCGGAGATGTTGCGCGGAGGCATTACCTGTTTCAACGATATGTATTTTTTCCCGCACGCTGCCGCCAAAGCCGCACTGGAGCTGGGAATGCGGGCGGCAATCGGCCTGATCGCCATCGACTTTCCGACCACCTACGCCGCCGACGTGGACGACTACCTGACGAAAGGCATGTCCATTCGCGACGAACTGCGTGACAGCCCGCTGCTCAGCTTCTGCCTGGCACCGCACGCGCCATACACGGTCGGCGATCGCAGTTTCGCCAAGGTTCTTACACTGGCAGAGCAATGCGACATGCCCATTCACCTGCACCTCCATGAAACCCGACGGGAAATAGACGACAGCGTCGGACAATTCGGGATGCGTCCGCTGGAGCGCCTGCGCCGCCTCGGGGTACTGGGCCCTGCTTTCATCGGAGTCCACGGGGTCCATCTCGATGGGCATGAAATGGAGCTTCTGGCCGAGCATGGCTGCTCGATCGCCCATTGCCCCAGCTCCAACCTCAAGCTCGCCAGCGGCATTTCCCCAGTCGCGGAACTCTCTGAAAGCGGCGTAAACATTGGCCTGGGGACGGATAGCGCAGCCAGCAACAACCGCCTGGACATCCTTCATGAATTGCGCTTGGCATCATTGCTGGCCAAAGGGCGCAGCGGGCGCGCCGACGTTGTCGGTGCCCACCAGGCGCTGCGCATGGCCACCCTGGGTGGCGCGCGCGCACTCGGTCTGGACGCGGAAATCGGCAGCATCCGCGAGGGGAAACAGGCGGATCTGTGCGCCCTCGAAATAAATGACTCGACTTTGGCACCGTGCTACGATCCAGTATCGCTTCTTGCTTATTCGGCAGGACGTGAGCATGTATCTGATGTTTGGGTGGCCGGAAGTGCCCGTGTTTCAGACGGAAAGCTGATTGGAGCCAGCGAAATTGAGTTGATAAATCTCGCGGCTTTATGGCAGAATCAAATCCGTCCGCAAGATACTTGACGTAGTAATTTAACAATGAGTCGCAACAAGCCAATCGGACAAATCCGCAGGCTCTAACTAACGAGGTGAATCAAGATGAATAAAACAGCAAAACATTCCATGATGGCCTTGATGGCCGCAACCATTGGCCTGTGCGCCTCGTTGGCGCAAGCCCAGGCCGTTGATCGCGTTTACGTCATCGACGGCC
>JARKPC010000280.1 GCA_029975435.1 Propionivibrio sp. | reverse complement strand
AAAATTACTCCAGCGAGCCCGAATGCAATTGTTCCAGGATGTGTCGGTTGAAGTCGCCGGAGAAGAGCGCGGCGCGGAACAGTCCGGGCAGAGCGCCATTGATGTCGAGCCTGAAACGGATGGGATAGCCGCCGTAAAAGTCGGGATTGTTGCCTTCCAGCGTGTTTTGCAGCCGGTAAGCGCCATCGGCGCCGTAGTGCAGCGTGACGTCGAGGTCGCGGAAGTGGAAGTTGCGCAAGGCCTGCAAGCCGGGGTTGTCTGGAATTACTGCCGATGGCGCATAGTTGATCGTTCCCGTACCAGGGCTTGTCAATCGGCCCTCGGGGATTTCCAGGCCGCCCGCTCGATAGACGAGCGGCAGAACACCGTTCAGCAGCCCGCTCCCGGAGAGTCCTTGAACGTTGGGCAAGGCCAGCAGTTGCCCCAGATCGATGCTCCGGATTTCCAGTGGCAAGGGTTGGCCCGTCAGCGGCCAGTCCAAGGCGAGGGGGCCTCCGTGCACGCTTCCGCCGAGCAGCCCGGCATGCAGGGCATGCACGGTCAGCGATTGGTCGCCGAGCGCCAGGTCGACCTTCATGTCGGTCAGCGCCGTGCCGGTGGCCAGTTGGCCGCGTTGTGCCGTGAAAGTGATCCGGCCCCGCGGCGGATTCAGCCCGTCGAGTTGCAGCGCGCCCTGGATGTTGTCCGCCAGGGCCCGGTCCCAACCGAGCGTGGCGTCACGCAAATGAAAAGTCCCTTTGGCGTCGGCCGTTGCTGTCGCTTTCGCGCACCAGTTCAGCGCGAAACGGGCGTCCATTTCTCCGGAAGCGAGAACAAGCGGAAGCAGGTGCGACGGACGCGGTTGCAGCAGCTTGTCGAGAACCGGCAGCGGCTGTTTCGCCGAGAGTGTTGCTTCGCCGCATCCTGCGGACAAGGCGTGCGAACCGGAGAAGTGAAGCACTTCCGCATCCCGCAGGTACAGTGCGCCGTCGCCGTGCAGGGAGCCGTCGTTCAGCTGGACGCGGGTTCGCAGGGCGGGTGCTGGCCAGGATCCGAGGCGTACGGCATCGGTGGAAAGCAGCAACTCGCCGGTGG
>JARKPC010000279.1 GCA_029975435.1 Propionivibrio sp. | reverse complement strand
CCCTACCCGCAGCCGTTCGGCCACGGCGCCTACCAGGGCCTGATCGCCCCGGAAGCCGCCGCTAACGCGGCCATCGGCGGCGCCTTCGTGCCGATGATGACGCTCGGTATTCCGGGCGACTCGGTGACCGCCGTGCTGATCGGGGCGCTGATCATCCACGGCCTGCGTCCCGGACCGATGCTGATGCGCGAGCAACCGGAATTCTTCTGGTTCGTCGTCGGCTCACTGCTCCTGGCCAACGTATTCCTCTACGTCTGGGGCATGACCGGCATCCGCGCCTTCAGCAAGATCGTCGAGATTCCGAAGCCCTACATCATCCCGATCATCGTGGTGCTGACCTTTGTCGGCGGTTATTCGATCCAGAACAGCATTACCGACATCTACTGGATGATCGGCTTCGGCATCGTCGGCTACTTCATGAAGCGCTACGATTACCCGGTCGCACCTCTCGTTCTTGGGGTGATCCTGACACCGATCATCGACGAAAACTTCCGCCGAGGCGTTCAACTGACGCACGGCAACGCCATGGCTTTCTTCGAGGGGATGGTTACCAACACGATATCTCTGGTCATCCTGGCCATGATGTTCCTCACGGCGATTGTCTCGAATCCTAAGATCATGGGGGCGATCAAGGGTGTGTTCGGCAAGAAGGCGACCTGACGAGGCAAGGAAGCATTGGAGATGAGGATTTCGTGGTTTTTCGGGTTTGGCTGGCCATCAGTCTTGACGGTGGTCGCCTGCGGCATCGGGATCAATCTCCTGAGCGGCCCCGTCACGTGGGTGTTGTATGTTCCGTTTCTGGTCGTTGCCCTATACATGACGGTACGCTTCAGACTCTACAACGCCCAGCCATGGCGGCGCGTGCACAGCAAGGCGATGGTTGCCTACGGCAGGCTCGCCGAACAGGAATTCGACGCCGCAAAACTGGAAAATCGGGAATTCGACATCAACGTGCCGTGCCGCGGCTTGGCCGGGCAGTTATTCGGCCAGCGCGGAGCGGAAGAAACGCGCCTGTTGCTCGATGAGAATCGCAAGACGTATTACAAGGAACTGGTGGGGGCCTATCCGCATGTGTTTCTGACCGGGGTCAACCCAGAGCGCCAGGATGAGGTTATTGAAGGCGTAAAGCGCGACATCGATTCCAGTAAACTCGGACCGGACATCCTGATCGCCAGGGCCATCGAGTTCAAGCACGGCCGGCGCGAGGCGGTCAATTATTTGCAGGCGCTGTTGCTTGGCAATGTGAGATAGCAGTTGTTTCATCCCGTGTTTTGTTTGTTGCTGGTGTGAATTGCTCTTTTTCTTCTCTCCATGACTCGTCAGTCTTGGAGCGTTGATGACGGTGGTACCCAATCTTATGAATCACTCGTTGATTGGTTTAATTAACTAAGGAGAAACGCATGAGAATCATCAAATGGTCAAAACTGGTTCTGGTGACAGGACTCATGGCGGCAGGTCTCGCCGGTGCTGCAGACTATCCTGATCGTCCGATCAACGGCGTGATCGCCTGGGGTGCGGGCGGTGGTACCGATACCGTTACGCGTCTGATGACACCAATCGCCGAAAAGATCCTCAAGCAATCCGTCATTCTGGCCAACAAGACGGGCGCAACCGGCGCCATTGCGGCACAGGCGGTCGCCTCCGCTCCCGCCGACGGCTACACGGTCATGTTCCACGCCGAAAACCCGCAGTTGTACCAAGTGCTCGGTCTCTCTCCGCTGAGCTATGACGATTTCGAACCGGTCATCCTCTCGGTACAGGGTTCAACCGTGATCGTCGTTCCGAAGGATTCCCCCATCAAGACCTATGACGACCTGATCAAGGCCGCCAAGGCCAATCCCGGCAAGCTCTCGATCGGCACCAGCGGCGTCGGCGGACAACCGTGGGTCACTTCGATGCTGCTGAAGAAGGTCGAAGGCGTCACTTTCAACCCGGTGGCCTTCCCGGGTGACGGCCCGCTGGTTACCGCGCTTCTCGGCAAGCAGCTGGATGTCAGCGGCCTGGCCGTCGGCGCCGCCGTCCAGTACGTCAAGAACGGCGACGTGCGCGCTCTGGCAATCATGAACAACAAGCCGAACCCCGCGATTCCGGAGGTTCCGTACATCACCAAGCTGAATCCTGCCTTCACCTCGTCGATGAAGGCGTCAGGCTTCTTCTACGGCGTGTTCGTCAAGAAGGGAACGCCACAACCGATCCTCAACAAGCTGACCGACGCCTACAAGTTCGCGCTGAACGACAGCAAGTTCGTCAACTACACGATCAACAACGGACTTGACGTCATCGGCCTGACCGGCAAGGAAGCGCGCGACTTCATGAACACGTGGCGCTCGCAGATGTCCTGGCTGATCTACGACGCCGGCGCCGGCAAGGATTCGCCTGAGAAGTTCGGCATTCCGAAACCCGCGAACTAATGGCGTAAAATAGCAGCCACTCCGGCCACTACAAGGCCACATGCTATACAACGGGCGGTGCAAACCGCCCGTTGTCTTTTTCCGAGCAGACAGGAACGGATGAGCAACCTGACAATTCGCGAGCCCATGGTCTTCGTCGACCTGGAAACCACAGGTGCCAATTTCGCCAACGACCGGATCATCGAAATCGGCGTCGTCGAAGTGTCCGCGGAGGGCGTCAGCGAATGGAGCTGCCTGGTCGACCCCGGACGGCCCGTGCCTGCGTTCATCACCGGTCTGACCGGGATCGATACGGCGATGGTGGCGTCCGCTCCCCGCTTCGAACAACTGGCGGCAACGCTGCTGGAAAAACTGCGGGGACGCCTGTTCGTCGCGCACAATGCACGTTTCGACTACGGTTTTCTCAAGCACGAATTCAAGCGCCTCGGCATCGATTTTCGCGCCACCAGCCTGTGCACCGTGAAGCTGTCGCGTAAGCTCTTCCCCGGACATCACCGGCACAGTCTCGACACCCTGGTCGGGCGCTACGACATCGTCGTCGCCGACCGCCACCGGGCACTGGCCGATGCCCGAGTGCTCTGGGAGCTTTGGCAACGCTGGCACGAGATGATGCCGGCGGACGCACTATGGCAAGCGGTCGACCTGATCACCGGCCGCCCGGAACTTCCTCCGCAAATCGACCCGACGGTAGTCGATGATCTGCCCGAGGCGCCGGGCGCCTACGCTCTGTTCGGGAAGGAAGGCGAACTGCTGCTCGCCAAGCGGAGCACGAATATCCGCCAGCAGGTCTTCGCGCATTTCTCCCCGGCCAAGCGGGATACGGCGCTCGTGCGCGACACCTTCCGCATCGACTGGCGTGAGGCGGCCGGCGAACTCGGCGCCCGACTGAGGGAAATCGAACTGACGTCGGCGATCCGGCGTCCTCAGGACGAGCTTTGCTCCTGGCGCCTGGTTCTCCACGGCGAAGGCGACTTCCGCCCCGTGCTGGCGTTCGCTGGCGATACCGATTTCGCCCGTACCGAGGACCTGTTCGGCCTGTACCAGAATCGACGCGAAGCCGTCCATGCCCTGCGCAAACTGGCCGAGGCGCACCGCCTATGCCATAACCAGGTCGGGCTCGGCACCGGGAAAGAGGGCGAAGCCTGCGTTGCATACAAGCAGAAGACCTGCCGCGGTGCCTGTATCGGCAAGGAGCCCGTGTCGCTGCACAGCGCCCGCCTGATGGCTGCGCTGGCCAAGTACCGGATACACACGTGGCCCTACCCCGGCCCCGTCGCGCTGGTCGAGCGCGACGAATTCGGCATGCGCGAGGATTACCACGTGGTCGATGCCTGGCGCTATCTCGGGACGGCCCAGGACGAAGCATCGCTGCGCTCGATCCTGGAAAGCCGGGCCGCAGCCACCACCACGGTTTTCGACGCGGAGATCTACCGGATTGTCGGAAAATACCTGAGGGACGGAAAGGCCAAGGTCGTGCCATTGACGACTGCCTGAACTGGCGCACTGGAAATAAAACTAATTCGGAAGTGACCGGTCGAATGCGGACGATCAATCGCAGAAGGAGGCATGTCATGAATCCGATGATGTTTCCCAAAATGCTGACGTCGCACGGAGAAGGCTGGGACTGGCTGATGCGCATGCATCCGTCTGTCGCCAAGACCTACCTCTTCTACGTCCTGCCGATGTCGCTCATTCCTCCGGCGATGCTGCTGTACGCGTGGGCCAACTACGGCGGCCCGCCGCTACCCGAAATCACGCGAAACGAGGCACTATTCCTGGCCACCGTGTTCCTTGTCGCAGAACTGGTCGTGGTGCCGATCATGGGACGCGTTCTGCAGATGATCGGACAGGTCGCCAATTCGTCCCCGGCGTATCAGGACACCTTCACCCTGGCCGCGGTGGTGCCGACGCCGCTGTGGCTGGCTCCGCTTGCGCTGTTCGTTCCGAGCCTGGTCTTCAATATCCTGATGATGCTGACGGCCCTCGCCTGCTCGGCGGCGCTGATTTTCCAGGGAGTCGATCGGACCTATGACCTGCGCGACGAAGGACACTCACTGCTTGTCGCCGGGTCCGTTTTCGCGGCCGGCCTGGTGGCCTGGGTCATCATGCTCGTGCTGGCGTTCGTCAGTTGGGGAGCGGTACTGACCTGATCGGCCGGGAGTTCCTCGTACGTCGATGGGGGTGGGAAAGGCGCAGAGCCTTTGTCACCCCCATCGCCGTTTGGTGTCCGTCGCACGACTGGAACCAATACAGAACCATAAAGGTCTCATATGCACCAGAAGGAGTCGAGCATGCTGAGATTGAGCAAACTGACCGATTACGGAACGGTCATCCTGTCCTACATGGCACGTCGCCCGGAAGCAGTGCATAGCGTCGCCGAAACCGCGTCGGCTGTCGGCATGACGCCGCCCACAGCCAGCAAGATTCTCAAGGCGCTGGCGAAACGCGATCTCGTCCAGTCACGACGCGGCAGTAAAGGGGGGTATATGCTTTCCCGCTCTCCTGCGGAGATATCCATTGCCGAGATCATCGACGCCATGGAGAGTCCGTTCGGCCTCACCGAATGCGGCGCCGCTGCCGGCCTGTGCGGCAAGGAAGACTTGTGCCGAATCCGCGGGCATTGGCAGCACATCAACCAGATCGTTCGCAGCACCCTCACGCAAGTCACGCTCTCCGACATGAATCAGGCTCATCCGCCACATTTCCAGCAAATCAGCAGGCACCAAAATGGCAAATCCGGCATTCAGTCTCGATGAATTGATCGGCCAGGAGTATCGGCAGGGGTTCTACACGCCGCTGGAGACCGACACGGTGCCGCGCGGCCTCGACGAGGACGTGATCCGCCTGATCTCGGCCAAGAAGAACGAGCCGGAATTCATGCTGCAATGGCGGCTCCAGGCCTACCGGCACTGGCTGACCATGAGCGAACCCAAGTGGTCGACGGTGGTCCATCCGAACATCGACTATCAGGACATCTCCTACTACTCGGCGCCATCGTCGCAAAAGGCTGGACCGCGCAGCCTGGACGAAGTCGATCCCGAACTGCTGCGCACCTACGAGAAGCTCGGCGTCCCGTTGCGCGAGCGCGAACTGCTGGCCGGCGTGGCCGTCGACGCGGTGTTCGACAGCGTTTCGGTGGCAACCACATTCAAGGCCAAACTGGGCGAACTGGGCATCATCTTCTGTTCCTTTTCCGACGCGGTGCGCGAACATCCGGATCTGGTGCAGCAGTATCTCGGTTCCGTCGTCCCCTACACCGACAACTTCTTCGCCACGCTTAACTCGGCGGTTTTTTCGGACGGTTCCTTTTGTTACATCCCGCCCGGCGTGCGCTGCCCGATGGAGCTGTCCACGTATTTCCGCATCAACGCCAGGAATACCGGGCAGTTTGAGCGCACCTTGATCATCGCCGACAAGGGCGCCTACGTGAGCTATCTGGAAGGCTGCACGGCACCGATGCGCGACGAAAACCAGCTGCACGCGGCGGTCGTCGAATTGATCGCTCTGGAAGACGCCCAGATCAAGTACGCCACGGTGCAGAACTGGTATCCCGGTGACAAGGACGGCAAGGGCGGCATCTACAACTTCGTCACCAAGCGTGGCGACTGCCGCGGCGCCAACTCCAGGATTTCCTGGACGCAGGTCGAAACCGGATCGGCCATCACCTGGAAATACCCGAGCGTGGTGCTGCAGGGCGACAACGCCGTCGGCGAGTTCTACTCGGTGGCGCTGACCAATCACTACCAGCAGGCCGATACCGGCACCAAGATGATCCACATCGGCCGGAATACCCGAAGCACCATCGTTTCCAAGGGCATCTCGGCAGGCCACGGGCGCAACAGTTATCGCGGCCTGGTCAAGATCGCCAAGAGCGCTGCTGGGGCCCGCAACTACTCGCAATGCGACTCGCTGCTGCTCGGCGACCAATGCGCGGCGCACACCTTCCCCTATATTGAGGTCAAGAACCCCACGGGTCAGGTCGAGCACGAAGCGTCTACATCGCGGATTGGAGAAGATCAGCTGTTCTATTGCCAAAGCCGCGGCATCTCCGCCGAAGACGCGGTGGCGATGATCGTCAACGGGTTCTGCAAGGAAGTGTTCAAGGAGTTGCCGATGGAGTTCGCGGTAGAAGCGCAGAAGCTGTTGGGCGTCAGTCTGGAAGGAAGCGTCGGTTAGGAGAAAGAAATCATGCTCGAAATTCGCAACCTGCACGTCAGTATCGACGATAAGCCGATCCTGCGCGGCATCGACCTCACGGTCCGCGCCGGCGAAGTGCACGCCGTGATGGGGCCCAACGGTTCCGGCAAGAGCACGCTGGCGCACGTCCTCGCGGGGCGCGACAGCTTCACGGTGACCGAAGGCGAGATCCGCTATTTCGGCCGCAACCTGCTCGATCTGTCGCCCGAGGAACGCTCGCGCGAGGGGGTCTTCCTGGCTTTTCAATATCCGGTGGAGATTCCCGGCGTTGCCAACATCTACCTGCTGAAGGCGGCGCTCAATGCCCAGCGCAAGCACCGCGGCGAAGCGGAGCTTGACGCCATGGACTTCCTCACCTTGGTGCGCGACCGGCTCAAGTTGATGGGCATGGACGAGGGGCTGCTCTACCGCTCGGTTAACCAAGGCTTTTCCGGAGGCGAGAAGAAGCGCAACGAGATCCTGCAGATGGCCGTACTGGAGCCGAAACTGGCGGTTCTCGACGAGACCGATTCCGGTCTCGACATCGATGCCCTGAAGGTGGTTGCCGGGGGCATCCAGTCGATGCGCAATCCGCGGCGCGCGATCGTCCTCGTGACGCACTACCAGCGCCTGCTCGACTATGTGGTGCCGGATCGGGTGCATGTGCTCGCGCACGGACGCATCGTTCGATCCGGCGGACCGGAACTGGCGCGGGAACTGGAACGCCAGGGATATGCCTGGCTCGACGCGGTCGGCCAACAAGCCGGAGCCGGGCCATGAACGCTGTCACCCCCGACTCCGGCCTCCACTATCTGGAGGATTTCACGCGCAACAAGGCGTCCCTCCCCGGTCGACAACAGCCTTGGGTCGCCGCGCTTCGCGAAGCCGCCATGCGCAAGTTCGTGGCCACGGGATTTCCCACCCGGCACGACGAGGACTGGAAATACACCAGCGTCGCACCCATAGAGAGGGGCCGCTTTCTTCTGTCCTCAGGCCAACCCCGCGCTGTCGATAAACCGCAGGTCGAGGCCCGTGCCCTGCCCGGAGCGCATTTGCTGGTGTTCGTCGACGGGTACCACGTGCCCAGCCTATCGAAGGTCGACGCATTGCCCGCAGGCGTCAGCATAGCCAGCCTGGCCACTTTGCTCGAACGCCGCCGTTCCGGGATCGAAACGCAATTCGACGCCGCCGCGAGCTACCCGTCGGCGTTCGCCGCCCTCAACGTCGCGTGCATGACCGACGGCGCGTGCGTTCATCTGGCCAAGGGAGTGCGCCTCGACGCACCGATCCATCTGCTTTTTCTGTCTGTCACTTTCGGTCTGGCCGCCCACACACGCAGCCTGGTTTTCGCCGAAGAGGATAGCCACGCCGTCATCGTCGAACATCATGCCGCGCTGGGAACCCCGGTCTACTTCACCAACACGGTGACAGACATCGTGCTCGGACGCCGGGCACAGATCGAGCATCACAAATTGCAACAGGAAAGCGCCAGGGCTTTCCACATCGCGGCGATCACTGCCGATCTGGCGGAACAAAGCCGCCTCATCTCGACGTCGTTCGCCCTGGGGGCGGCGCTGGCGCGAACCGACATCCTGGCCAAACTCAACGGAGAAGGCGCCGAATGCTCACTTGATGGCCTGTACGTTGCCGACGGTCGCCAGCACATCGATCACCACACGCGCATCGATCACAACGTGCCGCGCGGTACCAGCCGCGAACTCTACAAGGGCGTACTCGACGATGCCTCGCGCGCGGTCTTCAACGGCAAGGTGATCGTGCATCCCGATGCGCAGCGGAGCGATGCAGCGCAAACCAACCGCAACCTGCTGCTCTCGGAGCACGCGGAAATCGACACCAAGCCGCAACTCGAAATATGGGCCGACGACGTCAAATGCAGCCACGCCGCCACAGTCGGCCAACTCGATGCCGGGCAGATCTTCTATTTGCGCTCGCGCGGCCTTGACGAAGAAACGGCGCGGGCATTGCTGACGTACGGCTTCGCCGCGGAGATGGTCCAGCGCATCGAGCATCCGGGTTTGCGCCAACGGCTGGACGATCTGTTACGCGAACGGTTGCCGCAACAACTGGAGGCGCTGTCGTGAACGCCTTGACGGAAAGGCCGGAAGCAGTACCCGCCACCTTCGACGTTATGCGCCTGCGCGATGACTTTCCGATCCTCGAACGCCGCGTGCACGGCAAGCCGCTCGTCTATTTGGACAACGCCGCCACCAGCCAGAAACCGCGTTGCGTCATCGAGCGCGAAGCGCGTTATTACGCCGAGACCAATGCCAACATCCATCGCGGCATACATTTCCTGAGCCAGGAAGCGACGGAAGCCTACGAAGCCGCACGCGACAGCGTCAGGCGATTCATCAACGCCGGCCGGCGCGAGGAAATCGTCTTCGTGCGCGGCACCACCGAAGCCATCAACCTGGTTGCCGCCAGCTACGGACAACGCATCAAGCCCGGCGACGAAATCCTCATCACCGTAATGGAGCACCACTCCAACATCGTGCCCTGGCAACTGCTGTGCGAGCGGAGCGGAGCGATTCTGCGCGTCGCTTCGATCGACGATGCCGGCGAACTGGACATGGCGTCGTTCGAACAACAACTCGGCCCGCATACGAGGCTGGTGGCCATGACCCATGTTTCCAACGCGCTGGGCACGATCAATCCCGTGCGAAAAATGATCGACCTCGCTCATTCCCACGGCGCAGTGGTGCTGGTCGATGGCGCGCAGGCAGCACCGCATCTGGAGGTGGACGTGCAGTCGCTCGACTGCGATTTCTATGCCTTCTCCGGGCACAAGCTCTACGGCCCGACCGGTGTCGGGGTGCTCTACGGCAAGGCTGCACTGCTCGATTCAATGCCGCCATGGCAGGGCGGCGGCGACATGATCCGGCAGGTCACTTTTGCCAGAAGCACCTGGAACGACCTGCCCTACAAGTTCGAGGCGGGAACCCCCAACATCGCCGGCGGCATCGGGCTCGGCACGGCCATCGGATACCTCGAAAACATCGGCCTGGACGCCATCGCCGCGCATGAACGTGCCCTGCTCCGCCAGGCCACGGCACGCGCGGCGGCCGTTCCCGGATTGCGCCTGATCGGCACGGCGCGCGACAAGGCGGGCATCCTGTCGTTTGTCATCGACGACGTGCATGCGCACGATGTCGGGACCATTCTCGACAGCGAAGGCGTCGCGGTACGCACCGGTCACCATTGCGCGATGCCGGTGATGGAACGCTTCGGCGTACCGGCCACGGTGCGCGCCTCGTTCGCCCTGTACAGCACGCCAGGCGAGGTGGACGCGCTGTTCGCCGCACTGGCCAAGGTCCGGGAGGTATTCGGGTAATGTCGGATTTGCGCGATCTCTACCAGGAAGTCATCATCGACCACAGCCGCCGGCCGCGCAATTTCGGTCCGCTGCCGGGCCACAACCACCATGCCGAGGGCTTCAATCCCCTCTGTGGCGACAAGCTGACGCTCTATCTCAAGGTGGTCGACGGCATCATCGAAGAAGTGCGCTTCGAGGGCGCCGGCTGTGCCATTTCGACCGCTTCGGCCTCGCTGATGAGCGAAGCCCTGAAAGGCAAGAACGAAGCGCAGGCGGAGGAATTGTTTGCACGTTTCCACGCCCTGCTGACCGAAGCCGACGAAAAACAGGCGGCGAATCAGGCCGAATCGCTCGGCAAACTGCAGGTACTGGCCGGCGTGCGCGATTTTCCGGCACGCATCAAATGCGCCACTCTCGCCTGGCACACCTTGCACGCGGCGCTGCACGACCAGGCGGCCCCCGTGTCGACGGAGTGAATGATGGACACCTTTGACGCGACAGGGAACGAACCGGGCACAGAGACAATCGAAACGCGGGTAATCGCCGAACTTCGCAATGTTTACGACCCGGAGATCCCGGTCAATATCTACGACCTCGGATTGATCTACGGGCTGGACATAGACGACGCGAAGGGCACGGTCCACGTCCGCATGACCCTGACCGCTCCGGCCTGCCCGGTTGCGGAGAGCCTGCCGGAAACCGTCGACTACGTGGTGCGGCAGGTGGAAGGCGTCAGCGACGTCGGCGTGGAGTTGGTCTGGGAGCCGCCTTGGTCACAGGCCATGATGAGTGAAGCGGCACGGTTGCAACTGGGGATGCTTTGAACTGAAACGTAAGGGGACTGGCCATGGACGATTGGACCGACGTTGCGGCAACTACGGACTTCCCGCCGGGAACGCGGCGCAAGGTCGATGCCGGCGGTACGCAGATTGCCGTCTTCAATATCGCCGGAGAGTATTACGCCATCGAGGATCTTTGTTCCCATGAGGCCGAAACACTCTCCGACGGTACCGTCAACGGCCTCGAGATTACCTGCCCGGCGCATCAGGCGCGCTTTTCCCTGCTCGATGGGGCTCCGCTTTGTGCGCCGGCCTACGAGCCGATCGCGACGTTCCGGGTACGCATCGTGGACGGCATCGTCCAGGTCCGCGACGACCGGTTCGACGACAACTGAATCATTTTCACACTGGAGAAAAACATGGCGAAATTACTGGTGCTCTACTACAGCATGTACGGTCACATCGAAACGCTCGCCAACGCCGTGGCCGAAGGCGCGCGCGGGGTCGCGGGCAGTTCGGTCGACATCAAGCGCGTGCCGGAATTGATGACCGAGGAAGTCGCGCGGAGGGTCGGCGCCAAGCTGGATCAAGCGGCGCCCGTCGCGACGGTAGACGAACTCGCCGGCTACGACGCGATCATCTTCGGCACCCCGACGCGCTTCGGCAACATGTGCGCGCAGATGCGCAATTTCCTCGACCAGACCGGCCGGCTGTGGATGGCCGGCGGGTTGGTCGGCAAGATCGGCAGCGTCTTCACCTCGACGGGAACACAGCACGGCGGGCAGGAAACGACAATCACCTCGTTCCACAACACCCTGCTGCACCACGGGATGATCATCGTCGGCGTACCTTATTCCTGCCAGGAACTGACCAACATGAGCGAGATCACCGGCGGTTCGCCTTACGGTGCGGGTACGCTGGCCGGAGGCGACGGCAAGCGGCAACCCAGCGAGAACGAACTGGCCATTGCCCGCTTCCAGGGCGCTCACGTCGCACGGATCGCGGCAAAACTGGCGGCTTGATCGACTCAGGCCACGATGAATCGGAGCACCTTTCAACGTCCGTCATTCCGGTCCTGACCCGGAATGACGTGGGTTCCCTTTGTTCCCGGGTCATAACAAGAGATCCCCATGCCCACTCCCCTCTTTCCGAGATCCCCATTGCTGGCAGGCGACGACAGCGAGCAGAAGCGTGCCGAAATCCGCCGCTACTTCCACGCCACCTTCGACCGCTACGAGCAGTTGTTCGAGGTGCTGACCTGCGACGAGGCGTACTACCGCAAGCCGATATCGCTGCGCCATCCCCTGATCTTCTACCTTGGCCACACGGCGACCTTCTTCATCAACAAGCTGGTGCTGGCCGGGGTGATGGACCGGCGCATCAACCCGGCCTTCGAATCGATGTTCGCCATCGGCGTCGATGAAATGAGCTGGGACGACCTTAACGACGAGCGTTACGAATGGCCCGCCGTCGAGGCGGTCAGGGCCTATCGCCACGCCGCGCGGGAGATGGTCGACCAGGTAATCCGCACGCAGCCGCTGTCGCTGCCGATCGGCTGGGACAACCCGTGGTGGATCATTCTGATGGGCATCGAACACGAGCGCATCCACCTCGAAACCTCGTCGGTACTGATCCGCCAGCACGCCTTGAAATACGTGAAGCCGCATCCGGCGTGGGAACCCTGCCGCAAGACGGGTCCGGCGCCCGAGAACGCGCTCGTCGCCGTGCCGGCGTCGGAGGTTCGCCTCGGCCGCGAGATCGATGATCCCGTGGTATACGGCTGGGACAACGAATTCGGCCGCCATACGGCGTCTGTCGCAGCGTTCCAGGCCAGCCGACACTTGGTCTCCAACGCCGAATACCTGGCCTTCGTCGAGGCTGGCGGCTACGCCGACGATTCCTTATGGGACGAGGAAGGCGCCGCGTGGAACAAATACGCGCACGCCGAGCATCCGACATTCTGGGCCAAGGACGGCAGCGAGTGGCGCCTGCGCCTGATGCTCGAAGAAGTGCCGATGCCTTGGGATTGGCCGGTGGAAACGAACTGCCTCGAAGCGCGGGCGTTCTGCCGCTGGAAGGCGCGCGAAACGGGTCAGCCGGTGCGCTTGCCTACAGAGGATGAATGGCACGCGCTGTGCCGCTACGCGGGCACCGACGGACTGCCGGACGAACGCGTCGCCGGGGCGAACCTCCAGCTCGACCATTACGCCTCGTCGTGCCCGGTCACCGAATTCGCGCACGGACCGTTTTTCGACGTGATCGGCAACGTCTGGCAATGGACCGAAACGCCGACCTACCCCTTCGACGGCTTTCGCACGCACCCGATCTACGACGACTTCACGGTGCCGACCTTCGACGACCGACACAACCTGATCAAGGGCGGCTCGTGGATTTCCTGTGGCAACGAGGCTTTGACGGAATCGCGCTACGCGTTCCGCCGCCATTTTTTCCAGCACGCCGGCTTCCGCTACGTGGTCTCCGATGCACCGGCAACGATGAACACTTCGCGCTACGAAACCGATCGCCTCGTTTCCGAGTACGCCGAATTTCATTACGGCGACGAGTACTTCGGTGTGCCCAATTTCCCGCGTGCGCTGGCTCGTCTGGCCATTGATGCAATGGGCGGCCGGCCGGCCGGCAAGGCTCTGGATATAGGCTGTGCTGCCGGCCGGGCGACGTTCGAACTGGCGCAGCACTTCGCGCACGTGACCGGCATCGACTTCTCCACCAGCTTCATCCGCCTGGGAATCCAGTTGCTGGAACAGGGACGGTTGCGTTACACACTGGTGGAAGAAGGAGAACTCGTCAGCTACAAGGAACGGACGCTCGCCGAACTCGGACTGAACACGGCAGCCGAAAAGATCGAATTCTTCCAGGGCGACGCCTGCAACCTCAAGTCGGTATTCACCGGCTACGATCTGATTCTGGCGTCCAACCTGATCGACCGCCTGTACAGCCCCGCCCGGTTCCTGGAATCGGTGCATGAGCGGCTCAACCCCGGTGGCCTGCTGCTGATCGCCTCGCCCTACACCTGGCTGCCGGAACACACGAAACGCGAAGACTGGCTCGGCGGCTTCAAAAAGGACGGTGAAAACTTCACCACGCTCGACGGACTGAAGGCGATTCTCGGCCCGCGCTTCCGCCTGATGCGCGAGCCGTTGTCAGTTCCCTTCGTCATCCGCGAAACAAAGCGGAAATTCCAACACTCGCTCTCGGAGGTGACGGTCTGGGAGCGTCTGTGATCCCCTCGAACAGGAGGACGAAACGATGAACTCTCTTGGTTTGCAGCGACTCAAGGTCGTTGCGCTCGCGGTGAACGATCTGCCGCGCGCAGAGCATTTCTACGGCACCGTTCTGGGACTGGAACCGGCCTTTGAAGGGAAGCGCCAGGTGGGCTTCCTGATGGCCAACGTGATCGTGATGCTGAAGCCTGCAACGGGTGGCTGGTATGCCCAGCCGAGCGCCCAACTGAACCCGCGCATCACCTTCGCCAGCGACGACGCCCTCCGAACCGAGCAGGAGTTGCTGGCTCGCAAGGTTTCGATCAGCGACCCGGTACAGGCTTACCCGAAGGAAGGTTTTTATGTCGGGGGATTTCTCGACAGCGAGGGCAACAAGATCTGGTTTTGCTCCCCGCTTCCGGCGGATCCTGCATGATCATGCCTCGCTCAACAACCGTTTCAGATCGCTGACGACGCCTTCGACGGAGGCGTCGTCCTTCAGATAGAGCCGGATCTTTCCCGCTGGATCGAGGACGTAGGCACCCACCGAATGGTCGATCGATTCGCTCTCGCCGTGGTTGTGCGCCTGCTTGCCGCGCGAGAAGAACGCCTTGAACTCCCTGGCCGCGGCCTCGGTTGCCGCCAGGTCGCCGGTCAGCCCGATGAATGAAGGATTGAACCCCGCCATATAGGCAGCAAGCCGTTCCGGGGTGTCGCGCTGCGGATCGACGGTGAGCATGAGAACCTGCACCCGACTGGCGACATCGCCGAGTTTCGCCATCACCTCCGCCAAGCGGACCAGGGTCGTCGGACATGCATCCGGGCAGGACGTATAGCCGAAGAACAGGACAACCGCCTTGCCCCGGAAGTCGGCCAGCGTGCGCGGATTTCCGTGGTGGTCGCGGAACCCTTTCAGCTCTCGCCCGAAATCGGCGCCTGTCATTTCCACGTTGCGGAACCTCTCCGACGGAGGGTCACTGCAACCTGCCAGCGCAAGCACCAAGACAACCAGAAGCATCCGCCACATGTGCCACCTCGACATGTGCCCGTCAATGAACTTTCCAACGCTGCGCGGTCAGAGTGTTACCCCCAAGCAATTCATAACGACCGGGAGGGAACACCTTGGACACGCCGAATTGCCGTAACCGCTGCGTTGGTCAGTTTTCCCGCGGAAGTTGTTCCCTCTTGCCGGCTCTTTCCTTGTTAGCCGCGCTGGCACCCGCATCGGGCCGGGCCGAATTCGCTATTAATCTTCAGCCGCCGGCCTCCGGGCTCGCCCGGGAGATATACGACCTGCATTCCCTGATCCTGTGGATATGCGCCGCCATCTTCATCGCCGTCTTCGTTCCCATGCTCGTGGCCCTGATCCGCCACCGCAAGTCCCTGGGCCACCAGGCGGCGGGATTTCATGACAACCAGGCCGTGGAAATCGCCTGGACCGTCATTCCGACCCTGATCCTGCTCGGCATGGCCTGGCCGGCCACGCGCATGGTCATCGCCATGAAGGACACGGAAAAGGAAGACATGACGATCAAGATCACTGGCCACCAGTGGAAATGGGAATACGAATACCTTGGGGACGGCATCCGTTTCATGAGCAACTCTTCCACCCCCAAGGAACAGATCGACGGTGCGCAACCCAAGGGAGAGCATTATCTGCTCGAAGTCGACCATCCCCTGGTGGTGCCTGCCGGCAAGAAGATCCGACTGGTGACGACGGCCAGCGACGTGATCCATTCGTGGGCGGTTCCAGCGCTCGGCGTCAAGCAGGATGCCATCCCCGGTTTCATCCGTGACACCTGGTTCAAAGCCGACAACCCCGGCACCTACCGCGGCCAATGCACCGAATTGTGCGGCGTCGGCCACGGGTTCATGCCAGTGGTCGTCAATGTTGTGACGCCGGAGCAATTCGCCGCCTGGAGGCAGGAGCAGAAAGACCAGCTTGCGGCCATTGCCGCCAGCGCGGGCAAGACCTACGACATGGCGCAATTGAAGACCATCGGCGAAAAGGTCTATGCCGCCAACTGCATGGTCTGCCACCAGGCCACCGGCGCCGGAATCCCCAACGTCTTCCCTGCCCTCGCCGGATCGAAGATCGCCACCGGCGACAAGTCCGGGCATATCGATATCGTACTGAACGGCAAGCAGAACACCGCAATGGCCGCGTTCGGCAAGCAGTTGTCCGACCTCGACCTGGCGGCAGTCATCACCTACGAGCGCAACACGTGGTCCAACAGGACCGGCGACCTGGTGCAACCCGCCGACGTCGCCGCGCGGCGCAAATGAACGGGAGTCCGGGAATGAACACGACGGCAATATCCGAAACCGCACCCCATCACGACGAACACGCACCCGCCGGCATCGTGCGCTGGCTGACCAGCACCAACCACAAGGACATCGGCACGCTGTACCTGTGGTTCAGCCTGTTCATGTTCTTCTTCGCCGGCGCGTTGGCCATGCTGATCCGGGCGGAACTGTTCCAGCCGGGGCTGCAACTGTTCCAGCCCGAGGTGTTCAACCAGCTGACGACGATGCACGGCCTGATCATGATCTTCGGCGCGATCATGCCGGCGCTCGTCGGCTTCGCCAACTGGCAGCTTCCACTGATGATCGGCGCCTCGGACATGGCCTTCCCGCGCCTCAACAACTGGAGCTTCTGGCTGTTGCCGGCCGCCGGCGTGTTGCTGATCAGCAGCTTCTTCGTTCCCGGCGGCGCCATCGCCGGTGGCTGGACGATGTACCCGCCGCTCTTCATCCAGGGCGGCATGGCCTATGACATCTCCATCCTGGCCGTGCACATCCTGGGCATCTCCTCGATCATGGGGGCGATCAACATCATCACCACCATCCTCAACATGCGCGCGCCGGGGATGACGCTGATGAAGATGCCGCTGTTCGTGTGGACCTGGCTGATCACGGCCTTCCTGCTGGTGGCGGTGATGCCGGTGCTGGCTGCAGCGATCACCATGCTGCTCACCGATCGGCACTTCGGCACGCATTTCTTCAACGCCGCGGGCGGCGGCGACCCGGTGATGTTCCAGCACATCTTCTGGTTCTTCGGCCACCCGGAGGTCTACATCATGATCCTGCCGGCCTTCGGCATCATCTCGACGACCATCCCGGCCTTCGCCCGCAAGCCGCTTTTCGGGTACGCGTCGATGGTCTACGCGGTGGCCTCGATCGCCTTCCTCTCGTTCATCGTCTGGGCGCACCACATGTTCACCACCGGCATGCCGGTCGGCGGGCAGTTGTTCTTCATGTACACCACGATGCTCATCGCCATCCCGACCGGGGTGAAGGTCTTCAACTGGGTGGCCACGCTGTGGCGCGGCGCGATCACCTTCGAGACGCCGATGCTGTTCTCGATCGCCTTCGTCTGCCTGTTCACCATCGGCGGCTTCAGCGGCCTGGTGCTGGCGCTGGTGCCGGTCGACATCCAGCTGCAGGACACCTATTACGTCGTGGCCCATTTCCATTACGTGCTCTTCTCGGGTTCGGCGATGGCCATCATGGCCGGCGTGTATTACTGGCTACCCAAGTGGTCCGGCCGCATGTACAACGAAACGCTCGGCAAGGTGCATTTCTGGCTGACCGCGATCGCTTTCAACATCACTTTCTTCCCGATGCACTTCCTCGGCCTTGCCGGCATGCCGCGGCGCATTCCGGACTATGCGCTGCAGTTCGCCGACTTCAACATGATCTCCAGCATCGGCGGTTTTATGCTCGGGGCCAGCCAGCTGCTGTTCCTGTACAACGTCATCCAGTGCATCCGTCGCGGTGCGCCGGCCGGCGACAAGCCGTGGGAGGGCGCCGACACGCTCGAATGGACGCTCAGTTCGCCGCCGCCGTACCACTCCTTCGTCACGCCGCCGACAGTGAA
>JARKPC010000272.1 GCA_029975435.1 Propionivibrio sp. | reverse complement strand
CGCTATCAACGATCACACACTCTCGTTTCCCGTCGGGCGATACTCGCCGTTTCGTGCTTTCTGACGTTGGTCTTCGTGTCCGAGGAAAGTGTCTACGCGTACAGCACCTACACCGGACCGGAGGACTACATCGCCGCCGCTGACGTCGTCCCGTTCCACCTGCACGCGAGCGCCGCCGGCTTGTTCAAGCGCATGGGCATCGAGCGCACCGCGCTGAAAACGCTGCGTATCGCGGGCGGCGAGGTGGATTACCCGGGCAAGAACCTGGAGTCAAAGCCTTTGGCCAAATATCCAAATGTAATCATGCTCGTCGGCGAATCGTTCCGCTGGGACCTGCTCGACCCGGAAATCACCCCCAATCTCTGGATGTTTTCCAACCAGGCCCTTCGCTTCGAACAGCATTACAGCGGCGGGAATCGGACACGCATGGGGCTATTTTCCATGTTCTACGGCATCTACAGCCCCTATTGGTACAGTTTCGAGCAGCAACGGGTTGCGCCGGCCTTGATGAATTTCCTGCGCAGCAAGGACTATCAGCTGGCGCTGCACACCAGCCAGAGCTTCGACTACCCGGAACTTCGACACACTTTGTTCTCCGGAATTTCCGAGCAATACATGCAGGAACTCCAGTCGGGCGACCCCTGGAAACGGGATAGCCAGAACATCACCGACATCATCGGCAAACTCGAGCACCGCGATCCGGCGCGACCTTTCTACGGTTTCATGTTCTTTGAATCGACACATGCGCCATACACCTTTCCCGCCGAGGGGGTGGTTCGCGCAGATTACGAGAAGGACCTCAATTACATCAGGATGAACCTGAAGGAAAACGTCGACAAAATCCACGCGCGCTACCTGAACGCCGCGCACCATGTGGACCGTGAAGTCGGTCGGCTGCTCGATTATCTGAAAACCTCGGGAATGCTCGACAACACGATCGTGCTGTTTACCGGCGATCACGGCGAGGAATTCATGGAAAAAGGGCATTGGGGCCACGGCCACAACGCCAGTTTCCCCGAGGAACAAATTCGCGTTCCTCTGGTGCTCTGGATGCCCGGCCACAAGGCCGAGGCGATCAAGCACCGCACCTCCCATCTGCAGATTTCGCAGACGCTTCTTGAAGAACTTGGCGTCACCCAGGATCCGCACTCCTACAGTTCGACAGGCGACCTTTTTTCACAGACCCCTTACTTCGTGGTCGGAGACTACAACTACATGGCGGTTTTCGACGAAGAAAACAAGGTGACCTTCCCGTTCAACAGCAGCGACTTCTTCCGCTACCGGGTTCACGACAGCAACGATCATCCGGTCGCGCGCGAATCCAGGAACAACGTGGTCGCTCGCTACCAGAGTCGCATCGACGAAGTGGTCAGCGAGAGCAAGCGTTTCGTTCGATAGACGCTCCGGAGCAGCGAGGCGCGACCGGCGTCAGGCAGCGCAATTCTTAAGCCTGACGCTTTGCGGTAAAGTCCACTCCGCACATACAACCCAGATCCTCCATCGGGCAGCCTTCCGACCTGACCAAGCACTGGCGACACTCTGGGTTCGCGAACTCGAGGACTCCGGATGAAAATTTCAGTCATGGGCGCAGGCGCGGTGGGATGCTACTACGGCGGCATGCTGGCCCGCGCAGGGTACGACGTCCTGCTCATCGGTCGCCCCCGTCATGCGGAAGCGATCAACCGCAACGGCCTGCTGCTGGAAACGGCGTCATTCACCGAGAGAGTTCGGCTCGCGGCTAGTATCGAGTGCAGCTCCGTGCAGGACGCCGACGCGGTGCTGTGCTGCGTCAAGACTTCGGACAGCGCGCAGGCGGCATCGGAGATGGCGCCGTTCCTCAAACCCGATGCCGTGGTCGTCAGCCTGCAGAACGGCATCGAGAACCCCGACCTGTTGCGGGCGCAGTTGCGCCAGGAAGTCATCCCCGCCGCTGTCTACGTGGCCACCGAGATGGCCGGAGACGGCCACGTGCGCCACCATGGCGCCGGGCAACTGGTCATCGGGCAGTCGCCGCGCAGCAGCGAGGTGGCGGACATGTTCGTCTCGGCAGGGATTCCCGTAGAAATCTCCGGAAACATCCAGGGCGTGCTATGGACCAAGCTCATCATCAACTGCGCCTACAACGCTCTCTCGGCCATCACCACCCTGCCCTACGGCAGACTCGTGCAGCATGAAGGAGTGGAAAAGCTATTGCGCGACGTCGTTGACGAATGCCTGGCCGTGGCGGCCAAGGCCGGGGTTACCCCTGTCGGCGACGTCTGGGAGGGAGTGCAACGCATTCCGCGCGTCATGGCCAACCAGACTTCCTCGACCGCGCAGGACCTGAAGCGCGGCCGCAGAAGCGAGATCGACCATCTGAACGGCTGCATCGTGCGCAAGGGGGAGGAACTCGGGGTTCCCGTCCGCGTCAACCGGACTTTACACACGTTGGTGAAGATACTGGAATCGCGATCGTCATGAACCTGCTCTCCCGGCTGAAAGCCCGTCTTGTCGCCTGGAACAAGGACGCCCGTCCGCCCTCGCTGACGGCGCTCGACCTGTTCCGCTACATCGGTCCCGGCCTGCTCGTCACCGTCGGCTTCATCGACCCGGGCAATTGGGCGGCCAACGTTTCGAGCGGGGCGGTCTACGGAAGCGTCCTGCTGTGGGTCATCACTCTGTCCACGATCATGCTGATCGTCCTGCAGCACAATGCGGCGCACCTGGGCATCGTCACCGGCCTGTGCCTGTCCGAGGCAGCCACGCACTACCTGCCGCGGCGCAGCGGCCGCCTGCTGATCGGCTCGGCGGTGCTCGCCGCGATCTCCACCGAGGTCGCAGAGATCCTCGGCGCGGCGATTGCCCTCAACATGCTGTTCCATATACCGATCAAGCTCGCCGCGGTGATCGTCACGCTGTTCATCGGTTTCTTCCTCTACAGCAACTCCTACAAGCGCATCGAGGCGATCATCATCGGCTTCGTGTCGATCATCGGCATTTCCTTCATCTATGAGCTGACGCTGATCGAGGTGAACTGGGGCACCACCGTCCGGCACTGGCTGACGCCGACGATCCCCGACGGATCGATCGTGCTGGTGATGAGTCTGCTCGGCGCCGTCGTCATGCCGCACAACCTGTTCCTGCACTCGGAAATTATCCAAAGCCGGCAGTGGAACCTGGAAGATGAAAAGGTCATCAACCGCCAGCTGAAATACGAATTCCTCGACACGCTGTTCTCGATGGGCATCGGCTGGGCGATCAACAGCGCGATGATCATCGTCGCCGCCTACACGTTCTACACCGTCGGCATCGAGGTCGCAGAGCTGTCGCAGGCGTCCGCGCTGCTCGAACCGATCCTCGGCAAGGGCGCCGCGCTGGTCTTCGCCTTCGCCCTGCTGTGCGCCGGCATCGCCTCGTCGATCACCGGCGGCATCGCCGGCGGCAGCATCTTCGCCGGCCTGTTCGGCGAACCTTACGACATCAAGGACAAGCACTCGCAGTTGGGAGTCGGCCTCGTGCTGCTCGCCTCGCTGGGCGTAATCCTGCTGATCGAGGACACCCTGCAGGGCCTCGTGCTCTCGCAGGTCGTCCTGTCGATGCAATTGCCGTTCACCATCTACCTGCAGGTCCGCCTGACGTCCTCGACCGCCGTAATGGGAAGCCACGCCAACCCGGCCGGAACCCGCTGGCTGCTGGCCTTCTTCGGCGTAATCATCACGGGGCTCAACGTCTATCTGCTCGTCGATCTTGCCAGAAGCATGATTGCTTGAGCCGGGTGACAGCGCGCTGCAATCAAGCGCCTTTGGACAGCTTTCGATACAGCGTGCGGGGGCTGAGCGCCAGTTTTTCCGCCAACGCCGCCCGATCACCTGGGAAATGGGAGGCCGCCCACGACAGATAGCGTCGCTCGAGTTCATCGAGCGGCAGCAAGGCATCAATCACGAAGCGGTCCGCGGACGGATCGGGGTGACCCGGCGGTTCCGTACTGGCTATCGGTTCCATCTCGAAATGCCGCTCATTGATTTCGTCCCCGTCGGCCAGAATCGTTGCGCGCTCGATCAGGTTGCGCAGTTCGCGGATATTGCCGAGGTAACGCCGGCGCTTGAGCGCTTCGACCGCCGCCGCGGATAAGTGCTGGCTATGCCCTGTGGCGACCCGCTTGAGAAAGGAATCCGCCAGCAACGGAATGTCGTCGATACGCTCGGCAAGCGAAGGAACGTGAATGGGGAAAGTGCTGATGCGATGGAAGAGGTCGCGCCGAAAACTCTCTTCCTCGACCATGCGAACGATATCGCGGTGAGTCGCACAAATCAGCCGGAAATCGGCGCGCAGGGTCTCCACGCCGCCCACCCGCCTGTAAGTACCGCTTTCGAGCAAACGCAATAGTTTGACCTGCTGCGGAAGCGGAATGTCTCCGATCTCATCAAGAAACAATGTTCCGCCCTGCGCGGATTCCACCAGACCCGCCTTGCGGTGAAGGGCGCCGGTGAACGCCCCTTTTTCATAGCCGAAGAGTTCGCTCTCGAACAGCGACTCCGTCAATCCGGAACAATCGACCGCTACGAATGGTCGCCCGGCATTCTTCCCCGCCTCGTGCAGCATGCGGGCGACCAGTTCCTTACCGGTCCCGGTTTCTCCCTGCAGCAAAACCGTGGCGTTGGTAGGCGCGACCCGCATGGCCAGCGCCAGCATCTGTTTGAAACTCGCGGAACGGCCAACCAGTCCTTCGGCAGCCGGACTTCCCAACGCCTGCTTGACCACGCGCATGGTCTCTACGAAATAGATGACCTTTCCTTGTTCATCGCGGATCGGAGTCGTTTCGATGTCGACATGCTCTTCCCCCCGCGACGTGTGGTGCAGGTGAAGCACCCGCTGGACTTCGCCACTTTCCTGACTCATGCGCAGGGGGCACGGTTCACCGGCCTGGTCACAGGGAGCGTGGAAGTGGTGCGACACCTCATAGCAATGGCGCCCGGCCACCGTTCCGTTTTGCGCGAACGCCTCGGCATACGCGCGATTTGCGGCAACGATCCGGTAGTGGGCATCCATCACGATGCGCGGCTCGGACTGTTCATTCAGGAACGAAACCAGTTCAGGCAACGACTTGACCGGGTAATCCATGGCGCTTTTCACGTGTGTCATTATTGGCACCAATATAGCAACAATTACGGATCAACTGCCAGTTTTGTCACAAACCTCCAAGAAGACGCGGCCATACCCATGGCCAAAAGCCTGGCCATTAAAAATTTCCCATTAACAATCAGCAAGTTGAAAATGCAGCGCCGAACCGGCCCGGCTGGCACGATGTTTGATAAGGATCAAGTACTCCCGCGGAAAAAAGGAGCCTTTGATGACTACGCATGCACTCAGACACAACGCGGCACAATTCGCCCATGTACTGGCACTGGCTCCCATTCTTGTCGCCGCCCTGATCGGCGCCATTCCGTTGATCATTCCGTGCGTCACCTGCCGCTGTTGCAAGGAACTGGCGCTCAGAATCAAGAATACCGTCGGCCTGGGAGGTGGCTAGAAGGCACGTGCAAGTCACGTCGCGCAGTGCCTCCCAGCAGGTTTGCAGCACCCCCCGGGACTGAGTCCCCATCTCAAGCCGGGGGGTTATTTTTTCTGGGCGATACTGTAGGTACCGTCACCGTTGAACTTGATGTTGGCGTCGAGGAAGTAGGCCTTGACCTCGTCGCGCAGCAGCTTCACCGTATCGTAGGCTTCGCCGGACCGTGCGCCCGTGCTGCACATGAAAACGACAGGCTTGTCGGTCGGCAGTGTATCGGCCTTCTTCTCCAGTTCATTGATCGGCAGACTGATCGCCCCCTTGATGGTTCCGGCGGCGAATTCCTTGGCGTCGCGCACATCGACCAGCAGGATTGCGCCGGGATTCTCCTTCCAGACCTTTTCAAAGGACTCGGTAGTCACCGACCCTTTCTCCTTGCCCGGAACCAGCGCCGCGCTCGTTGGCTGGCTGGCACCACCGCCCCCCGGTGCCGCGGCCACCGGCGCCGCACCATGGATCTTTTCCCATTCCGGATAGCCTTCGGGATACGTCACGACATTGGTGTAGCCAAGCTTCCGCGCTTTTTCTGCCGACTTGTCGGAGAGCACGCATTCCAGCCCGCCGCAGTAGTAAATCAGTTGCGTGGCTTTGTCCGCCGGAAGCTTGTCGATGTGCTTGTCGAACTCGGTATCGGAAATGTTGATCGAAGTCGGGATCATGCCCTTGTCGGAAACCCGCTTCGGACGGGCGTCGATCAACGCGTAGACTGCCTTTTCATCGATCAGCTTCTTGATGTAGGCCGCTGAAACCGAAACCGGGCCGCCTTTTTCCTTCCATTCCGGCATGCCCGCCGCATAGACCTTGATGTTGGTGAAACCGAGCTTTTCGGCCTTGAACGCCGAATTGTGGCTCAGCATGCAATCGACGCCGCCGCAATAGAAGATCAACAGCGTCGCCTTGTCGGCCGGAAGCTTGTCGGTCTGCTTGTCGAACTGGGTATCGGGAATATTGACGGCTCCCGGAATGTGGCCCGGATCGTACTGACGCGCCGCCGGGCGGGAATCGATGAGCACGACCCCCTTCTTCGGCGGAATATCGACGTTCTGGCGAACGAAATCGAAATCAACGAGGGATTTGTACCACCCCTCCTTGGCTTGTATGGCCGGCGCATCGGCGGCCTGCGCGGACAGAGAAGCGATTCCTGAAAAGACTGTCAGACTGGCAGTGAGAAGCGCGAGAAATCCCCATTTCCTGGCATTCATGTTTATCTCCTGGAGAGTAGATTGTCTTGTATTAGCTGCAGCTCGCAGGAGCTTCGCCGTCCTTGGCGCCCTTGACCAGGAACGCCTTGACGTCGTCAAGCAATTCCTGATCGGGCACGTCGGCAAACTTCTCCGCGGCCTTGTTGGCCGACTTGATGCTGGCGCGATAGGACTTGCTCACGTACTGCTTGACCGAGTCCTTCCCCTTGGCGTGCTTGTCGGCCTGCAGGTATCCCGACCATTCGGCCATCGTCTTCGAGCTGGGGTTGATTTGACCGACCGGCAAGGCGACGTGGCACGAAGTGCATACGCTGCGATAGTAGATCCGGCCCCGTTTCCAGTCGGCATCGTAGGCGCTGGCCGATAACGAGACACTCAGCAGGGCGAGCAGAAGCGTTGGTCCGAGGATTTTTGCGGGTTTCATGACGGGCTCCATGGTTGGTTGCTTAAAGATTTTTCGGTTCCGGCCTGGGTATTCGCCGCATCGGAGGACTCCACCTCTTCCCAGCCGGTGATCATGGCCTTGATATGGGCCGTTACCGTGTGCCCGGTCGTCACCAGGTAAAGATGCGAAACGAAGAAGGCCAGCATCAGAAAAGCACCGATCGTGTGGCCGGTGGCCACCCATTCGAGCTTCAGGTTGGCCAGCCCCCAGGATGTCCAATTGCCGTAGAACAGGTATAGCCATCCGGTGATCCAGATCAGCGGACTGACGAACAGCAGCACGCCGAGATAGGTCAGGCGCTGCAGCGGGTTGTGCTTGTTCAGCTGGCTCGGTTTGAACGGATGCGGCTCGTGCCTGAAAATCCCCGAGGAGTAATACTGGGCGACGACCAGCACTTTTTCCATCGTCGGAATGTAGTGTCTCCATTCGCCCGTAGTCAGGTGCCAGAAAATGGCGAAGATCCACAGTCCGATCAGCGTCCAAGCGGCGATGCTGTGATAACCCACCGCCTTCTCGAAGCCGAAGAGGGCATACGAACCGTGAATCTCGAAACCGGTCAGCATCATGAACATGATCAGCGCCGCCTGAGACCAGTGCCAGAAACGCTCGAAACCCTTGAAGATATAGACGCGCTCAACCATTTTCCTTCTCCTCATGCTTGCGGCGGGAGGCGATGCGCATCAGCCCGTGGCCGACCGATCCCACCAGCGAGAACAGGGCGATGCCCCAGCCGAAGGTGTCGACCAGGCTGTTCGCATCGCGCCCCGGGATATAGATGCCGGTGATCCCCGCCAGGCGGCCGCTCTTGCTGTGGCATTCAGTACAGGCCAACGCCTTCTCCTTCGGCGCGACCATGTGCGTGATCGGCCAGAACATCTCGGTCTTGACGAAATCGACCTTGCCGGAGAACGGCAGCCCGGCGTCCTTCATGCCGACTTCAATGGCCTTGTCCCACACCAGATTCTTCCAGTAGCCGGTATCGTCATTACCCGCCGTGTGCGGTTTGACCAGCGTCTTGTTGACCGGGTCGTACGGTTGTGAACCGCGGAATACCTTGACAGGCCAGATCATCGATTTCCCATCGTCCGGGCTGCCGCCCAGCCAGTTGATGCGCGTCACACCATCCGTCTTGTCGACCTTGTCGGTCGCCAGGGTGTAATTGACGTCACCGTTGAACCAGAAATACTCGGGCTTGACGTTCTCGCCGAGTTCGAACGCCCCTTTGCGCGACTCATAGATGATGTGGCCTTTTGCGTCTTTCCTGACGATCTGTTTGCCTTCGGCGTCACGCTCACCCGCTTTCGACCAGTCCCAGCTCATCTTGGTCGGTACGCCACCGCGGGCGAACTCCGGAATGTGGCACGTCTGGCAGGCGATCTTGCCGGTGTGAGTATTGAGCCGCGCGTCCTGTTTGTGCGGCGCCGTGTCATGGCAGGACACGCAGGTCGCCGGATTGCTCTTGTCCTCCTTGCCGCGCATGTGGGCGCCGCCCTTGTCCATGGCGGTCGGCGTATAGCGGCTGCCTGCGACATCGTGACTGGAGGTTTTGTGACACGTGGCGCACGTGAAGTCCAGACCGGTGGCGTCCATGTGCACATCGAGATCCTTGTCCGGCGCGGCGAGCGAGCTGTCCAGGTCGCCGTGCTTGACGCCATCGCCCCCGCCGCCATAGAAATGGCACGAGCCGCAATTATCCCGGCTCGACTTGCCAACCTTCTGCGCGACCTTGGCGATATCGATGCCTTTGGTGATCTTGCCCGACCCCGGTGGATTCTCGACATCCTTCAACTGCGGATGGCCCGCCAGCCCTGGCGGTTTCTTGTAGATGCCGGTCGTATCGTGGCAAGCCAGGCAGTCGACGTTCTCTTCGGAAGTGAAATCGAAACTCGCGTCCTTCCAGCCGTAACCCACGTGACAGCTGGTACACGCCGAGTAGTTCGAGGCGATCGAGATGCAGAAGTTGTTCAGCACCTCTTTCTTGCCCAGCTTCTGCCCGCTGGCCGGATTCAGGAACTCCCACTTCCAGTGCTTGGTCCGATGCACCTGTCCGGCCGCCTCGGTATGGCAACTCAGACAGGCTTTCGTCACCTCGGGCCCGGACTGAAATTCCCGTTGCAGTTCCTTGAACTTGGAATGATCCGCCGTGGTGTTCAGCTTGAGCGGTTTAGTGTCGGCGATTACACCACTTGCCGCGAACAGATACAGCAGTCCAGCCAGGACACACCCCGCCGAACGCCGTAAGGATACGAGCCCCATACTCCCTCCTTGCGCTTCGATCTAATACCCGATTTTTTTGTTCAACTATTTAATTATTGTCTAATATAGTAATTAAACGATCATCTAAATGCAATCCGTTATCTCCGCTATCTCCGGTCGTATCAGAAGAAAAATCTTGCATAGACTTCGATGCGTCGGCTGGCCGGTTTTTCGCCAAACTCGGTATGTGACGCACCGTGCAGGACAAACGCCCGCGCACGCAATTCGACATTGTTGAACCCGGTGTAACTGACTTCCGGGACGAGTTGCCAGCTCCGGTCCTCCAGGCTGGTCATGGCGGTCAGCGCGGCGGATCCATAGACCCAGCCGAAAGGCTCGCTGACGCTGGCCTTCGCGTACACATAGTCGGTACCCGGATTGACCCGCCCATAGCCCGACCGGGCCACCGCGCGCGCCTTGTCCGCCAGTGCCGGAGCGGCGCCACCCGCCAGCGCCTTGTCGAGAAAGGTGTAGTAGTCATCCAGTTCGCGCGCGTCGTAGCCGTTGCCGTTGCGGTAATACTCGACGATCCAGGTGACTTCGTTCTGCGTCAGGTAGCGCAGACCGAGCAGCCATGAAGTCGCATCGGATTCGGTCTGGCCTGTAACGCCGGCGGCCGAGACGGTATTGTGCGGCGCATCCCGGAAGCGCGCCCATTCACCGTGCACTTCGAGCGCCGACGTGATGTTGCGCGAGAAGTCGAAGCCGAAGCTCTGCGGCTTGGCGCCCTGGCCGCGCCACAGAAAATCGATGTCGGTATCCCACGCCAGGAGGTACAGCTTGGCGGCCGGGTTGAGATCCCGTTCCACGCCGAAATCCTTGTTGAGGCTGCTTCCGTCGGTCGGTACGACGAAGCCGCTGAGGCCCACGGCGCTGACCGGCCCGTCAAGGCTTTTCGTCCATTCCGCGCTGGCCATGACGAAGCCCTCCCGCGACGACTGAGGATCGGACGCATCCTTCGGGCGCTCGATGAAGCCGACCGGACTCCACGCATACCCCTTGCCCCAGCGCTGGACCCGCTTGCCTGCATCCACGGTGAGTCCGGGGCCGGCGCTCCAGCGTACCCCGCCTTCCATCACCGTGCCCCGGTCGGACGTGGTGATTAGTTGGTCATCGGCATGAAAGGCCTGGGCACGCATATCGACGACGACCGGATCAAGGTTCAGCTTGCCGGAGAGTTCCAGCGTCGTCGTATTGCGCAGCAGATGATGGCGCTGCGTTTCGCCGGGATAGGCGAGCTTGTAGCCGGGGCTGTCGCTGCGCATTTTCAGCCCCTCTTCCTTCTGCTCCAGGTAGCCGGAAAACTCGACGGTCTTCTTGTCAAATTCGCTGGCATCGAAGGTGAAATCGTCGGCAACGGCCGGCGCGGCGAGCATGAGTGCCACGGTGCAGATCAAAAGGGCCGAATTCATTTCCTGATTCCGTCCCACCGCCCGGACCCCGGCCTTCGCCGGGATGACGGAACGTTTGCGCACCATCACTTGCGCAACTCTTCCATGCGCGACATGAAGCCCTGCGTGAATACTTCGTCAGGGAAGTCCTTCTTCTTCAGGCCCGAGTAGAGCATCACCGACTTGTAGCCCTTGTACAGCGGGCTGTCGGTCTCGATCGTCCCCGGGCGCTTGATACCGCCGCCGAAGTCCTTGATATCCTTGAAATACAGGGTCTTCATGAGCATGCCGCTGGAGGCATAGGCAACGATCTCGGTGGGCAGGACGAGCTTCTTGTCCACCGTCATCACCAGCCGGTCATAGGCCACCTCGCCGGTCTTGGCCTTGAGGTCGAGTATGTAGTTCCCCTCTTTCTCCTCCACCGACTTCACGTCGTACTCCACGGCGTAGTCGAGGCGCATGATGTCGGCGTTATTGAATACGCCACCGGTCACCGACTGCAGGCTGGTGATGCGCATCGGCTTGCCGACATTGGGGATGTACAGCCACATGTTGTCGCCCTGGCGCAGCGTGCTGCG
>JARKPC010000264.1 GCA_029975435.1 Propionivibrio sp. | reverse complement strand
TAGTCGTGCATGTCGGCAAAACGCTGGATATGCTCATCACCGTCGGAAAAACAGCTGCGCAGTTCCTTCAGGGTATCCGGCCCGAAGGTGGAAAACATCAGCAGGCCGCCGACCTCCAGCGTTCGATGCATTTCCCGGAATGCGGCCAGCGGATCGACCAGCCAATGCAGCATGAGATTCGACCAGATGAGCCCCGCGGCACCATTTTTCAGAGGCAGGGACTGGGCATCGGCGGCGACCAACGACACGCCCTTCGGACCGCGCAGGAACGGCAGCATCCAGCGCAGGCGGGAACGCTGCCGGTTCCCGACGCGCAGCATCGCTTCGCTGGCGTCGACGCCGAGGATCCCGGCCGTGGGATAGCGTTCGCCAAGCGCCGTCAGGACGGCGCCGGTGCCGCAACCGAGGTCGACCACGCAGCGCGGGTCGATCTTCACGTAATCGAGTCGTTCAAGCATGCGCGAGGCAATCTCGCGCTGCAGCACCGCGACGGCGTCGTAGCCGCCGGCGGCACGCGCGAAATTTCGCCGCACCTGACGCGCATCGACAAACGGCGCACTCTGGCCGCCTTCCATACGGAAAGGCCGGATGCCTTATACCGCCCGCAACCCCAGTTTCTCGAACAAGGACTGGTCGGAATTGATATCCTGGTTGGTCGCCGTCAGCAGTTTGTCGCAATAGAAGATCGAGTTCGCGCCGGCAAAGAAGCACATGGCCTGCATTTCCTGCGACATGGCCTCGCGCCCGGCGGACAGGCGGACGTAGCTCTTCGGCATGGTGATGCGCGCGGCCGCGATGGTGCGCAGGAATTCGAAGCTGTCGATCTTCTCCGTCTGCGCCAGCGGCGTGCCGGGCATGGCCACGAGGTTGTTGATCGGCACGGAATCGGGTGCCGGATTCAGGTTGGCCAGCTGGGCCACCATGGCTGCGCGGTTGCGGCGCGACTCGCCCAGCCCGAGAATGCCGCCCGAGCATACTTTGATCCCGGCGCCGCGCACTTGCGCGATGGTATCGATGCGGTCGGAGTGCTTGTGGCTGGTGATCACCTTGTCGTAGAACTCGGCATCGGTGTCGAGATTGTGATTGTAGTAGTCGAGGCCGGCTTCCTTGAGCTTCTGCGCCTGCCCGTCCTTGAGCATGCCCAGCGTCACACAGGTCTCCATGCCTAACGCCTTGACCTCGCGGATCATCTGCGTCACCACTTCCAGCTCCTTCTCCTTCGGTCCACGCCAGGCCGCTCCCATGCAGAAGCGGGTGGCTCCCTTGGCCTGGGCTTCCTTGGCTGCTGCGACGACATCTTCGACCTGCATCAGCGCCTCGCGCTCGGTGTCCGTCTTGTAGCGCGCCGACTGCGAGCAGTAACTGCAATCTTCCGGGCATCCGCCGGTCTTGATCGACAGCAGCGCCGAGCGTTGCACCTCGTTCGGATCGAAGTTTTCCCGATGCACCTGGTGGGCGCGAAACAGCAGGTCCATCAACGGCATCTGGTAAAGTGCCTCAACCTGCGAAACGGTCCACTTGGCGGCAGGCACCGGGGAGGCCGCAACGGTTGCCGAAGGAGCGACGGGGGATACTGTATTCATGGGAAACCTACCGGGGACAAGGGCTTGTACGGAAGCTGGGAACGACACAACCCCGTAACGGGTGATTAAAAAATGGGCATTCTAACCCAAAACAAGAAGCTGCTGACCGGCACGAAGGCCATTGCCGAACGTACCCTGAACGCCTTGCTGGAGCAGGACTGCCTGCTGTGCGGACAATCCTGCGGAAGCCGCATCGTTTGCCCGGCATGTGGCGGCGACCTGCCACGGCTGCCCGTTTCCCGCTGCCCGCGCTGCGCGCTGCCCACGCCCGGGGGAGAATTGTGCGGCCGCTGCCTGGCGCAGCCGCCACACTACGATAGAACGCTGGCCGTGTTCAACTACGGATTTCCGCTGGACAAACTCCTGCAGTCCTTCAAGTACGCCCATCGTTTATCCCTCGCCCCGTTTTTCGGTCGTTTCCTGGCTGATGAAGCGATGGGTTGCAGCGCCGATCTGATCGTTCCGCTACCCTTGCACCGCACCCGCCTGAGCGAACGGGGATTCAACCAGGCGCTGGAACTGGCGCGCCCCGTGGCCCACGCCCTCAGGAAGCCCATCGACACCGACTGCTGCACTCGTGTCCGGCACACCTCGGCCCAGGCAGGCCTGCCCTGGCGGGAACGAGCGAAGAACATCCGCGGCGCGTTTCATTGCCCCAAGGAACTGCCGGGAAAGCGGATTCTCCTGATCGACGACGTCATGACTACCGGCGCCTCGCTCAACGAATGTGCGCGTACCCTCAAGTTGCATGGCGCCGGGGAAGTTACCTTGCTGGTCGTCGCGCGCGCCCTGCCCTGACGACGATTGGCCCTGTAGCCAGTCGCGCGAATTCGGCCATGTTCGGCACGCCTCGCGAACTTGCGCGACTGACTATTGGCGTAGCTTCTGCTCCACCAGAGTCATCAGTTCGCGACTCAGGTTGCCTGCCTGGTACGCACGCTGGAATGCGATCACGGCCTGATCGTTGCGCCCCTCCGCTTCCATGGACAGCCCCAGCCCCAGCCACCAACGCCCGTCCCCGGGAGCAATCCGGGTTGCCGTCTGGTAGAGCTCGGCGGCTTCCCGATGGCGACCCAGGCGCTGCAGGACGTGCGCGGTGAAACCCAGATAATCCGGATTGGCCGAAGCCACCGGCATCGAATGCTGCAGGGTCTGCGCGGCGACCGCGACCTCGCCCCGCTCCAGTTGCAGGCGCGCCAGACTCATGGCCCAGCCCGTCTGCGCCGGCAGAGCCAGCAACCCGTCCTGGAGCGCCTGCACCGCCTCGTCGGTACGACCCGCTTCGAGCAGCAACCGGACCCGCAACTGACGCGCCGCCACGTGCAGACTGTCTTGTCGCAGCACCTCCTGCAATGCATCCAGCGCCTCGTTCACCCGTCCTTGATTGACCGCGGCGATGGCCTTGCGATACGCCGCTTCAACCCTGTCGCGCGGCTGCGCCGTCGCGTCGGTCTTTTCAATCGATACCGCTTTCCCCGCACGAGGATCCACAACCGGCGCCACGGGCGATACGGCGGCAACTGTGCCCTTTTGTTCCGGTGCCTTCCGGCCGGTCAGGCTCTCCTGCTTTTCATCCTGCCGCTCATCCCCTTTGTCGACCTTCTTCGCTTCGGGCAGGGGCTTATCCGTCTGAGTCTTTTCGGTACGCTGTTTCCTGGCCGGCTCCGCCAGGACATCGGCAATGCGCAGGCTGGCCCCCAACTCCGTTGACGGAACCGGCTGCGCCATCTCTTGCTCAGAGGAGGCAACTGACACAGGCAAACCTCCGGCGGCGGAGGTGGTCGACGCCGCGGCAGAGGCGGAATCCGCTGCCTGCGGCGTCGAAACGCTTGCGTCGCCCGACAGGTTGACAGAAGCCGAGGCCGGCGCCGCGGGTGGCGCAGGCGTCTCCGGAAGCATGAACAAGAAGGCACCCACTGCGATCACCGTGGCCCCGGCCAAGACCGCCACACCCCACGGCCAGCGGGACGCGGGCACAGGCGGCAGCGGCCGAACCTCGCTGCGTAACTTCAGCCCGGCACCATGCACCGCCTGGCGGGCATCGAGATCCCGCAGCATCTGGTTGATCAGGCTCATGCGGCACCCATGTTCAGATCATCCCCACAACCATCCGACACGATGGGCACCCTCGGTATCGTTGCGTGCCAGCCGCACGTGGCGCACTTTGGCCATCTGGCGACCTTCCCCGAAAACCGCCATGAGCGCCTTGTGCGCCAGGATATTGACGAGGCGCGGCGTACCGCCGCTGGCGCGATGCAGGGCGCGCAGCGCGTTCTTCGAGAAGAGCCCTTCGCCCCGATACCCGGCTACGCGCAGCCGATGGGCGACGTAGTTGCCGATCTCGCGCTTGCGAATGCCCTGCAGGCGGTAGTGGAAGGCAATTCGCTGCCGCAGCTGCCGGATTTCCGGCCGATTGAGACGTTCATCCAGTTCCGGCTGGCCGAACAGCACGATCTGCAGCAGCTTGCGCTTTTCCGTCTCTAGGTTGGAGAGCAGGCGCAGCGCCTCCAGCGTTTCCAGCGGCATGGCCTGCGCTTCGTCGATGAGCACGACCACTCGTTTCCTGGCGCGGGCAAGATCCAGCAGCACATGATTGATTTCACGCAGCAGGTGGTACTGATCGGAGCGCGCCGGATCCTTGATCCCCAACTCCTCGGCCAGCGCCAAGAACAGGGTATCCGCGTCGAAATTGGGATTGGGCAGGTAGGCGGTTACCCAGCCGTCGTCCAGCGCCTGCAGCATCCGGCGACACAGCAGCGTCTTGCCGGTACCGACTTCGCCGCAGATCTTGACGAACCCCTCGCCCTCGGTGAGTGCCAGCATCAGCGTATTGAGCGCTTCCTGATGGCATTGTCCGGAATAGGTGAAACTCGTATCCGGGGTGATGCCGAAGGGCATTTCCGTCAGACCGAAGTGGTTCAGATACAACACTGGTTCTCCTGCACGCCCCCGAACCGACTGATCACGGGCGAGCCGCTGGCGCCGCCAGGCGCGGGTCGAGTTGCTGGACGCGCATCTGCGTCTCGGCCAGATCGTCCTTCCAGCTCGATTCGTTGCGGATGATGGTCGGCTTGATGAGAATGACCAGTTCGCGCTTCTTCAGGTAGCTGTTCTTGCTTCCGAACAGCCACCCCACCCCGGCGGATTGCGAAGCGCCCGGCAGCCCGGTACCGCCGGACGACTGCTCCTGTTTCATCAACCCGCCGATGGCCACGATGTTGCCATCCTGGACCCGGACGAGACTGTCGGTCTCGTTGACCGAACTGCTGGCCAGCGGCAGCGTGTAGGTTCCCAGGGAACCGAGGTCGATGACCTTCTGGTTTTCCGTCACCACGCTGATCGAGGGATGCACATGCAACATGACGTTGTTATCAGCATCGATCTGCGGCGTCACATCGAGCGCGATGCCCGAGAAAAACGGCTGCAGCGTGATGGTCGGCGTCGTCACGTTGCTGGTTCCCGTGGATGTCACGGTGGAACTGACGTTGGTGACATAGAAATCGTCATTGCCAACCTTGAGCACGGCTTTCTGGTTGTTCATGGAGGCGATGCGCGGACTCGACAGCACCTGAACGTTGCCTTGGGTTTCCAGGAAATTCAGCAGCGAGGCGAAGTTGGCCGTCTGCAAGGCCAAACCGAAAAATCCTTGCCCGAGCGCCGTCGCCACGGCGGCTCCGGCCTTGCCCGGATCAATCACCACGCCGCCGTTTGAAATGCCGCTGGTGGCGCTCCCCACGTTGCCAGTGGTAGTCAGCGCCGTCCCGGGATTGGTCGAACCGAACGAATAACGGTTGTTGTTTCCGCCGAACGCCATCCAGTTGATCCCCGCCTGGAACTCTTCGTTGAGGCTCACCTCGAGAATCTTCGCTTCCAGCATCACCTGGCGCTCGACGACCAGTTGCGTCAGCTTCAGGTAGTTCTCCACGGCGCGAATGTCGGCCGGAAAGGCCTTGACCAGCACGACGCCGGAAGCCTGGTTGACGATGACCGCCCTCCCGTCCTGCGAGCCCACGATGCTGTTCAGCGCCTTGCCCAGGTCGCTCCAGAAATCGCTGTTTTGCGACGTTGATATCTGGCTGCTCGGAACGGAAGTCGTGGTGGAACCAGAGATCGGCGTTGGGTAGGTCGCCGCCGCGCCTGTCGTCGTTGGGTTGTTGTTTTGCGTGGACGAAATGGAACTCGACGTCACGCGCACGTCCGACTGCCCCTGACGCTTCCCGGCCAGGTAGTTGAGCTGGAAGATCCGCGTCTGCATCGTATTCGGCTGTATGTAGATACGCGTGCCCTGCACTTTGAATTCGTAGCCATACAGCTCGCGCAGCGTTTCCAGCACCTCGCGCACGGTCACGTTCTTCAGGTTGACCGTCACGTTGCCCGACACCTCCGGCGCCACCAGCATGCTGTAGCGCGTGCCGCTGACCAGGGCCATGAACACCTGGGCGGCAGGCGCGTTGCTCACCGCCAGGTCGAAGCGCGGCTCGACGCTCTTGGCCGACTCCGGCAAATCCAGTTGCAGCGGCGGCAGCATGGCCTGGCTGACCGCATCATCGACGCTCTTCGGCTTCGTCGCCATGGCCCCCTGCAACTCCTGAGCGACGCGGTCGAAGGTCGCTCCTGGCGCCTTCTGGTGCGTCGCGCAGCCTCCCAACGCCAGCACGAGCGGCAGCAAAGCCGACAACAGAATGCGTTTGAACCTCATGGTTTGCTCCCGCTCCGCGTCCTCGGGGACGTCTGAGCCTTGTGTTTCGTAACGATATTGACTTTCTCGACACCCGGCGTCAGTGGCAAGCGCTCAATCCCCGCAGGCCCTTCCAGCACGGCCTCTTGTTCATTCAGGCGAATCAGGCGGCTCTCGCCATAGGTCTCGCCCAGACGCACCGGCCGGCCACTGATGATCGCCAGCGGTTTCCCTTTTTTGGGAATCATCACCGATTCAAGGACCGGCCCGCTAAAGACCGGCGCCGACAGATCGCCTTCCTGGACGAAGCCGGCCGGCGGACGCGTCGGATCCGGGAGAAGCGATTGCGCGGAAACCGTGCCCGCAAGCACGCACCCGGTGGCCAGCATCAGCCAGATTCTCCCCGAACTCAAACGATCAGCCATGCCCGATCCAGACTCAGTGAATACACGGTCAGCGTCAACACCAGCCGCGGATGCTTCTCGGCGGAAAGAGCAACGCTGCTCCACAACAGCTTCATGTGGGATTTTTCCAGGCGTTCGAGATACCCCGTCAGCTCCTGGTAACTCCCTTCCAGACTGATTTCCACGCCATGCTTGTACAAACCTCCGGCTTTCTCTCCGCTCTTCTCCGGTCTGCCGGTTGCGTCACCTGCATCGGCTTTTTCCTTCTCTCTATCCACGAACGGCGCCACCGGCAGGGTCTTCAGGCTGAGCAAGCGCAGCCCGCTGCGCTTGCCGATCATGTCCTCGAGCAGACCTGGCATCTTTTCCGGCGGCACCAGCGAACTCTCCAGGCTCCGCAAGCGACCCGACAGATCCTCGAGTTGTTTCCTGAGCGCTTCCAGTTCGGCGCGGGCGGCCACATCCGGATTCCGTTCCGGCGCGTGCAGACTCACCATTTGCGCCTGCACGTTGGCCAACTGGACACGCTGCTCCGCCATGGCGCGTTCGGCCAGTTGGCCGCGTTTCAATGCCGGCTCGATGAACAGGACGAATCCGAGCAGCACGATCCCGCCCAGGACGGCTACGGCAAGCAGCCAGCGTTCGCGCCGCTGCAAGGCGTCGTAACGCGCCGCCATCGTCAACCACATCGCCTTCATGACCCGCGACCTCCGCGCCCCGTCGTGGACACCGCGGCCTTGCCGGCCGCATGTTCGGAGCGCAGCACGAACTCGACGAAGCGCGGCGGCTTCAATGCCGCCGGCGGGGCGATAGCGCCCGGCGAAGCCTTGGCCGACAGCTCGGCCTTTTCATCAGTCGACTCCCAGTCGATCATCTCCAAGGCGGAGAACCGGCGCCCCTGGAACACCGGCTCGCTGCCCAGCCGCTGGACATACGCCGGCAGGCCCGACGGGTCGAGCACGCGGCCGCGAATCTCGATATCCTCCCCGCCACGCGCCACCACGAAAGAAGTCAGCCACAGATCCTTCTGCGCCTGCCGGGCAAAGCCGGACATGATCGCGGAAAAGCCGGCAGAACTTCCCTGACGCCCGGATTCCAGCGTCTCCATCACTTCCTCGCGCGCCGCCAACGTCGCTCTGGCCTTGTCCAGATCAGCCGCAAGCGCCGGCGACACGCGCCGTTCCGCGACGGCCTTGCTGAGGGCTGTCAGTTGTACCTGCTGCTCGCCGAGCTGCTTCTGAATGGCCGCCGCCGCCTCGGTTTTCCGGGCCGCCTCCATGCCGACCCAGACCGCCGTCCCCGCCACCAGCGCCAGCAAGGCCAGCCCGGCCGCACCGAGGTTGCGCCCGGTCGCCAGCTCCCGCCGCGGGCGCAGTCGGGCTTCGTAGAGGTTGATCTGCTGGCTCATGCAGCCCCCTCATCCGTGCGCAAGGCCGCGCCGATCGCCAGCAGATTCCTGGCCTGGCATTCCGTATCGCGCAGATCCGGGACGCTCGAAAAATCCATAACCGTCGAGAGATCCATCTCCTGGACCGGCACATAGACGTTCGCCGCCAGTTCCGCGGCCAAGCCTTCCACTCGGGGGTGCGCCGCCAACACCACCCTGGACACCGGGATATGGCTGTATTGCCGGTCAAAGTTGTCCAGGCTGCGCTGCACTTCGAGAACCAGGCGCTCCCGGACACGGGCGCACTGATCGGGATCGTTCGCCAGCATCTGGCGCGTGTTCATCTCGCCACGCCGCACAGCCACAAGTTCGCCACGATAACTCAAGGTCAGCATGATGCCGCTCTCGTCCAGGCGCAGGAAAACCAGCCCGCGATTCTCCGTTTCCAGCAAGGCCGCCACGTTGCGCTGAGCGAGCTCGGGCACATCCACGGCGTCCAGCGCCACGCGCGCCTCCTCGAACGGCGCTGCCCGCGCACGCACGGCGCGTTCTGCTGCCGAGACAACCAGCACACCGACGGCACGCCCGGGCAGACCGTCGCTCGGAATATCCAGCACATCGATGCAGGCACTTTCGATTGGATAATTCACCACATCGCGCAACGACCAGCGCAACGCCTCCTTGCGCTCATCCCTCGGCACGGGCGGCGCATCGAACTGCGCGATGTTGTACTCACCCTCGGCCATCAAGGTCGTGCATCGATAGGATTTGAGCTGGCGAGCCGACTTGAGGCGCTGCAGGGCTTCGGTTTCGCCTTTTTCCAGAGCGAAGCTGTCGAGCAGAGTCACTTCCGGTTTCATTCCGGGGCGCCGCACCACGTGCGCCAGGGTCATTTCCCCCTCCCTCGACAGGATCGACAGCCAACCCGATTTTCGCGATGAGGAGAGAAGCGAAAGCATCCAGACGCCCAGTTTATAATTTTGCCGAAAGATACCGATTAACCTACTAAATAACAAGAGAAAAACAGAAAATACCAATCAATTTTTTCCACGACTCCCCCACCCGTCGCGAAGATCGATGACGCGTCAATAATTCTCCCGGCGATAGATCAGCGGCGACTTGTAACGCCCGAACGTGGCTATTGCAGAAGAGACCGGCCCCAGCCAGGCCGGCACGGTCGCCGTCATGGTCGCCGAACCGAATTGTCCGGCTCCCGGCGCTTGCAGCCACAAGTTGAAGTTTCCGGCGAAACCAAGTGTTGGAGAGGCGCCTTCGAGATAACGCTTGGCCGCCGGAGAGGCCGCCGCGCACCCCGTACCACTCCGCCCGGGACTGCCCGAATCGCGGACGCAGGTATTCAAGCCAACCGGAGCCATCGTCAGCGCCAGGCTCACCGCATTGGCTGCTCCGAGCGACGTGTCCCCGGTGCAGCTATCCAGCACGTTGAGACTCCAGCCGGCGCCGTCGTAAAACTCGGTTCGGAAAAGCACGGGCAGATCAAGCAGTTCGGAGCCATAGGCATTGCTCAATCGTGCCCGACCGCTGCGCGTCAATGCCATACCTTCCACTGATAGCGACGCCGGAGAGCGCAGCGACGAGACTTCCCCATCGTCGGCCCTTACCATCACGTTCGTCGGCGCCGTCTCCCTGCTTGTGAAGGCGTATGCGGGAGAAAGCATGCCCACGCCACCGGAGATGGTTGCTGCCGCCATGGTCGATACAGACAGGGCGCCCGGCCCGGGATTATTCCCGGTATCGGCTGCATCGCGCGCCGTGAGCGTCACGCTTCGAGCAAACACACCGGAGTAGTTCTGCACAGTACCTCCGGCCATGCTCCTGGCCGTCACGCTTAGCGGAAATGGCTGCCCTGAATAGGTGAAGCCCCCCGCCGGACACCCCTGGGTCACCGCCGTATCGAAATGATCCGGGATGAAGCGGCCGAAATGATCAGTCTGAGAGGAATTGCCGAAGTTACAACCGTACTTGCCGCCGCTGAGGGCGTTGGAGAAACTGCCGACGATACAATCACCATTGGCCTTGTCGCCCGAGTCGGTGACGAAGGTATCGTCATACACCCCATACGCCTGAAAGCGGAAATAGCCGGCCTCGTCGTAAACGAAGCTGCCGCTCGCGCCGTTCCCGCTTGCCGCCGACGCAGCCGTGGAAAACGCGAGATTGCCCGAGGCGCTCCCGTCCAGCGTCCCGACACCCGGCGCGGCGCGTCCGCCCGTCGGCGCGTTGAGCCATTCAACGAGAGTCGGGGCAACCTTGGGTTTTCCGTCGTAACCCGCCACGCCGGTGTTCGCGGTCAGGGTGAATGCCGTGCCGGCCTTGATTGCCGGCGCGGCCGTCGCGCTGTTGCCGGTCGCGTCCGCGTTGGCGCTGGAGTTCACGCTGGTGATCGACTGCGGGCGAATCGTGAAGCTGTCATAGGAACAGGCCGGCGTCGACGTCCCCACCTGGGCGCGCACGCGCACGTTGCGTGCCGCTCCGGCATAGCTGAAGGTCACCGGCTTGCGCCCGAGGTCGCTCGCCGCGTAAGTGATATTGGTCGCCGTATTCAGGCCGCTTCCAGTCGGACACGCCGACGTCGAGGCATCCACGAGATCGACGGCGACGGTCCCCGTGTAACTTGTATTCACCGTCGTGGTCGAACTCATCGCCAGGACGTCGAGGTTGAACGGCGTGCCGGCAAGCTTGGTGAAGATGCGCGTCTGCGGGCTGGCCGAGGTCTCCACCGCATCGAACGCGCACGAGGCGTTGGCAAAGTTCATGGTGCAGGATTCGCCGCTGCCGATGAAGCACCGTGTCACATTTGCCGGCGCGGGCGATACGTTGACCGTTCCCAGGGTAATGTTGCCCGCTGTGCCGTGGCTCAACTGGCGGGACGTTACGCCGCCCGAGAACGTAAAGGTATCCCCGCCGGACCAGCCGGTTGGAGAGAGATTGACTGTCACATTCCCGGTGTATAGGGTCGTGCAGGATGCGTTGAGGCAGGCCTTGACCGTCACTGTTTCCGGCGCGCAGATCGACGCGACGCCATCGTGCTCGATGCGGACGTGGTCGAAGGCCCCCGAGCACGAACGACCCAGCGTCATGTCGGCCTGTACCTCCGCCGCGCTCAATTCGTAGTTGTACAACTTGACCTCGTCGATCATGCCGCGGAAGTTGCGCCCGGGAAGCAGCGTGCAACCCGATCCGGTCGATATGTCGCCGCCGATGTAGAAGGGGCAGGCGTTGGCTGCCAGCGTGCCGGTCCAGTTGTTGGTGTTGGCGTCGGCCACCCCGTTGATATAGATGCGCTGCCGGCCAGCCCCGGCGGCCGAACTGAACGTGATGGCAATGTGCGTCCATTGGTTGAGCGGAATATCCGTTGCCGAGGTCAAGGTCGATGAATTCCACCACCAGTACAGTTTCTTGCTGGGATTGAGGTGGAACTCGTAATTCACATCGTTGGAGAGGATCGAGAAGAGGTCGCTGGATGGATACGCTGTTGGGTAGATCCAGGCCGAAGCGGAAAGCTGGGTCGTATACTGGAACAGCGGGCTGGACGCCGCCTGGACAACGCCCGTCCCATCGAAATTGCCGGCATTGCAGAAACCGCCGACAACCGAGGAATACTGCGAGGCGATCGTCGGAGACGGAGCTACGGTGTTGGTTCCCGACGGCGTCGAGGTCGTCAGGCGCTTGCCGTGCAGCACCGTCCCGCCGCTGTCGATCACCTCACCCGTCGCGCCGCTCCACGAACCCGCCGCCTCGTCCATGCGGAAATGCGTGATGGCGTTAGCCAGCACCAATACGGTTGCGCTGGCAGGCGTCGAACCCGGCGAGGTCACGGTATTCACGAGTGAGCCCTTGCTCGTCAGGGAAACGGCCAGAATCAGTTGCACACTGCCTCCGGCCGGCAACGTCGGAATCGTCCAGACAACCGTCTGTCCGGACACGCTGACCGTTCCGATGCCCGTCACGTGCGTCGAATACGCCATTCCCGCGGGCAAGACATCGGTGAGCACGACGTTGGAAAAGGCTACCGAAAACGGATTGCTCGCTGTCAGTGTGAAGGTGATGACGTCACCGACAACGGCGGAAGACGTGCTTGAGTTTTTGCTCAAAACCGGAGCCGGCACCTGCAAGGAATAGACTTCCCCGGTGAAGTTGCCGTCGCCAACGGCAGCGCCACCCAGCACCATGCCGGTCCCGCTTTCGGCGATCGAGTTGTTGTCGACGAGATTGAGTCCCAGTGTTCCGGTCGCGCCTGTTCCCGTGTTCGCCGTGACCGTCCACGTCGAGCCGCTGCCGCTGACTCCGGTAATGGCGGCCCCGCTCGTCGCCCCGCCAGCCGCCAAAGCAAAGTCGGTGGCATCGACTCCCGTCACCGACGTGCTGAAGGTCACCGTCCAGGAAACACTGGAGTTCGCCGCCGTCGGATTGTTGCTTCCCCGCACTATCGAAACAACCGAAGGGAAGGTGTAGGTGATGACGACCTGCCCCGCACCGCCGTTTCCGCCGGCTCGGTCCGTGCCGCTCGTCGCATACCCCCCTCCACCGCCGCCCCCGGCGGCCGAACCGGCATTGCCGGCCCCCGCTGAAGAACGGCCCGCACCACCCGCTCCACCACCCGTCGCCGTCCCAGTCCCCGCCGTCACCCCGCTTGCACTTCCGCCCGCACCACTGCTGCCCGCGCCGCCGCCGCCCGCGCCGCCCGCTCCGGTAGAAGCGGTTGCCGATGACCCGCTGCCGCCCGCGTAGACCACATCACCCACGCCCCCCGATGTCGAGCCTGTTCCGGCGACGCCATTGGCCACGCCCGTTCCACCGGCGCCGCCCTTGGCGACGACCGTTGTCGCGGCAAAAGTCGAATCGCCGCCGCTCGGTCCGTTTCCCGTGCCGCCGGTGCCACCGGCCCCGACAACCACCGCATAGGCGTTGCCTGGTGTCACGGACACCACTTTTCGCGCGTACTGCCCCCCGGCCCCGCCGCCTCCCTTGGCGGGGTTCGCGGTCGCCCCCCCACCCGCTCCGCCGCCGCCCCACGCCTCGACGGTCACTGATGTCACTCCCGCCGGCGCCGTCCAGGAAGACGAACCCGGTGTTGTGAAGGAGATCGTTGCGGCGATCGTTGACGATGCCGCTACTAGCAAGGAGGGCAGAACGCAGTTGCCGAGGAACTTGCGGCAACGCGCGAGCATCGAGGTCTTCAACGGTTTCTCCGTGTTCATGGGCATTCGTACCCTGGCGCCGAGCCGTCCGTCGCGCGGCATTTGCTGACCGTCGCGGCAACCTCGCGCTCGACGAATGCGGGGGTCGCCACCGCCCCGGAACTGGCCGTCGCCACCAGACGATATACGCGGATTCGCCGGCTCTGGCCGGCCTCGAAATAATCGCTCGATTCGCATCGCACCGTCACATTGAATCCTTCGATCGACAAAGCACCGGCCGCACAGCCTGGCATGTTGGGCCATGCGGGGTTACCCGGCGCCACGGCGGTCGCATTCAACGGGTCGAGCACCTGGTACAGCCCCCATTCGACCCCTGCGCGCGCCGCCTGGTACGCCCGGGCGCCTTGCACGTCCTGCGCCGATGTCGTGCTCTGCGTCGTCGAGATGTTGACCAGGAACGCCGCCAGCGACGCTAGGATCACCAGCAGGAAAATGGCGCTGGGCAGGGCGAATCCGCTCGCAGACAGATTCGACCCTTTCATGGCACGTTATCCACGTTGACCTGGTACTGCAGCGTCACTGTCTCGCCGCCCTGCGAAAAGGAAAGAGACATCGACACCAGACCGTTGTGCTGCAGCGGGCCGGGACCATAAGCGAAGCTGCAGCCGGACAGATGCGTGGCCAGTGCCGCTCGGGTAACCCCGGCAAGCGCGTCGAGCGTTGCCAGCGAAACCGGCTGGGCGGCCTGGAAGGCATAACCGGAATAGCGCCAGAGCGTTCCCGCATCGCAGGCATAGCTGACCGGCGTGCCGACGATCTGGAAACGGCTACCCGGAGACGGCAACAGCAGCGGCGTACCCGTGGCTGCAAACGCTATCTTGTTCAGGTTGTTTCCGGCAGTCGCGGTGCGACGCACCGCCGAGCCCGCCTCATAGACGTCCGCCCCGGCAATTCCGAGGTTGTAGATGACGAGGCTGCTGCCGGCCGGCACGGTTACGGCCGGTCCGAGCACATCGAAGCTGTTGTCCGCCCCGTTCGTAAAACTGAGCGGGTCGTCGGACGCCGCCGTGCCCATCTCGGCGCGGTAGCGTCCGGCCGCCACGATCGGCACGAATTCCATGAATTGCGGAGCACCATTGACCCGCACGCTGTTCGGCAGCGCCCCTTGCAGATCGCGCGCAATGCGCCGCGCCGCCGTATCGGCGATGTCGGACAACATCGCCCGCCGCGCCATGTCCACATAGGCATCGATCGGACTGCGGATGAACACCGCGACCATGGACGCGATGATCCCGGTAATAACGATCACCACGATCGCCTCGACCAGCGTAAAGCCTTTTTCGGAAAAAACCCGGCCCATGCGCCTAGCCCGCCGCGTTCGGCGCATAGCGCGTCCGGTAACCGACCAGCGTAACCGTTTCACCCCCGCCGATCACCGTCACAGCAATACGCAGCACGGCATCGGGCGGAAAACCGGCGAACGGCGCCGCGCCACCGGCCCGCGTGATCACCACGGTCGCGTTGTAGCCGGCCAACGCCGCCGAAGCATTGCCGAGGATATCGGTGGCCGGCGCCGTGTAGCCCGCATAGTCGACCACATTGTCGAATGGAGTGACGTTGCTGCCGCGCGACTCCCCCGGTGTCGGCGCCAAGGCCGCCTGGCTGCTCGTCGCACACCCCGCCGCGCTGGCTGCCGTGGTCACATTCTCATCTTGCGGATCGCACCATGTAAATGGCTGCTGCTCGATTTCCAGCAGCAAGGACTCGGCGATGGCCAGCGCCTGTTTGCGCGCCATCGGATCCGCACTATGCCGCACGACCGTATCGTAGGTCACCAGGATTCCCGCCACGCCGACGCTGACGATCACGATGAACACGATCAGTTCGACCAGGGTCAAGCCCGATTGGCGTTGCCTAGTTTTCTTGCACATATCCGGTCGATGCAACCACGGTAATAGATCGCCCGGGCAGATTCACCACGCTGATGTTCTGCCCGAGCGACGCCTCACCCGAAGGTCCGAAATTGAAACTGGTGGGCACCGCCGCAAACCCTACGCCGGAAGGCGCTGCCAGCGCATAGGGCGCCGCGCCATTCGGCCCGGCTAGCGGCGTATCGCACGCCCCGCCGAAATTGGCGGCGATCGTCAGCGTTACCGACGAATCGGCGCCGAACACCACGCACACCATCCGCCGCTGCGCCACAGCCGACTTCTGGGCGTAGCGCAGGATCGACAGAGTCCCATCGAAGAATCCGCGTGCATCGAAGTCGGCCTTATTGGCGAAGCGAGGCATAGCTGTAATCGCCAGAATGCCGACCACAACTATCACCACGACGAGCTCGACTAAAGTGAAACCGGCCGAACTCGTCCTCCAAACAGATTTAGACACCGTATCCCCAAAGACCCCATGGATAGACGATCTCAAGTGCTCTCATTAGGAGACTAACATCCCGTCACAACCCGCGAATAGGTCGGATTCGCGCCGGCGGACGCAGCCGCTGCATACGTCAAAGTGCAGTTCGCTTTTAACGTCCAAACCCCAGCGGCAAACGTTGCACCGCCTGAATCCTGTAGCAGAAAGTTAATCGACGCGGCATCCGGATACCCATATACGAAACTAATCGACTGACCGTTGATGGTTAAGGATCCTCCAGTTGCAGAACTCATATCAATTGTGCCGCTGGCAGAAGCTTTCCCGTAGGCCATCGCGGCAGCAGAAGCAGCCGAGCCTTGGATGCCATCCAAGACCGCTTTCCGCGCATCGGAACTAAAATCGATGAATTTGGGCAAAGCAACCGCCGACAAAATTCCAAGAATCGTTATGACAACGATCAGTTCAATCAGGGTAAACCCACGCTGCATTTGTTTCATTACTTCTTCTCCTTGTAAGAAAATCAACAACCCGAAATCGTCAGACCGCTGATCGTCGCCGCCACGTTGGCCGCTGTCGATTGCGCGTAGGTGAAATTGCAGTTGGCCGCATCCGGCGCGCCGAGCACGCCGAACGTTGCCACCCCGCCGCCGGCGGCGTAAGTGTAGCCTTCAGCCTCAAGTTGCAACTGCGTGGGATTGAAAATCCCGGTTAAGCCTGCCGCCGAGAGAATGCCGGGATTGCCACCGAATCCGGTCACCGCCGGATATCCAAAGACCATGTGGATCAAACCGCTTTCGGTGCATACCGTGCCGGTGGCGCCCGCGCTATTCGTCGCCACGCCGCCTCCGCCCGGACAAGCCACGGCGTCGGCAATACCGCCGCGCGACAGGGTCGTGGCATGCACCAGGGTCGAGGCCGCCATCACGCTGCCACGCGCCGCCTGCAGCTTGGCGATGCGCGCATCGCGCTGCAGGTTGGTAAAGCGCGGCAACGCCACGGCGGCAAGAATCCCCAGGATGATCACGACGACGATCAACTCGATGAGGGTAAAGCCGGCCTGGCGCCTGAAAATGGTTTTACTGTTCATTCCTGACATAACGGTATCCTCAGATTATTCTTCAGTTCCAATCGCTCAATTTCTTGTTTCACCGATACGCGCCAACCCGACTCCGGCCAGACTGCCTTTCACCTCGCCCGCCTCGACTCCCCGCACCAGGCGGAACCGGGCCTCCCTGCCCGATCGGTAGCGGTAGACCAACTCCTCCCGCTTGCGGTCGAAATACCAGACCCCTCCGGCCTCCGGCGTCGCCTCGAGTTCGCCGAGGTAATTCCCCGGCTTCCGCTCGATCCAGAGCAGCGGATTGCGCGACACCGGCAGCGTTCCTCCCACCAGCTGATGGTGAGCCAACCGATCCATCAATTCGACGCGCAACGCCGCCACCTCCGACTGCACGGCGGCTTCCTCGAATTCTTCCCGCACCCGGTCCAGCGCATTCATCAGCAAATACGCGAGGACGCCGATGATGGCCACCAGAACCGGGAACTCGTACCGCCTCCCCTCGCGCCGGTCCATGGCTGATGCCCGTCAACGCTTCAACGCCACCTTGCCGAGATCCCACATCGGCAGGAAGATGCCCAACGCCAGGATCAGCACCATGATGCCGAGCAGCACGATGAGGATCGGCTCGATCTGCTGACCCAGCGTCTTCAATTCGTATTCGACCTCCTGCCGGTACATGTCACCGATCTCGTTCATCATGTCGTCGACCGCGCCGGACTCTTCACCGACAGCCACCATCTGCAACACCACCGGCGTGAAAATGCCCGCGCTGATCGCCGCGCGCAGCAGGCTTTCTCCACGTTCCACGTTCTCCCGCATGCCTTCGACGCAGCGCTGAACATAGCTGTTGTCGACGGTATGCGCCGAGTTCGACAGCGCCTGCATGACCGGCACGCCGCTGCGCATGCCGAGCGAAAAACTGCGCGAGAAGCGCGACAGCGCCGCCTTGTGCAGGATCTTTCCGGCGATCGGGATGCTCAGGGAGATGCGGTCCCAGGCGTACCGCCCGGCGGCCGTGCCCACCCAGGCGCGGAAGGCCAGCACGGCGCCGCTCACCGCGGCGAGCATGATCGGCCAGTACTCGACCATGAAGTTGGAAAAGCCGAGCAGCAGCCGGGTCATGAACGGAAGTTCCGCGCCGAATCCCGCAAACACCTTGGCGAAGGCGGGGATGACAAAGATATTGACGACGACGATAGCCACGGCCATGGCCAGCACGACGAACATCGGATAGCGCAACGCCGACTTGACCTGCTCGCGCATGTAGCGCTCGAACTCGAGGTGCTCGAACAGGCGGTAGAAGATTTCCTCGAGCAGGCCGGTGGCCTCGCCGACACGCACCATGGACAGATAGAACGGCGAAAACACGCGTGGATGACGCGCCAGCGCCTGCGACAATTCCCGTCCGGATTCCAGGCTTTCGCGCACTTCGCCGATGACGCGCTTCATCTCGGGATTGATCGCCGCGTCCTGCAGGCCCGACAGCGCACGCATGATCGGCACGCCGGCCTTGAGCAAGGTATGGATCTGGCGGCTGAACAGCAGCAGATCGATGTGCCCGACCTTCTGGCGAAACACCGGCGCCTTCCAGCCGGAGGACGTCTTCGCCGCGCGCGATTTCGTCTCTCTGATTTCGACCGGCGTCAGTCCCTGCCCGAGCAGCGCGTCCGCGACGGCACTGGAAGCGCCTCCCTCGAGCGTCCCTTCGATGAGGTTGCCGCCACCATTCCGTGCCTTGTATGCGAATGTCGGCACGTTCAATCCTCGAACTCATTGCTGATGCGCATGGCTTCGTCGATCGTCGTCCGCCCCTTCACGACCAGGCGAACCGCGTCGCGGCGGAGGGTTTCGCCGGCCATCTGCCTGCGCGCGGCCTGCACGAAGACGCCGCTGTCGTCGCTATTGATGGCTTCGACGATCTCGTTGGTCATTTCGAGCATTTCAAAGACGCCGGTGCGCCCCTGGTAGCCGGTTCCGCCGCAGTGAGCGCAACCGCGCCCTTTCAGGTAGCGGCGCTGGTCGACGGTATCGCCGAGTTCGTAACGCAGCCATTCGTGCTCGTGCGGCGCGGGAACATGCGGTTCGGCGCAGTTGCCGCAGATCACGCGCACCAGCCGCTGGGCGAGCACCAGTTGCAGCGACAAAGCCACCATGTAGCGCGGCACTCCCATGTCGAGCAGGCGGATCGGTGTTGAAATCACGTCATTGGTGTGCAACGTCGACAGCACCATGTGCCCGGTAATGGCCGCGCGCATGCCAATTTCGGCGGTAGTCTGGTCGCGCATTTCGCCGACCAGCACGATGTCCGGGTCCTGCCGCAATGCGGAGCGCAGCACGCGCTCGAAGGTCAGGTCGATCTTGTCATGCACCTGCACCTGATTGATGCCGGGCAGGCGATATTCGACCGGATCCTCGACGGTGATGACCTTTTTCTCGGTGGTATTGAGTTCGGTTAGCGCGGCATAGAGTGTCGTGGTCTTGCCGCTGCCGGTCGGCCCTGTAACCAGCACCATGCCGCTCGGACGGCGCACGGCTTGGCGCAGTCGCTCCAGGATACGCGGCGGCATGTTCAGGCGGTCGAGCCCGAGCAGTCCGGTGTTCTGGTTGAGCAAACGCATGACGACCGACTCGCCATGTTGCGTCGGCATCGTCGAGATACGCACGTCGACCATGACGTTACGGATCTTGATGGCGAAGCGCCCGTCCTGCGGCAACCGCTTTTCCGAAATATCGAGGCCGGACATCAGCTTCAGCCGCAAGGCCAGGGCCGAAGCGATCTTCGCGTCGGCCTCCATCTGCACATGCAGGACACCATCGATGCGGAAACGCACACGCAGCGACCGGTCCTGCGGCTCGATGTGGATATCCGAGGCGCGCGAACGCATGGCTTCCTCGAACACCGTCTGCAACAGTTTGACAACCGGAGCCTCCTCGGCCCCTGGCGTTGCCGTGAGCAACTCGCCGAACTCCACCGGAACATCGCCCAGGTCTTCGGTCAACTCCTTGGCCAGACCGGTGATTTCCTCCGTCCGGTGATAGACACGATCGATCAGCGCCAATAACTGGCTTTCGGCGACGACCGCCAGCTCGATGTCCCGGCGCAGCAGTCGGACGAGTTCATCGAAAGCCTGCAGGTCGGTCGGGTCGGCAAAGCCCACACGCAAGCGGCCATCGGCTTCATCCAGGACGACGGCGCGAAATCGCCGCGCCTGTGCCTCCGGCAGCAGGCTGATCAGGTCCGGGCGCGGATTGAAAAGCTTGAGATCGACATAGGTGGCCTGCAACTGTCGGGCCAGCGCCTGCGAAATCGCCTCTTCCGTAACGAAGGCGCTTTCGACGACAATACGGCCCAACTTGCGTCCGCTCCTTTTCTGTTCGTCGAGAGCAAACTTCAGTTGTTCTTCGGTCAACAGGCCTTGCTGGATGAGCAGATCACCGAGGCGAATTTTTTCCGGACGCGCCATTGCAAGTTCCAGTGTTTTTTTAGGTTACTTCGCTAATTCGCTGATTTTAGCTATTTTTTGTTTTTTTCAAAGCACTTTCTGGAGTTTCATTTGACTGCCGTCGTCCTGTTCCAGCCCGAGATCCCGCCCAATACCGGCAATGTCATCCGCCTGTGCGCCAACACGGGATGCGAATTGCATCTGGTGGAACCACTCGGCTTTCGCTGGGAGGACCGTTCGCTCAAGCGCGCCGGGCTCGATTACCACGAATTTGCGCGGGTGTTCCGCCACGCGGATTGGCCGCAATGCAAGGCAGCACTGGCGGGGCGACGCCTCTTCGCCATCACCACGCGCGGCGGGTCGCGCCCCGATCTCGTCGCTTTCGAGTCCGACGACGTCTTCGTTTTCGGCCGCGAAACGAGCGGGCTGCCTGCCGAAGTAATGGCCGAATTCCCCGAAGAGCACCGCCTACGCCTGCCGATGCTGCCGGGGCAGCGCAGCCTCAACCTGTCGAATGCTGTCGCGGTGACAGTGTTCGAAGCCTGGCGACAGCGGGGGTTTGCGGGCGGGGTCTAGGCGGAGAACAAAGCTTCCAGAGCCAGCCCCGGACTCGGCTGGCGCATGAAGGCTTCGCCGACGAGGAAGGCGTTGACGCTGTTGCGGCGCATCACCGCCACGTCTTGCGGCGCTAGGATGCCGCTCTCGGTCACCACGATCCGGTCACCGGGAATGCGCGGAAGGAGCGCCAACGTCGTCTGCAGCGAGACATCGAAGGTGCGCAGGTTGCGATTGTTAATCCCGAGCAGCGGAGTCTTCAACTGCACGGCAAGATCAAGTTCTTCCCCGTCATGAACCTCTACGAGGACGGCCATGCCCAGCCCGAAGGCGATCGCTTCGAACTCCTGCATGGCGTGCAGATCGAGTGCCGCGGCAATCAACAGGATGGCGTCGGCGCCCATGGCGCGGGCCTCGTAGACCTGATAGGCATCGACCAGAAAGTCCTTGCGCAGCACGGGCAGCGTGCACGCCGCGCGTGCCGACTGAAGATATTCCGTCGCCCCCTGGAAGAACTGCCGATCGGTAAGCACCGACAGGCAGGCCGCCCCATGCGCCGCGTAGTCGGCGGCGATCTCGGCCGGCCGGAAATCGGCGCGGATCACGCCTTTCGACGGGCTGGCCTTCTTGATTTCGGCGATCACGGCCGGTTTTCCGCCGGCAATCTTGCCGCGGATGGCGCCAACGAAATCGCGCGCCTGAGCCTCGGTCTCGGCTTCGGCACGCACAACGGACAGCGGCTTTCTGGCCTGCGCCGCGGCCACCTCTTCCCGCTTGGTGGCGAGAATCCGCTTCAATATGTCCGGCGTGCTCATGCCTTGCAGCCTTGCGTAAAGCGCACGAACTCGTCCAGCTTGGCACGCGCGGCGCCGCTGGCGATGGCCTCGCGCGCCTGTTCGATACCCTGCCCGATCGACTCGGCGCGATCAGCCGCGTAGAGCGCGGTTCCCGCGTTGAGCACGACGATCTCGCGCGCCGTTCCCGCGATGTTGTCGAGCACCGAAAAGACCATGTCCTTGGATTCGGTCGCATCCTCGACGCGCAATGCGCGGTTGGAAGCCATGCGCAACCCGAAGTCCTCGGGATGAATTTCGTACTCACTGACCTTTCCGTCCTTCAGTTCGCCGACCAGCGTTGCCGCGCCGAGCGAGACTTCGTCCATGCCGTCCTTGCCGTGCACAACCATCACGTGCCTGGCGCCCAGGCGCTCCATGACGCGCACCAAAATGCCGACGAGGTCGGGATGGAAGACACCGAGCAGGGAATTCGGCGCGCCAGCCGGGTTGGTCAGCGGGCCGAGGATATTGAAGATCGTGCGCACGCCCATTTCGCGCCGCACCGGAGCGACGTTCTTCATCGCCGAATGGTGGTTGGGGGCAAACATGAAGCCGATGCCGGTGGCCGCCAGGCAGTCGCCGACTTGCTGCGGCGTCAGGTTGATGTTGACGCCGAGCGCCTCGAGTACGTCGGCGCTGCCTGACTTGGAGGAGACACCGCGCCCTCCATGCTTGGCGACCTTGGCGCCCGCCGCCGCGGCGACGAACATCGACGCCGTCGAGATGTTGAAGGTATTCGAGCCGTCACCGCCGGTGCCGACGATGTCGACTAAATTGGAGTTGTCGGGGACTTCGATGCGCGCCGACATCTCGCGCATGACTTGCGCGGCGGCAGTGATTTCACCGACCGTTTCCTTCTTGACGCGCAGTCCGGTCAGGATTGCCGCCGTCATCAGCGGGGAAATCTCCCCGCGCATGATCTGGCGCATCAGATCGAGCATTTCGTCGAAGAAGATTTCTCGGTGTTCGATGGTGCGCTGCAGCGCCTGTTGCGGTGTGATCATGGCTTACCTCGTCAGGAAGTTTTTCAGCATGTCGTGACCGTGTTCGGTCAGGATCGATTCGGGGTGGAACTGCACGCCTTCGACGGCGAGGGTCTTGTGGCGCACGCCCATGATCTCGCCGTCGTCGGTCCAGGCGGTGATCTCCAGGCAATCCGGCAGCGTTTCGCGCTCAATGGCCAGCGAGTGGTAGCGCGTGCAGATCACCGGATTGGGCAATCCGCGGAACACACCGACATCCGTGTGATGCACCGGCGATACCTTGCCGTGCATCAATTGCTTGGCATGCACGACCTTGCCGCCAAAGGCCTCGCCGATCGACTGGTGGCCGAGGCAAACCCCAAGCAGCGGAATCTTGCCGGAAAACTCGCGGATCGCCGCCAGCGAAATCCCGGCCTGAGCCGGCGTGCACGGGCCGGGGGAAATGACCAGATACTCGGGGTTCAGGCGCGCGATCTCGTCGAGCTTGATGGCGTCATTGCGGAACACCCGGACGTCCTGACCGAGTTCGCCAAAGTACTGGACCAGGTTGTAGGTAAAGGAGTCGTAGTTGTCGATCATCAGCAGCATGGCGGTTCCTTTCACTCAAAACGGGTATCGAGGCCGTTCTCGGCCAGTTCGGCAGCACGCAGTACCGCCCGCGCCTTGCTTTGAGTCTCCTGCCATTCCGATTCCGGGATCGAATCCGCGACGATGCCGCCGCCGGCCTGCACGTACAACTGGCCGCCCTTGAGCACGGCGGTGCGGATGGCAATGGCCAGGTCCATGTCGCCGTGGAAGCCGATGTAACCAACCGCCCCGGCGTAGATGCCGCGCTTGACCGGTTCGAGTTCGTCGATGATTTCCATCGCCCGCACCTTCGGCGCGCCCGAAACGGTTCCCGCCGGGAACGTCGCCTTGAGTACGTCGAGCGCATTGAGCCCGGACTGCAGTTTGCCCTCGACATTGGAGACCATGTGCATCACGTGCGAGTAGCGTTCGATAATCATCTTCTCGGTCATCTTCACGGTACCGACCCGCGCCACGCGGCCGACGTCGTTGCGCCCGAGATCCAGCAGCTGCAGGTGCTCGGCGCATTCCTTCTCGTCGGCCTTCAGCTCGGCCGCCAGTGCCTGGTCTTCGTCGAACGAGGCGCCGCGCTTGCGCGTGCCGGCGATCGGGCGGACGGTCACCGTATCACCTTCCAGGCGCACCAGGATTTCGGGCGACGCACCGACGACGTGAAAATCCTCGAAGTCGAAATAGAACATGTACGGCGACGGGTTAAGCGAGCGCAACGAGCGGTAAAGCGCCATGGGACTTGCTCCGAATGGCTTGGTCATGCGCTGCGAAAGCACCACCTGCATGATGTCGCCATCAGTGATGTACTGCTTGGCCTTCTGCACCGCCTGCTTGTACTGCGCCTCGCCGAACAGCGACACGGCCGCTTCCGAGGGCTTCGGCTTTTCCATCGGGATTTCGACCGGCTGGCGCAGCCTGGCCAGCAATTCCCTGAGCCGCGCCTGCGCTTTCTGGTACGCACCGGGCACGCCGGGTTCGGCATAAACCACCAAGGTCAGCTTGCCGGACAGATTGTCGACGACGGCGATTTCCTCGGAGAGCAGCAGAACGATGTCCGGCGTTCCGAGATTATCGGCCTTGGCCGTGCGCGTCAGCTTCTTTTCGACATAGCGCACCGTATCGTAGCCGAAGCACCCGACGAGGCCGCCGCAGAAGCGCGGCAAGCCTGCGAGCGGCGCTGCACGGAAACGCTTCATGTAGTTGCCGATGAAATCGAGCGGATTGGTATCGTTCTCGCGCTCGGCGATGCGGTTGGCAGTCACCACCAGCACTTCATGGCGATTGACGACGATGCGTGTCGGCGCGGCCAGGCCGATGATCGAATAGCGGCCGAAGCGCTCGCCGCCCTGCACCGACTCGAGCAGGTAGGTGTAAGGGCCGTTGGCCAGTTTCAGGTAAATCGAGAGCGGGGTGTCGAGATCCGAAAAGGTCTCGAGGGTGACGGGGATGCGGTTGTAACCTTCAGCGGCAAGCTGATTGAATTGAACTTCCTTCATGAGACGACTCCACAAGCGGAAACTGCAAAACGAGGCGCGGCACGAACAGGCGTGCCGGAACAGAGGCTAGACTATCCGGCAGGATCGCCAGGGCCACGCCTCCGCCCAGAATGCGGGCTCAAGATGCAGGTTGTGAAGAATTACGTTCATGCTGTTGTATGGTCAGGACGCCCGGAAACGGATGTGCTTTGCGGCAGACTCAATGGTCGGGACTATAGCATCACACGCAAGTTCCTGCACATCCCTCCCCTCGTTGTAACCATAGGGCAAGAGGAAGACAGGGCAGCACGCCGCGCGCGCGGCCAGGAAATCGTTGACCGAATCGCCGATAAAAAGCGCATCCGTAGGCGACACGTTCAGACGGCCGCAGGTCCACACCAGCGCCATCGGATCGGGCTTGTGCCTGGGCAGGTTGTCGCCGCTCACCACGACGGAGAAATACTCGGCCAGCCCGGTCATTTCCAGCAGCGGCCGGGTGAACGTCTCGGCCTTGTTGGTAATCACCGCCATCTGCAGGCCCATGCCGCGGATGGCCTGCAATCCTTCGATCACACCGGGGAACAATTGCGTACGCCGCCCGTTCTCGCGGGCGTAATGCCGCCGGAAGCTGGCCAGCGCCTCGGCCGGCGCCGGCGAATCGTCCTCCGCCGCATGCAGCGAATCGGCAAGCGACCGTTTGACCAGGTTGGCAATACCCCGCCCTACGTAGCAACGGATCGCTTCTTCGGGCAGGGCGGGACGCCCGAGATCCGCGAGCATCGAGCACACCGCGGCGTGCAGGTCGGGCACGGTATCGAGCAAGGTCCCGTCCAGATCGAACAGGACGGCGCGAACATCGACGGTCGTCATCGGCCGATCTCCGTCAGACGCGCGCCAGTTGGGCTCGCATTGAGGCAATCACCGAATCGTAACGGTGCGGATCGCTTTCCTTGCCGGCCTCGTAGATCGCCGAACCGGCAACGAAGGTGTCCGCGCCGGCCAGGGCGATGGCGGCGATGTTGTCCACCTTGACTCCGCCGTCGACCTCGACGCGGATGCGGCGTCCGCTCTCCTGTTCATACTCCTTGATCCTGGCGCGCGCCTCCTGCAGCTTGCCCAGTGTCGCCGGGATGAATTTCTGTCCGCCAAAACCGGGGTTCACCCCCATCAGCAGCACCAGATCGAGCTTGTCCATCACGTAGTCCATGTAGTGCAGCGGCGTGGCGGGATTGAACACCAGCCCGGCCTGGCAACCATGCTCGCGGATCAGCGACAGGCTGCGGTCGATGTGCTCCGAGGCTTCCGGGTGAAAGGTGATGACATTCGCTCCGGCCCTGGCGAAATCGCCGATCAGCCGATCCACTGGTTTGGCCATCAGGTGCACGTCGATGACCGCCTTGGTCAACGGCCGGATGGCCTTGCACACCAGCGGGCCGATCGTCATGTTGGGTACGTAATGGTTGTCCATGACGTCGAAATGAATCCAGTCGGCACCGGATTCGATGACATTCACAACTTCCTCGCCGAGTCGCGTGAAGTCGGCGGAAAGGATACTGGGAGCAATGAGATACATGGTTCTGCCCGCGGAAAAAAATCCCATTCTACCGCGCCCCTTGCCCGCTGCGCACCGGCCGCCCGGCGAGAGAATCAGTCGAGCACGTCGATCTGCACGGGATCGAGGTATTGCCAGGCATACTTCAGATAGACCTTCTGCCTGACGAATACCTCATGCAGATCAGGGTCGATATGCCCGTTGCGGGCGAAATTCTCGAGAATGCGCAAGGCTTCCGAGAGTTTCATGCCGGACTTGTAGGGCCGGTCGCGGGCGGTCAGCGCCTCGAATATATCGGCGACTCCCATGATCCGCGCCTGCAGCGACATCTGGTTGCCCTTGAGCCCTTTCGGATACCCCCGGCCATCGACGCGCTCATGATGGCCACCCGCGTATTCTGGGACATTCTTCAAATGCATCGGCCACGGAAGCGACTCCAGCATCTTGTTGGTAGCAACGATGTGGTAGTTGATGATTTCCCGTTCGGTCCGGGTCAGTGTTCCGTAACGGATGGTCAGGTTCTCGATTTCATCGTCGGTCAGGAAATCGCCTTCGTCGCCATCGGGATCGATCCAGCGATAGCGTCGCGAGATGGCGCGCACGCGATCCTGGTCCTCGGGACGCATCGCCTCGCTGCCTTTGTTGACCTGCCCTAGGAAGGCCCGATCCTCGGCGATACGCTGCAACTTCTCGGCGAACTCGCGTTCCGCCGCTGACTTGTCACCTCCGGCCAGAATTGTCCTCAGCATATCCAGTTCCGCGTCGCGGCGGATGACTTCGAAGCGGGTATCAAGCAACTGGATACGATCGAAGATCGTCTGCAGCTTGGTGGCCTTGTCGACCACATGCACGGGCGTGGTCACCTTGCCGCAATCGTGAAGCAGTCCGGCAATCTTCAGTTCGTAGCGGTCCTTCTCGCTCATGACGAAACCGGCAAGCGGGCCGTCCTGCGTGGCCGAGACGGCTTCGGCCAGCATCATGGTCAACGCCGGCACGCGCTGGCAGTGCCCGCCCGTATACGGCGATTTTTCGTCGATGGCCAAGTTGATCAGGGTGATGAAGGACTCGAACAGTTCTTCCAACTGGCTGACCAGCAGGCGGTTGGTCAGGGCCACGGCGGCCTGCGAAGCCAGAGACTCGGCCAGCCGGCGATCGGCATCGGAGAACGCCTGGATTCTCCCGGTCTCCGGATCGATGGCGTTGATCAGTTGCAGGACGCCGATTATCTCGTTTTCATGATTCTTCATCGGGACCGTCAGGAACGACTGCGAGCGGTACCCCGTGACCTGGTCGAAGCGGCGCGTGCCCGAAAAATCGAATCCGTCCTCGCTATAGGCATCGGCGATGTTGACCGTCCGGGCATGCAGCGCGCAATACGCCGCGACCATCGTGTTGTTGGCTTCCCCGTTTTCGTGGAACAGGGGCAGTTCCGGAAACTGCGCCGAGATGGGTCGGCCGCTGGTGCCGCCGAAGGCAAGCTTCAGCGAATCGGTACGTACGATCTCGAAGCGCAGGGTTTGCCGGTCTTCGCTTACACGGTAGAGCGTGCCGCCATCGGCCCGGGTAATCGCCTTGGCAGCGAGCAGGATGCTCTCGAGCAAACGACCAATGTTCTGCTCGTTCGACAGCGAGGCTCCGATTTCGTTGAGCTGCTCGTAACGCTGCGACAGGTCGGCCGAGGTATCCACTACGTCAACTCCGAATCGGACGCCGCGAGAATCGAAGAGGCCATTTCGTTTCAGAACTCCAGGACCTGATCATTCTGCAGCAATTGCGGTCTGACGACGCCGGTCATTCCGGCGATTTCATCCATGATCAGCCCGATCTGTGCAGGCTTGAGATGGGTAACGTAGATTTCTGCCGGGATGCTCAGTTTTGCCAGTTCCTCGCCAAGCAGGCGCGGGCAGAGATGTTTCGAAATGCGCGCCAGCGCTTCTTCGCGATTGGAAAAGGCCGTCTCGATGATCAGATAGCGCAGGTTGCCGATCCGGTTCACCACCGGCCAGAGGCGATCATTGACCGTCGTATCGCCGGTGAAGACCAGGCTTCCCGCTCCCGAATCAAGATGGTAACCGACCGCCGGAACGGTGTGTTCTGCCGGCACGGCGGTGATGCTGCGCTCGCCAAAAACAAGCTTTTGCCCGACGGTAACAGGGCTGTAGCGCATGACTGGCCGGTCGCGGATGGCGATTTCGCTGAAATCCGGCCAAATCGCCCAATTGAACACGTGGCTGCGGATCGTTTCCAACGTCGCCGCGGTGGCATGGATCGTCAGCGGCTGCTCACGCAAGTCGGCCACCGAATCGATCATCAAAGGCAGCGCCGCGATGTGGTCGAGATGCGAGTGCGTGATGAAAACGTGGTCGATGGCCGCCAACTCGGCAAGAGGAAGGTCGGAGAGCCCCGTGCCGGCGTCGATCAGGATGTCGCGATCGACCAGCAGCGATGTGGTACGCAGATGCCGGCCACCGATTCCTCCACTACAGCCTAGAACCCGGACTCTCATCTTTCCCCCGATTCACTCCCGGCCTGCTCGGACGGATGGCAGAAAACCGCCATTCGTAAACGAAATTTAATGGCCGATAGTAACCTGCCGCTCCCGGCCAGCAACAGGAAGTTTTTCACAATTCCGGGAATCGGGGCTGCTGGAACGCGACCAAGCCAACCAGGCCATCAGCCTTTCAGGAAGAACTCCATCTTGATGCCGGCGATTTCGATCACATCGTGATCCTTCAACGGATGCGCCTGTGAATCGAGCGTCTGGCCGTTTACCGCCGGGAATTTCGCCCCCTCGACATGCGTGATGAAATAGCCCTGAGGGCGCCGCGCGATTACGGCCACCTGGACGCCAGGCTTGCCCAGCGTGGTCAATGTCTTGGTCAGTTCGAGTTCGCGCCCGGCATTGGCCCCGTTCAGTATCTGGATCGCACCGATCGCCGGAGGTACGGGAGACGCCTGCGGACGTTGCGCGGCGGAATCCCCGGCTGCTTGCGGAGAAGCGGGAGGAGTGGAAGGAATGGGAGCTTGCGGCTTGAGCATGGTCGAACGCAGGACCATGGTTTTCTCATAGTCGGGATCGGCCTGCTGCGCCTGTTCGGCAATGTATTTCAGCTTGTACTTGCCAAGTTCGACGACATCGCCGTTCTTCAGGAAGTGCTTCTTGATCGGCTGGCTGTTGACCAGTGTGCCGTTGGTACTGTTCAGATCCTCGAGAAACGAATCATTGAGAATCGTCACCACCGCCGCATGCTCGCCACTGATGGCCAGATTGTCGATCTGAATGTCGTTGGTCGGCCGCCGGCCGATCGTCATGCGCTCCTTGGTCAGGGCGATTTCCTTGAGAACCAAACCGTCCATGCTCAATATCAGCTTCGCCATCGCTTGCCACCCTATTTGAAAAAGCAGTCACGCCGGAAAAGCGTGCAGAATCTTGACCAGGATCACCGAAATATTATCGCGCCCGCCATTGTCATTGGCCATCTGGATCAGCTGCTTGGCGGCCAGATCAAGGTTAACCGACAACGTTTGCAGGACCAGCTGGATTTCTTCGTCCACAAGCATGTCGTTCAGCCCGTCCGAGCAAAACAGGTAGACATCCCCGGGCAGCACCGCATATTCGTTGATTTCCGGCTCCACCGACAGCTCGACGCCCAATGCACGGGTGACCAGGTTCTTGTTTTGCGAGTACCGCGCTTCCTCGGCCGTGATCATGCCGCTGTCGATCTGTTCCTGCAGCAGCGAATGGTCCCGCGTGACAATGGAAAGCGCTTCGTCGCGCAGGCGATACAGCCGGGAGTCGCCGATGTGCGCCACGGCCACCTTGTTGTCATAAAACAGGGCTGTCACGAGAGTCGTGCCCATCCCGGAGAACTGCGGCTCGCTGATGGCCGCGTTGTAGATGGCCGTGTTGGCCCTGGCGATGCTCTCGTGAAGGCATCCATGGGCAAACGACGCCCCCCCGGGATCACTGACACCCTCGGGAGTCCTGTCGAAAAAGGACGTTTCCAGAGCCGAAGCCAGGAACGAGGTCGCCATGCCGCTCGCCACTTCCCCGGCATTGTAGCCGCCCATGCCATCGGCCAGGATTACCAGGCCCCGCGTGGGATTGGCGAAAACGGCGTCCTCGTTGAGCTCCCGGACCATGCCGGGGTCTGTCCGGACAACAATCTCGAGCGCGTCGCTCAGCGTGCTGGCCACATCATCTCCCTGTCACTAAAACCCGTGTCCGCGATTGGTGCCGCAGGATAACGTGTAACGAGCATTCTCCTAGCAACACGAGAAAACAGTCAATCAATTCCGCGGCAAAACTAGCCCCCGTAAGGCAACTCGACGCCCAAGCCCTGCTCGCGAGCCAGCGCCTCCAGTCGCACAGCCACGGAAATATCCTGGATCGCCATGCCCTGCGATTCAAAAAGGGTAATGTCTTCCGGTTTCGACCGGCCCGGATGGCGTCCGAGAATGACGTCGCCAAGTTCGACCAGCTGCCGCTCGCTCAGCCGCCCCTTTTCCAGCGCGGGGAGCAGATCACCGGCTTCCTTGAGCGCCGTTTCGACGCTATCGACAACGATCGGATGGCTAACCTTCAGTACGTCCTCGCCGACCTCGCGACGGATCAGCGAATTGGAACCAGCGGCATTGATGTGTGTTCCCGGCGACAACCACGCTGCATCGAACAGCGGCGAGCTGGCCGTGGTGATCGTGCTGACAATGTCGCTGCCGCGCACCGTATCCTCCGGAGACGAACCTGGAACCACGTCGATTTGCAGGCGATCGGACATTTTCGCGCAGAATGCCGCCAGACGCTCCGCATTGCGCGCGAAGACCTTGACCTTGCGCAGCTTGCGCACGGCGGCCACCGCCTCGATGTTCCCCTCGGCCTGCCAGCCAGCGCCGAAGACGCCCAGCACTTCCGCGTCGGGACGGGCCAGCCATCGGGTGGCCACGCCGGAAGCGGCGCCGGTGCGCATCATGCCCAGATAGTCGGCTTCCAGAACCACGCGCAAGACTCCGCTGGCGGCGCTGAAAACATGCACCAGAAAACGGATGCCCGAACGATTGCTCGTATAGGCCTTGTAGCCGATTGCATCGCGACCGGGCAGCGCTCCTTGCAGGATATGCAACGCGGTTTGCGGCAGCCGTGTGCGCTGACGCGGAATATCGATGGCGCGGGCCAGTGAAAGCTCCTTGTGCGATTCTTCAACGGCTTCGATGGTCAACGGCATGGTCAGCAACTGACGAACATCGTCTTCATTCAAAAACAGCGCCATAAATCCTCCGGAAAGTCGACCGAAAAACGGAAATATTCACATCGACCGCCATTCTAACGGCAATCTTCATTCCCGGTTTCGACCCGGCCCGAACCCGGTATCGACCGTACCGAAATCCCGTCGCAGACAATTCCAGCGAAGCCCCTGCCGTCACTAGCTTTCGCCCCTGTTTCAGCGGCAAAAAAACATATTTTTTCCTGACAGATTCGACGGTAAAATAGCGCCGCTTCCAACGGGTATCAATAGCTGGCATCGTCGGTCCGGGTTGTTCTCTGCTCGGGAATACATGGGAGCGTTCCCCTGCTGCCGGGGTCCATTCCACGCACCTGTCCTCAACCGCATCGGAGACCTTCATCATGCTGCTCTGGTTCGTCATCGCCTACTGGGTCGTTTCTGTCGGCATCGGCTTGTGGGCCGCCACTCGTGTCCACAACACCAAGGACTTCGCCATCGCCGGTCGTCACCTGCCTTTCTATATGGTGACCGCTACGGTTTTTGCCACCTGGTTCGGGTCGGAAACGGTACTCGGCATCCCCGCCACGTTCCTGAACGAGGGGCTGCGCGGCATTGTTGCCGACCCGTTCGGCGCAGCCTTATGCCTGATCCTCGTGGGCGTGTTCTTCGCTGCCCCCCTGTACCGCATGAACCTGCTGACGATCAGCGACTTCTACCGCTGGCGCTATGGACGCTCTGCCGAGGCTCTTACGGCCATTGCCATCATCATTTCCTACCTTGGCTGGGTGGCGGCCCAGATATCCGCCCTGGGACTGGTGTTCAACGTTGTCTCCGGCGGGGAGATCAGCAAGTTAGCCGGCATGTGGATCGGGTCCGGCGCCATCCTTATCTACACCCTGTTCGGCGGCATGTGGGCCATCGCCATCACCGACCTGCTGCAGATGACGGTGATCGTCATCGGCATGCTGTGGATCGGTTCCGAGGTCGCCGACGTCGCCGGAGGCGTTGGCAGTGTAATCAATCATGCTGCGGCGGCCGGGAAATTCGAGTTCTGGCCGTCGCTCGACCTGAAGGAAGTCATCGGCTTCTTCGCCGCATGGATCACCTTGATGCTGGGCTCCATCCCCCAACAAGACATTTTCCAGCGTGTGCAATCGTCGAAATCGGAGAAAATCGCCATCTGGGGCTCGATACTCGGCGGCAGCCTGTACTTCCTGTTCGCATTCGTTCCGATGTTTCTCGCCTATTCCGCGACACTGATTGCCCCTGACATGGTCAAGGAACTGATCGAATCGGACTCGCAGATGATCCTGCCGAAGCTCGTCATCGAACATACTCCGCTCATCGCGCAAGTCATGTTCTTCGGCGCATTGCTTTCCGCCATCAAGAGCACGGCATCGGCAACACTGCTCGCCCCTTCGGTGACGTTTACCGAGAACCTGTTGCGGCCGATGATCCCGAACATATCGGATCGCAAACTGCTTCTGTACATGCGGATCGTTACGCTCGCATTCGCCTTTTTGGTCACGGTATACGCCATGTACTCGAAAGCGACGATTTTCCAGATGGTCGAAAACGCCTATCAGATCACCCTGGTCATGGCGTTCGTCCCGCTGGTGTGCGGCATTTACTGGAGAAAGGCCACCAACCAGGGAGCGCTATTGGCGATCTTCATGGGCGTCACCACCTGGCTGGGCATTCTCATCTTCGGATCGCAGGATCCGTTCGTACCGGCCCACCTCGCCGGGCTGATCGCCAGCGCGACCGGCATGATTGCCGGATCCCTGCTGCCACAGGCCATACCGCACGACAAGGACATTCACGACAACCTGCGCGCCGGACGCCACAAGGAGCTGTCAGGTTTGCGCCGAGACTAACCGGCGAAGAAGTCGACGAGCAAAAAGACAAATTGACCGAAGGGAAGAGGCCGCTCCACGCGGCCTCTTCCCTTTCATCTACGTGCATTCGAGCGGAAAAGCATCCACAGCGACAGAAGGAACAAGGCAAAGAAACAGACCGCAGACCAGTTGGCCAGCGACAAACCGAGAAAAACCCAGTCTTTCTCCTTGCACAGCCCGGTCACCATGAACATGGAGGGCCACAAACCGCCCAACCAATCCACGAGTTGCTCGATCAGCGTCGGATCGCCGAAACCGCATTCGACCGCGTCCTGCGGAGCGAACTGCATCCAGCTTTGTTTGCCGGCTGCGAGCACTCCGCCAAACGATACCAGGCCAGCCAGCAAGCTCCATGACCTCGCCCGGCCGGGAAACATAACGCCGCACAAGCCGATGAAGGCCAGCACGATGTACAGGAGGCGCTGGAAATTGCACCAATAACACGGTTGCAGACGGAGGAATTCGCCAAGCGCCAACCCGGAAGCCAGCAACCCCAGGGCAACGCCAGCCAGCCCGCCAAATGCCATTCGGTTTGAGATGCGCATGATGGAGATATCGTTCCCGATCGTGAGTCTGGCCGCAATTCTAACAGCGCAGCGCACGTTGTCTGCCGGGCGCGCAATGGCACTCACAGATGAAAGCGATCATCGAGTATCATTTCCGGGTTATCCACCTATCCACCCACCGTCATCAATACGCCATGAAAACACGCATTCTGCTGGTCGAAGACGATGACCGCCTCGCCAAACTGACAGCCGAGTACCTGCAAAAGAACGATTTCGACGTCACCATCGAGGCGCGCGGAGACACCGCCGAGACGCGCATCCTGAACGATGACCCGGAACTGGTGATCCTGGACATCATGCTGCCCGGAAAGGACGGATTCGAAGTCTGCCGCTCGGTCCGCGACAAATACAAGGGAGTGATCCTCATGCTCACGGCGCGCGACGAGGATCTGGACCAGATTCTCGGCCTCGAACTCGGCGCTGACGACTATCTGGCAAAACCCGTACAACCGCGGCTCCTGCTGGCACGCATCAAGGCGCTTCTGCGCCGAACCCCGGCCGCTTCGGGCTCCGCCGAGGAAACTCATGAAACCGGAGAATCAGCCGAACTGTCGTTCGGCAACTTCCGGATCAGCCAGGCCACGCGCAGCACCTATCTGGGCAAGGACACGATTGACCTGACCACCGCAGAATTCGATCTCCTGTGGCTCCTGGCCCGCCACGCCGGCAACATCCTGTCGCGCGATGACCTTCTGCAGCAGTTGCGCGGCATCGGCTTCGACGGCCTCGACCGGTCGATCGACGCACGCATTTCCCGACTGCGCAGGAAGCTCGGCGACGACCCGGAAAATCCGACGCGGATCAAGACCGTGCGCGGGAAGGGCTATCTGTTCAGCAAGCATGACTGGCAATAGCAACGGCGGCGGAAGCAGCCTGCTCAACATTTTCGGGCGCTACAAGCATGCGCCCTGGCGGGGCGGCTACAGCCTGTCACGGTTGTTCCTCAGTTTCTACCTGCTGGTCATGGGGTCGTTCGTGGTCATCGCCTTTGTCGCTGACTTCGTGATCTCGTCTGCGCTCAAGGGAATTACCGACGACTACACCAGTCGTTTCATGCGCGGCACGATCGTGCTGATCGAAGACGCCCTGTTCCGCAAGCCGCGGACGGAGTGGCCCAAACTGATCAAGGAACTCGACTCCAAGTTCTCGTACCGCCTGGGCATCGTCGACCGGTGGACTCTCAAGCTCAAACCCAAGCAGGCGGAAAAGCTCGACGCCGGCGAACTGGTGGTCGATTCCGACGGTGACATCATCTATCACCGCCTGAAGCAGACGCCTGAAATCCTGGTGGTCGGCCCGTTCTCCCCGGATGCGAATCCGGACCGGCCTCGCGCCATGCCTTTCGAACTGCGCATCCGCCTGCTGACCTGGAGCCTGATCGGACTGTTCCTGGCGATTGCCGTGTGGTTCTGGGTACGACCGGTCTGGCGCGACCTCGAAGCACTGCGCAAGACGGCGCGGGCTCTCGGGGAAGGACATTTCGAGCGGCGCGCCCCCGAAGCCAAGAGCAGCGCCTTCGATTTATTGACCGAAACCCTGAACGGCATGGCGGAACGCATCCAGCGCCTGATCGCAACGCAGAAGGAATTGTCGAGCGCCATTTCCCACGAGTTGCGCACACCAATAGCCCGCATGCGCTTCGCCCTGGAAATGTTGGCGGAGACACCGGAAAAGGAAGAACGGGAGCGCCTCTGGCAGATGATGGAAGAAGATCTCGACGAACTGGACGAACTCATCGAGTCCAGCCTGGCGTACTCGCGTTTCGAACGGGAGCAGCCTGAATTGCACCTGACATCGGTCGAATTCTCTTCCTGGCTGTCCGAAGAGGTCGATTCGCTGCGCATCCTCACGCGTAACCTGGAACTGTCGATCGACATGAGCGCGCTGCCTCAGGGGCAACTCGTCGAACTCGACCTGAAGAGCATGCCGTATGCCGTGACCAACCTGCTGCGCAATGCCCTCAAGTACGCGAAGACGAAGATTGTCGTCAGCGCCGAGATCGTGGGCAAGAACATCCGAGTGCATGTCGACGATGACGGCATCGGCATCCCGCCGGAGGAGCGCCAACGTGTGTTTACGGCATTCACCCGACTCGACCGCTCGCGCGATCGCGCAACGGGTGGACACGGTCTCGGCCTGGCCATTGTCAGCCTGGTCATGGAGCAGCATGGCGGCACGGCGTTCGCCGACGAATCGCCGATCGGCGGAGCCCGATTCACGCTGAGCTGGCCGCTGTTACAAAGCGTCACACAATCCTGACGAAAGCACCGCAGACAGAAGCCTTCGAGCTGACTAAGATTTTCAGCCTAAACGATCCGTTCGATGGAGAATCCTGGCATGCTCCCGCGCTTTCAGATCCCACGCTTCTCCGCGACAACCGAACCGTCAGGACTGAACACCTCACGGCCCTTCCGCGAATCCATCGAATCCGTCCCGACATCCACGGCGCACCACTCTCTTTCCTGGGTAACGAAAGATTGAACACCATGTCCTATCGCCCGACGAAGTTCCCCCTTGCCGAAGGCATCGGCATATTTGTCGGGGTTGTCGCGTGGGATTTGCTGAGCGAAGGCCGTCTTGAAATCTTGAAGGCGCTGATGATCGCCGTTCCTTGCACGCTCTGCTGGTATGCGGTTCGCTGCTGGAGGCATAGATCAGGCCGGTGGAATCACTGATCACTGACTCGACCGAGTTGTTACACGCGGTCACGCAAACGTCGAACAAGCCCAACAGACAACCTGCCAGCGAATCCGTAGACTGCAATCATTGCTTCAGCGTCCCCCGCTGACAATGTTTGACCCTCCCTGACCCATCGCACCGATGGGACTTTCAATCCCGTGCCACACCGGCGCGGGATTTTTTTTGGCCCTTTGCGTCCCGTATCGAAGTTCCTGCGTTCGTCTCCAGAAGCGTCAGCTATATGACCCTCACTTCACGCTGCGGGAACGGTATCGCGATGCGGCTCTCGCGGAAGACTCGCAGAATAGCGATATTGATCTCGGAGCGAACATTCCCGGTACCTGCCTCCGGGTCGGCAATCCAGAAGCCCAGTTCCAGGTTGATGCCGCTATCGCCGAATTGCGTCAGCTGCACGCCGGGCGCGGGATCCTTGAGCACCCGCGGGTGCTCGAGCGCAATCGCCATCATTGCATTCATGGCCATGTCGATATCCGTATCGTAGGCTACAGACACATTCGTCGTCACGCGGACCCGGCTATCGGAAAAGGACAGGTTGCGCACCATGTTGCTGACCAGATATTCGTTGGGAATGATGACTTCGGTGCCGGTCAACGTCTTCAGTACCGTATAGCGAGTCGTGATGCGCGTTACCGTGCCGGTGGTCTTGTCGTCGAGCACAACCAGGTTACCCAGGCGGATCGAGCGATCGAGCAGGATGATGAAGCCGCTGACGTAGTTGCTGGCAATTTTCTGCAATCCGAAACCCAGGCCAACCGCCAGCGCGCCGCTGAACACCGACAAAGCGGTGACATCGATGCCGACCAGTGACAGGCTCAGCAGCAGAGCGACCACCGACAGCACGGCCTTGGCCAGGCGCGCCAGTACCTCGCGCAGATTGGCGTCCATTCCCTGCGCGGCCAGCAGGCGGCGCTCGATCAGGCTGGCGCCCCAAAGGGCGATCAGCAACGTCGCAAACACGGTAACGGACCCATGCACGATGATCCACAGGTCGAGTTTCTGTTTTCCGACACTGAACCGGATCTGCTCGAGCCAATCAATGACCTCGTCGGACAACCCGGTCATTTCGAGGACCATCCCGCCCCAGATGGCCAGGGTCGTAAGGCGCTCGAAACTCTTCAGGAAACCGCCGTAGGGAAAGACGCTGCGCAGCACATAAACCAGAACGCGCACGAGCGCCCAGGAAAGCAGAAGCAGCGAAGCGACGCTGAGCAGGCTCAAATGGCCTACGTTAAGATCACTCAGGATCCTGCGCAGCAGCACGACCAGCGCCAGGGCGATCAGGGGGAACGCGATGCGCTTCAGGCTGCCCGCGCCGAAGGCGAGCAACGCATTGCGCTCGCGGGCGCCATGCATGTCTCCGTTGCGACGTAACCTGAAAGCCACCCACCACGAGATGCCGAGGATCATCGCCAGCGCTGCGAGCAACCAATAGAACTCGGGCGTATTGAAATCGTCCCAGAATTGGTTGAGCAGGGCAAACAGCTTCCTCTCGCTCATTGTCGTTCCATCACCGCCGCAAAGAACCCGTCGGTACCGTGTTTATGCGGCAGCAGGCGCAGGCGCTGGCCGGTTTCCAGGGCGACCCCCTGCTTGCCCAACACTTCTTCGGCAGACAAGGAAACAAACTCGGGATGCACGGCAAGGAAGTCCGACACCACGCGCTCGTTCTCGCTGTCGAGCAGGCTGCAGGTGGCATAAACCAGCCGCCCCCCCTTTTTCACCAAGGACGCCGCCGCATTCAGGATCGACGCCTGCTTGGCCGTCAGCTCGGCAACGCTGTCCGGCGTCTGTCGCCACTTGAGGTCCGGATTGCGCCGCAGAGTACCCAGCCCGGAACACGGCGCATCGACCAGCACCCGGTCCAGCTTTCCGGCCAGCCGCTTGATGCGCATGTCGTGCTCCGACTCGATACGTACCGGATGCACGTTCGACAGACCGGATCGCGCCAGACGCGGCTTGAGTTTGGCCAGGCGTTTTTCCGCCACGTCGAAGGCATAAAGCCGCCCTTGCGAGCGCATCATGGCACCGAGCAACAAGGTCTTGCCGCCGGCACCCGCGCAAAAATCGGCGACCATTTCACCGCGCTTGGGTTGCAGCAGGAAACCCAACAACTGACTGCCTTCGTCCTGCACTTCGATGCTGCCATCGAGAAACAGCGGATGACGCGATAGAGAAGGCTTGCCCGCCAGGCGGATGCCCACGGGCGACCAGCCGCACGGCTCGGCGTCGATGCCGTCGCCGCGCAGCCTTTCCAGTACGGCGCCGCGTTCCGCCTTGAGCGTATTGACGCGCAGATCGAGCGGGGCCGATTGGTTGAGGCTAGCCGCCAGCTGTTCCAGTTCGGCCGGATCGAACTGCTGCGTCAGCCGTTCGTAAAGCCAGTCCGGCAGATCGAGTCGAACTGCCGGCGGCAAATCGTCCAGCCTGACCGCTTTGGCCTGCGCCAGCCATTTCGCCTCGCTCTCGCTGAGAACAGGCTCCAGTTCCCGCCGGTTCAGCCCACGCACACACGCCAGGGTTGCCAGCAAAAGGCGCCGCGACGTAACGTCTTCCAGACATCGCGCGGATAACGATCTCTTGCGGCGCAACACCGCGTAGACAGTCTCAGCGATGAAGCCACGGTCGTGGTGGCCCAGTTCCCGGTGCATGCGGAAGTAATGGGACACCACGGAATCGGCTGCGAACGAGGAGCGCAACAACTCGGCAAGCAGGGCTTCGGCGTGATTCAACAGGGCGGGAGTAAAGCGCATCGGGGCTATTGTCCAAATTTGATGTCGACGGCCACCTGAACCAGGGTGCCGCCGTTGTTATCGACGTGGCGAATTTTAACCGGCAGCAGACGATAATCGTAAGCCAGCCAAAGCTCGGTGGAATTTTCACCGGGAGCCCGCAAGTGCCGGGTACGCAGAACGCCCAGCGGAATTTCGATTTCCTCGTCGCCAAGGTTCTCCAGGCGATACAGGCCGTATTTCTTGCCAGTGGCGACGGGCATCGATCCCGCCCCCCCCGGGGGAATATCGAGAAACCCAAGCTGGTAATAGAAAGACAACAGATCTTGCGCGCCCAGGCCGAGAGTCTGTTCAGGCCGATCGCTCACGCGGAGTTTCATGGATTCCCAGTCAAACAGCGCTTTCTCCCGAGCCCGGCGGCCCTCGCGTATTACGCCGAAGACTTCAGGTTGTAAACCGTTTTCCGAGAAGCGTCCGAGACTCTCCATTTCGATGCGCACGGACCGGAACAGTGACACCAACCCGGTGGTCTCTACCACGGAACGCAGTCGATAGCGACCGTTTTCAAACTCCCAGTCCTGATGGGCGACACCAATCTCGAAATTTGAATCACCCCGGTCGACGCGGAACCGGATGCTTCCGCGCGGTGGCAGGCGCGGGGGCGCAGGCGGCGTCTCGGGCCCCTGCGACGAGACCTCGGGAACACCGTCGGCAACCGGCGGCGCCCCTATGGTCTCCTCAGCGTCGGCGTATGCCGCTTCTGGATTGATCATCGCCGGCGCGGCGTGGACCATTGACTCCCGCGGGCTGGCGGGTTTCCGGCGAGGCAGCGCGCGCTTCGCGGACGTCGCCTTCTCCGGCTTTCGTTCGGGTTCGACGGACGCGGGCGGCACAACAGCGGGCTGAGCCGGTGGCGCGGGCAAGGGCTTCAATTCCGCGACGATAAGCGGCGCGTCAGGCTCAACGGCCAACTCGATGTCCGGCCCAAAGAGCGCGACCGCATGAATACCCAGCGATGCGGCAAATGCCAGGATCAGGGCAACGGGCATACTCTCCCCATGCCTATGATCGTCACCCGGCCACCTGCGGCGAAATGAGACTGGAAGCATGTTCCTGCGGCGCATCCAGTTCGACGCGTCCGCCGGTCAGACGCAGGCGCCCTTCGGCGAACCAGCGCACAGCCAGCGGATAGATGCGGTGTTCCTGCACCAGCACACGTGCGGCCAGTGTCGCGGCATCGTCCCCGTCAATCACCGGAACTGCCGCCTGTGCGACGATCGGCCCGTGATCAAGGGTGGGCGTAACGAAATGCACGGTGCAGCCATGAATCCGCACCCCCTCGTCCAACGCCCGCTGATGCGTATGCAGGCCCGGGAAAGACGGCAACAACGACGGATGAATATTGATCAGGCGGCCCGCATAATGCATTACGAATCCATCGCTCAGAATGCGCATGAATCCGGCGAGGACGACAAGGTCCGGGGAAAAGGAGTCGATGGCCGCGATCATCGCCGCGTCGAAGGATTCGCGATCGTTGAAAAGCGTGTGGTCAATGACCTGCGTGGCAATCCCGGCGGTCGCGGCAATCTGGAGCCCCTTGGCGTCGGGGCGATTGGAGAGCACCGCGGCCACGCGCACGGGGAGCGATCCGTCGGCAGCCGCGTTGATTAGCGCCACCATGTTGCTGCCGCGACCGGAAATAAGAATGACGATGGATTTCATTTCAGTCCAAGTGCGCCGACGGGCAGGAATACTGCCGTCGCAATGCTCTGAGTCAATCGCGTGATCGACCGGCCATGCTTGTCGGCCACGATCTTGGCCATGAAGTCCAGCAAGCCGATGATGCGGCCAAACTCGCGCTCGAAACTCAGGTTGGGGTTGTTCGGATCAAGTTCGTTGGAAACAAGGAGAGTCTGGCCATCGGCCGTTCGGGTCGAAGACATTTTCCAGACCGCGATCTCGACGTTGCGCGCGCAGTTGTAGAGCTTCTGCTCGTTAAGGTCGTCAAACACGTAGAAATCGTTCTTGTGCTCAAAAGCCGCATCAACCATGCCGAGCAGTCCGGCCATGACGGCGAGGACACGATCTCCCTGGTACTTCGGGTTGAAGGCCAGCATGGCCGCCCCCCCCTCACGCTGTCCTTCCAGTTCCGGAAAATTCAGGCCACCGGCGAAAAGCCGTTTCAGTGCAGAATCCAGGCTGGCATGCCCCGCCTTCTTCCACTCCGCCGGATTGCGCCGGTAAAGTTTCTCCGCCACGCGGCGCAGGCCAGCCGACACTTCAGCGCGATTGGCATCGATCACGCGGTCGATTTCCGTCTTGGCCAGATAGCGCGGATCGAAGCGCTCCTCTTTCTGCCCGCCCGCGCCGACCCGGGTCGCGCAACCGTCAAGCAGAAAAAAGGCGAGAAAAAACAGGAAGAAAGCAGGATGCCTTGCCATGGCCGCATGATAGCGCATGCCTCTCTCCGAGGGGCGAAACGGTTCACGCCCCCGCATCGGCGGCATCACTCGGGAGCGGCAATCCCCACCAGCAACTGCTGCAATTCGCCGCTCTGGTACATCTCGCGCATGATGTCGCAACCACCGACGAACTCGCCACGGATATACAGTTGCGGAATGGTCGGCCAGTCGGAAAAGACCTTCACACCCTCGCGAATGGCCGGTTCCTCCAGCACATTGACGCTGAAGAACAGCGGCAGGTTGCAGGCCTGCAGTATCTGCACCGCCGTGGCCGAGAAGCCGCACATCGGCGCCCGCGGGGTACCCTTCATGTAGAGCACCACCGGATTGGTGGTGACCTGCTCCTTGATGATTTCCTGCACGTCCATGTAAAAAACCTCTTTTCAGTTGGATAAACAACAGCTGCTGCTCATTGTGCCGGCCCCAGGCCGTCACCCCCGGCCACCGCTGACCCGTTCAATGCCGGCTCCGTCCGTCCAGGAAGCCACATCGGCGAACCCTGCTTCCCAAAGCAGCCTGCGCACTTCGACCGCCTGATCGTAGCCGTGTTCCATCAGCAGCCACCCTCCCGCCCGCAGATGATCCGCCGCCGCGGCGATGATGCGGCGGATGCAGGCCAGCCCGTTGCCACCGGCAACGCCGTCCGTCAGCGCGTGTTGCGGCTCGAAGGGGAGTCCGTTCAGCTGCAGATGGGGATCGCCTTCGGCCACGTAAGGCGGGTTGGATACGATGATGTCGAAACGCTCATCGCCCAGCGGGGCGTACCAGTCACCTTCGAGAAAGCGGATGTGCGCACGGTGCCGTTCGGCGTTGGCGCGCGCCACGTCCAGCGCGGCCGCCGATACATCGACCGCCGTCACCAGGGCCTGCGGGCACCGCCGTGCGATCAGGATGGCGACGACGCCTGAACCCGTGCCCAGATCGACAACGTTTGGATTCTCCAGGGCCCGCGCTTTTTCCAAGGCCACCTCGACGAGGACTTCCGTATCGGGGCGCGGAATCAACACGGCCGGGCTAACGGAGAATTCGAGATCGCAAAACCAGGCACTGCCCACGAGGTAGGCCAAAGGCTCCCCCGCTTCGCGGCGCCTGACCATGTCGTCGAATCGGGACGCCTGTTCAACCGACATTTCGCACTCCGGTCGCGCAATCAGGTCGGCATAGGTGTAGCCGCACACATGCTCCAGCAACAAGCGCGCATCCAGCCGGTCGATGCGCCGGCCGGCCTGCCGCCAGGCATCGCCGATGCGCATCGCGGCGCTCATTCGGCGTCGGCCAGCGCCGCCAGCTGTTCGGCCTGATGTTCCGTGGACAGCGCGTCGATCACGTCGTCGAGCTCGCCGTCCATGATCGCGTCGATCTTGTACAGCGTGAGGTTGATACGGTGGTCGGTGACCCGGCCTTGCGGGAAGTTGTAGGTGCGGATGCGTTCGGAACGGTCGCCGCTGCCGATCAGGCTCTTGCGCGTCGAGGCGATCTTCGCGTTCTGCTCACGCTCTTGCGCGTCGCGGATGCGCGCCACCAGTACCGACATCGCCTGCGCCTTGTTCTGGTGCTGCGAGCGCCCGTCCTGGCATTCGACAACGATGCCGGTCGGCAGGTGGGTGATGCGCACCGCCGAGTCGGTCTTGTTGATGTGCTGACCGCCCGCGCCGGACGCACGGAAGGTGTCGATGCGAATCTCCGACGGGTTGATCTGCACGTCTTCGAGTTCGTCGGCCTCGGGCATCACGGCGACGGTGCAAGCCGACGTGTGAATCCGCCCCTGCGCCTCGGTTTCCGGCACGCGTTGCACGCGGTGCCCTCCCGATTCGAACTTCAGCTTGGAATACACGCCGGTGCCGGCGATACGCGCGATGACCTCCTTGTATCCGCCCAGTTCCGACTCGTTGGCGGAAACCACTTCGACTTGCCAGCGCTGGCGCTCGGCATAGCGCGTATACATGCGGAACAGGTTGCCGGCAAACAACGCCGATTCGTCGCCGCCCGTGCCGGCGCGGATTTCCAGGAAAACGTTGCGCTCGTCGTTGGCATCCTTTGGCAGCAGCAGCTTCTGCAACTCGATTTCGATGGCGGGCAAACGCTCCTTGGCCGCCTTCATCTCTTCCTCGGCCAGTTCCTTCATTTCCGGATCGGCCATCATTTCCTGCGCCGATCGCAGATCCGCCTCCGTTTGCTGCCAGTCCTTGTACAACGCCACCACCGGACCGAGCTCCGCGTGCTCGCGCGTCATCTTGCGATACTGGTCCATGTCGCGCGTCGCTTCGCCGCTGGCCAGGATGCGGTCAAGTTCGTCGAGCCGACCGACGAGGTTCTCCAGTTTGTCGCGGATGCTTTGTTTCATCGTCAGTCAATCGTCAGTGTTGTTCACGATGCAGGCTGAAAATCTTGGTCACCAGCGCCTGCATCTCGCCACGGTTTGCCTCGAACTGGTTCAGCGCCTGCGTCGGCGCATGCAGGTATTTGTTCGTCAGCCGGTGCGAGAGATGTTCGAGCACGGCGGCAGGATCCTCCCCCTTGGCCAACAGCTTAAGCGCATGTTCCATCTCATGCCGGCGCATGCGCTCGGCGTTGTCGCGCAGGGCGCGAATGACCGGCACGCTCTCCCGCGTCTGCAGCCATTGCAGAAAATCGTCCACGCGGCCATCGACAATCGCTTCGGCATCGACCACGGCAGACTGGCGCGACTCCAGTCCGGACTCGACGATCTGCGCCAGATCGTCGACGGTATACAGGAACACGTCGTCCAGATCCCCGACCTCGACTTCCACGTCGCGCGGCACTGCCAGGTCGACCATGAAAATCGGCCGGTGACGACGCAAGCGGACAGCTCGTTCGACCAGCCCCAGTCCGATGATCGGCAACTGGCTGGCGGTGCACGAAACGACGATATCGAATTCGGCGAGACGCTCCGCCACGTCCTCCAGACGTATGGCCGCGGCGCCGTAGCGCTCGGCCATCTCGCGCCCGCGATCGACGGTGCGGTTGGCGATGACGATCTGCTTCGGCTTCTGTGCCGCGAAGTGCGTGGCGCACAGGCCGATCATCTCCCCAGCGCCGATGAACAGCACGCGCTGATCGGCAATGCTCCCGAAAATTCGTTCCGCCAGGTGCACCGACGCCGCCGCCATGGATACGATATTGGCGCCGATGGCCGTGGTCGAGCGTACATCCTTGGCCACGGAGAACGATTGCTGGAACAGCTTGTTCAGCGTGGTGCCCAGCGCACCGACCTCGCGGGCGATGCGCACGGCTTCCTTCATCTGGCCGAGAATCTGGGGCTCCCCGAGCACCATCGAATCCAGCCCGCTGGCAACGCGAAAGGCATGGCGAACGGCCTCGCGATCCGGATGCGTGTAGAGATAGGGTTCGATCTCGCCCAGCGGCAAGCGACGGTACTCTGCCAGCCAGTGTGCCGCCACCTGCGGGTCATCGGCCTGGCAATACAGTTCGGTACGGTTGCAGGTCGACAGAATCGCCGCCTCGACCACTCTCCCGCTGCCCGACAGATCGGCCAGCGCACGGCGCAATTCCTCGGCATGAAACGCCACCTGCTCGCGAACCGTGAGCGGCGCCGTGCGGTGATTGATACCGAGAGTGAATAGCGCCATGCCGTGGGGTCAGTTGAAGAATTCGAGGCCAGGATGCCCGTTAGAAGGGGGTCGATTATAACATCCGCTCTACCGACACCCCGACATGCCACGGCACGCCGCCGCATGGACAAGACACCTCCCGAACTTTTTCCCTCAACGGAATTTCACGTGGCCGGATGCCTCAGCTCGCGGAAACGGTCCATTGAATCGCGTACCACATCGTGCAGGTTCTGGTGCACCGTCAAGCGCGAGCGCAGCCAGTCGGCATCGGACATTCCCGAGAACAACGATCGGCGCAGTACATCAAGCCAGCGCTGGCAGCCGAGCGCTTTCGCCTCCTCGCCAAGCACGTCCAGCAAGCTGGCCAGCGACTCGCGCAGCCCCTCCTGTCGTCGCTTCTCCGGACAGGAGATCTGCGCGTCGAAGCCGTACCGGCAGGCCTGGAATTTGTTGTAGCGTGCCACCTGCAACGCCCGGCCGGGGTGGAAGACGGGCCGTTCGCGCAGCAGCTTGCGCGCCAGGCACTGGGCCAGCGCGGCCAGCGCGGCCGCCGGCACGATGCTCAACGGGGTGTCGCAGACGCGAATTTCCACGGTGCCGTATTCCGGCTTGGGCCGGATATCCCAGTACAGATCCTTGATGCTGGCGACGATGCCGCAGTCGCGCAGGAACTCGTAGTGCGCCAGGAAATCATTCCAGTCAGCCAGCACCGGACATTGGCCGCTCAAAGGGAAGGCGGAAACGGCATTCAGGCGTGCCGACTGGAAATAGGTATCCACCCCATCGACGTACGGTGACGATGCCGACAGGGCGATGAAAAACGGCACATAAGGCCCAAGCGCCTGGGTCAGCCACACGGCATCATCCGCGGTAGCGCACCCGATATGGATGTGCTGGCCGAACACCGTGAATTGCTTGGCCAGATAGCCATAACGCGCATAGGTCTGCTCATAGCGCTCACCCGGCGAGATGCGCCGTTCGGGCCACGAATGGAACGGGTGCGTGCCGCCACCACAGACCGTGATGTTGTTGCGCGCGCATTGCTCGACCAGGACACCGCGCAAGCTGTCCAGGTCGTCGGCGATGTCGTCGACCGAAGCGCGAGCCAGCGTATTGATCTCGATCATGCTTTCGGTGATTTCCAGCTTGATGTCGCCATTGCGCCCGTCGTAATCCATGGCGCGCAGCAAGTCGGACGCGCCACGCGTCAGGTCGAAATCGCGCGTGGTCAGCAGTTGAAGCTCGAGTTCGACCCCCAGGGTCAAGGGTTCGCTTTGAGTAAATTCGAGAGCGTCACTCATATCACACCTCCGGGCGCAACTTTTTCGGTCGCTGTCTCACCCGCCCGGTTCAGCGCAAAGCGGCACAGGACCGGACCGGCGAGTTCCATGATCGCCGCCGCGAAGAACGCCAGCGCCAGGGCGGACGCCCCGATCTCCGGATACAGCCGGGCGATTTCAAAGGCCATGAACACGGCCGTTGCCGACAACGGTTGAATGCCGACGCCGACGAGAAGACGCTTGCCCAAGGGCAGGCTGCCACCCGACAGCGCCAGGGATATCAGTTTGGCCAGTGCCCGCACCAGCAGCAGGCCGAGCGCGTGCAGGCCGGTCAGCCAGGTGAAATCGCGCCACGGCAACGAAGCCCCGACCACCACGAACAGGATGATGGCCAGCATCCAGTGTCCTTCCGGCAGGCTGGTGTAGCTGAGAACCTTTGCCTCGTCGCGCAAGGAGAGGATCACACCCATCAGGAACAGGGTGAGGAACACCGGCACGGCGAGCATGCGGGCAATACCGACCGCCAGCAGGGCCATGGCCACGAGCACGAAGACCTGCGCCAGCGATCGCTTCGGCAGCCGCCCGGCAATCAGCAGCGCCAATCGCGAGATCAGCCAGCCGATGAGATACGCCCCGCCGCCGGCCCACAGCGGATGAATCAGCGTATTCGCCCAGTTGTTGCTCTGCTGCGCGTGGACGATGCCCAGCACGACGACGAATACGACGAACGCCGCCGCCGCGCTCAGGGAAGAATAGAGAATGACGCGCTCGGTCACCTGTCCCTGCGCCCGCGATTCCTCGATGATCAGCAACACGACCGCCGGTGCCGAGGCCATGGTCACGGCGGCCGTGGCGGCAGCCCAGGCAGGCGGCAGCCCGACGACCAGGTAGGAGAAGAAATAGATGGCCAGGAACGACAGGACGATGTCGCTCACGTTGCCGCGCAACAGATCGCGGTTCTTGACCAGCCAGCGCAAGTCGAGCCGGCGGCCGGCCTCGAGCAGCAACAGCCCGTGCGCCGCGTCCGCGACCGGACGGATCTGGACCAGAATATCGGCGTTGATCCAGCCGAACACCGGAGGCCCGAATACGGAGCCGGCAACGACATAGCCCAGGACGCGCGGCCAGCCCCAATGCGCCCGCAGCCATTCGGCAACCAGCAGGCCGGTTACCAGCAGCAGACTGAGCAGGGCCAGCGTATCGAGGCGGCTGGGGAACGGCGGCAAAAAGAACAGATGCCCCTGTAACGCCGTCCAAGCATCCCGGACGGGTCCAACAATCGAATCAACCATTGAGTACGACTCCGCAGAAAGTTTTCCAGCGCGTTACGTCGGGCGGCATCACCAGCGACGACCGCGCGCAGCATTGAGGAATTCATCGAGGATCGGAGTACAGTCGAGCAGATCGGGCGACCCCGGCGGGTGGAACTCGGGATGCCACTGAAGGCCGAGCACAAAGGGTTTGCCTTCCAGGCGAACCGCCTCGACCACGCCATCTTCGGCACTGGTCGCCTCGATGCGCAAGCCGCGCCCAAGCGCCTTGATCGACTGGTGGTGGATCGAAATCACGCGCCCTGTATCCAATCCCGGATACAGCCGCGACAAGCCAGACTCCTTGCCCCAGGTGATGGCGTGAGAGTGACGGTCATAATCGTCATGCACGTGCGATACCGCATTCTCGACCTGGGTGATGATGTCCTGATGCAGCGAACCGCCCAAGGCCACGTTGATCAGCTGCGCGCCCCTGCAGATGCCGAGCACGGCCTTGCCGGACTCCATGAATTCGTGCAGCAGTTCCATCTCGTAGGCGTCGCGCACGCGATCGCCGGCCCAGTCGGGATGGAGCGGCTCTTCGCCATAGCATTGGGGACTGACATCCGCGCCCCCCTGAAGCACCAGCCCATCCAGATACTCGGCGTAATCGCTGAGGCGGATATTGCTGCGATAAACGATCCCGTCACCGCTGACCGACGGGATCATGAAGACCATGACGTCGCGCGACATGACCCAATGCGCGACTGATTGCTCAAGATATTGCAGAGACTTGGACTGTATACCCTTCGCGCCAGCCTGCGGGTGATAGATCCGGGCCGAAAGGCCGATGCGTAATGGACGCTTGCTCATGATCCGTACAACCTCCTTTCTGGATTCGGACCGCCCCGATGCAACCCGGACGAGTCATCAACCACTCGAATCAATGCGACAGAAAAGACTGTAGAGACATCCCGTAACGTGAGCGAGTCGTTGCGGGACACGTTGCTGCTGGAAAGAACGTTCAGGCGCCTGATTCGCGCCGGCGCCACCAATCAAGGGGCAAAGGGCAAAGCCAAAAAAAGGGGACGACGTCCCCATAGATGGCTCAACTAACGAACAGCCTCAAACTTAATCGAATACGCAACGTCGTGCAACCCTTCGACACTCTTCGACGCACGCCGTGATTTTAATTTCCGACATCTTCAGGCGGCCGTCGGTTCCAGCGCCGCCCCCGCCTGCTCGCGCATCCACGCGACAAACTGGCTGACCTCGGCACGCTGCGCGTGGCGCGCCGGGTAAACCATGAAATGCGCCTTGATGGGCAGCGACCATGCGGTGTGGAATACCGGGTGCAAGCGCCCCGCCTCGATAAACTGTGAAGCAATCCTGTCGCTCTCCAGGGCGATGCCCAGCCCCTGCACGGCCGCTTCGAGCGACATTGACGCCCGGTCAAAGCGGAAGGCGAAGCGCTCCGGCACGCCGATGAGGCTGCGGCTGGCAAACCAGGCCGGCCACTGCACCAGACTGACCGTCGACTGGATCAGTGGACACTGGAGCAGATCGGACGGCGCATGCACCGGCTGCCGGGCCAGCAGATCGGGGCTGGCCAGCGGCATGATGCGCTCCTCGAAGATCGGCTCGACCACCAGATTCGGCCATTCCGGAACCCCGTAGCGGATATCCACATCGACCTGCCCCAGGGCGAAATCGGAGTGCACCGGCGACGCAGAAAGCGACAGCGAAATGTCGGGAAACGCGCGCACGAACTCGGCCAGGCGAGGCATCAGCCACAGGCTGGCAATGCTGGTGCTCGAATGCACGTACAGGGTGTTGCGTACGCCCTTGCGGATATCGTTGGTGGCGTTGCCGATCGCCCCGAGGGCGCCGGCCACGCGCCCGAGATAGCTCTCCCCGGCTTCGCTGAGGACAATGCCGCGCGGATTCCGTTCGAAGAGCAGAAAGCCGAGGAAATGTTCCAGCTTGGCAATCTGGTGACTGACCGCCGACGGCGTCAGATGCAGTTCCTCGGCAGCGCGCGCGAAGCTCAGGCGGCGCGCTACCGTCTCGAAAGCCACCAGTGCCGAAAGGGGAGGAAGGTCGGTACGCAATCAGTCACCTCATGAAAATATTTCAGCAGGTATTAAAAAAACAGCGCTTGTATTCAAGATACGACGCGAGGATTATCGTCGCCAACACAAAAGAAAATCAACGACACGGAGGTCGGAGCGCTGTTTTGTCGCTTATGCCTTTAGGTGATGCCTGACTGAAATACCAAGGTTGCAGCGAGAGATCGCTCAACGCGCACATACGAAAACGAAAGGATCAATAATGAATTTTCAAACCGGAGTTGGCCAGCGGACCGCAGTTGTC